>JBFWIP010000033.1:0-1622 GCA_050255935.1 Desulfobulbus sp.
GGGCCATTGCCGTGCGCCCCGAGGTGATCCTCATGGACGAACCCTGTTCCGCCCTGGACCCCATCGCCACCGCCACCGTCGAGGACCTGATCACCGAACTCAAAAAACATTACACCATCGTCATCGTGACCCACAACATGCAGCAGGCCGCCCGTGTCTCCCAACGAACCGCCTATTTTCACCTTGGCGACCTGGTCGAGGTCGGCCCCACCGACCGCATCTTCACCAACCCCCGCCACCAACTGACCGAGGACTACATCACCGGCCGCTTCGGTTGATCCTCCGCCTTTTCCCTCCACCCGATGCCATGCTCTCCACTCCCCCGGTGACGGTGAGCATGGTGTTGCCCCGGAGTCTCCTTCCTTTTCTTTGTCTTCCCCCCCTTCAGACCTATTTCGGCTGATTCGGCTGATTGTCCCGGAAAATCGGCAAGAAACAATTCAAGCCGCAGCTTTCCTCAAACGCCCTGTCCTTTTTTCACAATTTCATCGTGTTCAACCATTGTACAAAATCAACTCATCAAGATAGATTATTAGCCGATTATTCCTGATCGATGCTTCAAGAAGAGGTACAGTCCAACCCATCCACTCATCTTTTTTCACAAGGAGGCCGCCATGCGATCGCATCATCAGCTCTGTTCTCTGCTCATCGCCCTTCTCACCCTCTGTTGGCTGACCGCTCCGACAGCCTCCCAGGCCCAAAAAAAAACCGTTTGACCGCATTGTTGTCTTCGGCACCAGCCTGAGTGATTCGGGCAATGCCTTTGTCCTCAACGCCGATCCCACTGCCTTTGCCGACTTGGCTGACCTAACGGAATGTGATTTGGGCGTTTCACACAATGTCCCGCCTTACGATGCCCTCGACGAGTCGCTCATTCCCGACGGCGTCTATGCGCGAGGCGGCCACCATGTCACCAACGGGGCCACTTGGATCGAGCAATACGCCCGAAGCCGAGGCCTTGCCGGCACCACCCGGCCGGCCCTCCGTAGCGACGGCCTCAAGGCGAGCAACTATGCGGTGGGCGGTGCACGGGCCCGGGAATATAAGTGCCGATTTAATCTCCCCAACCAAATCGATGCGTATCTAGGTGACTTCCAGGCAACCTCCCCCGATACCTTGGTGGTCATCGAAATGGGCAGCAACGATGTCCGCGATGCATTGGTCGACAACAATCCCGCTCACCTAGAAGCGGCAATCCAAGGTATATACGGGGCTATTGATACCTTGTACGGGCATGGAGCGCGGAATTTCCTCGTGGTCACTGTTCCGGCAATTGGTTACACTCCCGCAGTCCAGCAACTCATTCCTCTCTACCAACCGCTTGGTATTGATATCGTCGGGCTGACAAATGGTCTCGCCCAATCCTTCAATCAAGAGCTCGCCAATATCGTCTTCTTTTTCAATACCAATGAAAATTACCCGGGAATAAACATCAAAGAACTCGACCTGTTTGCAATACTTGACCAAATAGTCAACAGTCCCCTCGGATCCTTCGGCATCACCAACATCGACACCCCCTGCGTCACCCCCAACATCCCGCCCTATACCTGCGCCCGGCCCGATACCTATCTGTTCTGGGACGGTATTCATCCGACCAAGGCCGTCCATGCCATCGTCGCCCG
>JBFWIP010000033.1:1722-4841 GCA_050255935.1 Desulfobulbus sp.
CCGAGGTGGGAATCCCCCGTTTTGCTCCGCACTTCGGTACGAACGGTGAACAGACGGCGATCCTCGCGTTCGACAATATTGCCCGGAACCAATGGCCGGGTAAAGCTGGGCCAACCGGTCTTGGAGTCATACTTGTCGATGGAACTGAACAGGGGTTCGCCGGAAACGATATCCACATAGACGCCGGCCGCCTTGTTGTTCCAATACGGGTTGTCAAAGGGGGGCTCGGTCCCCTCTTCCCGGGTCACCCTATACTGGAGCGGCGTCAACCGCGATTTCATATCCAGCGTGCAGGGATGTGCGGGTTCGGCGGTTTGCCAGGTCCGTTGCAGAAAATCGTCCCGCCCGGAGTGGGAACGATACCCATGGTAGCGGTTCGGGTTGTTGCGGTAATAATGCTGATGGTACTCCTCGGCCGGGTAAAAAACGGAAGCCGGCAGAATCGGGGTGACAATGGGCCTGTCGAAAACACCGCTCCCGGCAAGCGCCTTCTTCGAGGCCTCGGCCTCCCGCCGCTGTTCCTCATTGGTGTAATAGATCGCGGTGGTATAGGCATGACCACGGTCAACGAACTGCCCCCCCGCGTCGGTGGGATCGATCTGCCGCCAGTAGGTATCCAAAAGCGTCGTAAAACTGATCACCTCCGGATCATAGACGATCCGGATAACCTCGACGTGGCCGCCCCGGGAGTAATCCTCATAGGTGGGATTGACGGTGGAACCGCCGCTGTAACCGGAGGCCACCGAGATCACGCCGTTCAGCTGTTCAAAGGGTTTTTCCATGCACCAGAAACAGCCGCCGGCAAAGAGGGCCTGTTCGTTTTTTTCGATCCGGTCTGTCCGGTTCACCTGCGCATGTGATGCGGTGAAATTCTGTCGGGCCATAAGCAAGCCTCCTGTTATTACGATGGGGGCAACAACAAAAAATACGGCTTTTGCAAGCTTCATTTGATCCTCCGGCGAAGCAATCCAGGTCACCACGGATTGCATTCCCCTCAAAAGACAAGGAGAACAAGGCCCTTGCGGCCGGTACCAAGAGGGGAAAAACCGTGGATCCCTTATATCCCATAACAATGGGGGCACTCCCGGCGGAGGTCAACAACAAAAAATACCTCATCGTGGTACAATCGAGATGACATGGCCGTGTATGGCCCGTCCGGGAAGGCGGGAAAGGGGGAAACGAAGAAGGACGCGCAAACGACCAAACAGGGGAGGAAAGATCAGCCCTTCTTGCTGTCCTTGATGTACATCACCTTGTTGTTGTTGCGCATCTCCACGTGAAACAGCTCGCTGACCCGAATCAGTTCGCTCAACTTGCGATAACCGTAATTGATGGGGGAAAAGGAGGCGGTATTGGAGATGTACTGCCCGACCCGCCCGAGGTTGGACCAGCCATCTTCACCGGCGGTCTGCTCGGCGGCATTGCGCAACAGTTTGACCAGGGCGGCGTCACCGCGCAGTTCGTTACGCGATTTCTTGCGGTCCTGGGGCTCGTCTTCCTCGGATTCGTTGCTCTCGGCGGAAGGCAGCAGGTTTTCGGTGTAGATGAACTGCGAGCAGGCGTTGACAAAGGGAGGCGGCGTCTTTTTCTCGCCGAAGCCGTAGACGATGAGGCCGTTGGTGAGAATGCGCATCACCAGCGGCGTGAAATCGCTGTCGCTGGTCATGAGGGCGAAGGCGTCGAGCTGTTGGGTGTAAAGCAGATCCATGGCATCGATGATCATTGCCGCATCGGTGGCATTCTTGCCCTGGGTATAGGCAAATTGCTGGATCGGCTGAATGGCGAAGGGGTGCAGTTGTTCCTCCCACCCCTTGAGCTGCGGGGTCTTCCAGTTGCCGTAGGCCCGGCGGATGTTGGTCACGCCGTACTTGGCCAGTTCATTGAGCACACCGTCCACCGCCTGGTAGCTGGCATTGTCACAGTCGATCAGCAACGCAATCTTTCGGTCTTTTTCCATCGAATCACCCCAGGGCGACATCCAGAATCATCATAGTGGCGAACCCGGCCATGGTGGCCATGGTCACAAAATCGATATTGGCCTGCTGGCGCTGGGACTCGGGGATCAGCTCCTCCACGACCACGAAAATCATCGCCCCGGCGGCGAAACCGAGCAGACCGTCGAGCAGTTTCGGGTTGAGCTCCCTGCCGATAAACACCACCGCCGCACCGGCCGCGGTCATGGCATAGGCGAACAGGGTGAACAACAAGGCTTGGACAACCGGATGCAGGTGCAGCAGAACATCAATCATGCACAATCCCCCTCCTTGCTCCTTTGGTTAAAAGATCAACCGATGGCCGTAACGCTTCTAGCCCTGGGCTCCATTACGGCATCCCCGTCCCGGCAATGGCCGGGCCAGCAGTTGCTCAAAATAGGTCACCACCTTGCAATACAGGGACGGATCAATGCCGGTCTCCACGCCCATGCCGTTGAACAGGCGCACCGCCTCCTCGGTGGCAACATTGCCGGCCGCCCCCTCGACGCAGGGGCAGCCCCCCAGACCGCCTGCGGCCACATCGAAAATCCGGACCCCTGCCTCATAGGCGGCATAGAGGTTCACCAGCCCCAGTCCGCAGGTATCGTGGCAATGAAGGGACAACTCGACCCGGGGCAGGACTGTGCCGATTCGGCTCACCAGATTGCGGACCTGGACCGGACCCGCCATGCCGGTGGTATCGGCGAGATTGATCTCCGTGGCACCGGCCTCGGCCAGGAGGGTCGCGGCCTCGAGCACCACCTCCTCGGCGATCAACCCTTCATCCGGCCCTCCAAAGGCGCACATCAACCCGGCACGAACGGTGATCCCCTCACCCACGGCCAGACGAATCAACCCGGTCATCGACTCCAGGGCCTCGGCAGACGAACGGCCGCTGTTTTTGCGGCTGTGGCTGTCGGAAACCGAAACCGACATGCTGAGGTGATGCAATCCGCTGCGCGCCGCCCGTTCCAGCCCTTTCTCGTTGAGCACCAGGGCCGTACAGAGAACATCCGGATACTGTTGCCGAACCAGGGAGACCAGGACATCGGTATTGGCCACCTGCGGGACTGCCCGCGGATTGACAAAACTGCCCACCTGCAGCCTGCGCACCCCGGCCTCCGCCAGGAGGCGGATAATTTCCAT
>JBFWIP010000033.1:4941-23135 GCA_050255935.1 Desulfobulbus sp.
ACTGTTGCCGAACCAGGGAGACCAGGACATCGGTATTGGCCACCTGCGGGACTGCCCGCGGATTGACAAAACTGCCCACCTGCAGCCTGCGCACCCCGGCCTCCGCCAGGAGGCGGATAATTTCCATCTTCTCTGCGAGGCTGAACAGCCGGTTTTCGGCCTGCAACCCGTCCCGAAGGCACTCTTCTTCCAATATTACCCGCATGCATACTCCTTGAACGATGATTTCCTTTCCAGCCCCAGGCCCCGGCTTTCTTCCGCCAAACAACACGGTTGCCCGACAACCGCGCCTGTTGCCACCGTTTGCCACCGGCAACAGGCTTTTGATAATAGCATGGGATCATCAAGAAGCGAAAGAAATAGCGCTCCCGGCCTACTCTGCGGGGACAAAGATTTCCGCGGGTTGCGACAGACGGCGGTAGAGTCCGCCGTGGCCCACACCGCCGAGGGTCCGACCCGGCGATACCGATCGCATCCTGGAGTTGGGTTCCATTACGGTTTCCGGACGCTGTTTTCACGGCTTTTTCGGGATCGACTCCATTCCTATCGAAAAATGACCGCACCATTGCGCTGACAATGAACAATAACAATGAAATCATCGGGGAATTTCACTCAATACATCATATCGAGCCCCTCTCTTCTTCCTTCCACACCTCACCTCATCCCGGCACAGCCCCTGCAACGCGTCAACAATAATCAACAAAACTGCGGCAGCAATGCAACGCTTATGTAGCATTTATGTGGCAAAACATGATTCAATGCGGCACAACCGTAGCAAAAACGACGAATGCGATGCCGGGACGGAGACCATCGATCATGAAGAAAGAAGCCAAACAGATAGCGCTCTACGTCCAGCGCTACAAACTGCTGCGGGAGATCGGCGAGCTGGAAGTCGAGCCCATGGCCGACGAGAACGCCTTTCTCACCCGCTGCTGCAGCCTGCTGCTCCATGACCCCGAGTACTGTTTGATCTGGATCGGACGCGAAGAGGAAAACGGCGCGATCACTCCGGTGACGACCGTGGTCCAGGAGGGGATTCCGGGGCAGCAATGCCGGGACTTGGTCCAACAGTTGGTCAGTGAAAATTCGATCACCCTCACCGCGGCCAAGGCCCTGGCCACAGGCATGCCGGTGACCACCGAACTCAAGCCGGCCCACGGAACCGACCTCCACCCCCTGGCCCTCCTGACCACGCTCACCCACAGCCGTTCCTGCGGCTCCTGGCCCCTGGTCCACGACCAGAATAAATACGGGGTGCTGACCATCCACTCCATCTGCGAAGACGGCCTGACCGGGATCGAACTCGACTTCATCGCCAATGTGGTGGCCACGATATCGCGCGCACTCTACCTGCGCCACACCTCGCGCCACCTCCGCCTGGAACAGGACTTCAACTGCGAAATCGTGCAGACGGTGCAGGCGCTGCTGGTTTCCCTCTCCCACTGCGGCGAAATTCTTTCGTTCAACCATACCGCCGAAACGGTCACCGGCTACAGTGAGGCCGAGGTCAAGGGGCGCTTCTGGGTGGATGTGCTGATCAGCCCGGACAAACGGGCCGAAAGCCAAAACCAGTTTTCGCGGGTGCTCAAGGGCGGCCAGGCGGAGATGAACTTCCAGGCCGAACTCGAGACCCGGAACGGCGACAAGCGCATCATTGAGTGGCACGGTTCGGTGCGGCCGGATATCGAGCAGGGCCGGGTCGGACTGGTATTGTTCGGTATCGACATCACCGGACGCATGGCCGCTGACCGGGCCCTCGACCACGCCCTGGCCAAATGGGAGAATATTTTCGCCTCGGTCCAGGACCCGGCCCTGATTGTCTCCGAACAGGGAACCATCCTCGATGTCAATCCGGCCACACTGATCGCCGCCCGCAAGTCGCGCGAGGAAATCATCGGCCATGGCGTGTGCGAGATTCTCCACGGCGGCCGACGGCCCGGGGCCATCTGCCCGCTCGAAGTTCTGCTCAACCAGAAGAAAAGCCGGATCTTCGAAACCGAACTGCGCGGATTACGGGGGAATTACCTGCTCACCGTCAGCCCGCTCAAGCAGGGAGAGGGGAGCTACGGGGCGGCGCTGCTCCTTGCCCGCGATCTCACCGAAGAGCAGCTGATGAAGGCCGAGGCGGTACGGGCGGCGCAACTGGCCTCGGTGGGCGAGTTGGCCGCCGGCGTGGCCCATGAAATCAACAACCCGATCAACGGCATCATCAACTACGCCCAGATCCTGATCGATTCCAACCAGATCACCGAAAACAGCCATTTCCTCCACAGCATCATCAAGGAGGGGCGACGTATCGCCGGCATCACCAAAAACCTGCTCGACTTTTCCCGCAAACGCGAGGAGTCGCCCGAACCGGTCGACCTGCCACGGCTGATGCGCCGCTGCATCGAACTGATTCAGCACCAGTACCTGATCGACGGCATTGCCCTCTCCGAGGAATACGCCGAGGACCTGCCGCCGATATACTGCAATCCACAGCAACTGCAGCAGGTCTTTCTCAATGTCTTCAGCAATGCCCGCTATGCCCTCAACGAGCGGTATCCCACCATGCACATGGACAAACGCATCACCATTGATGCCCGCCCCAGGGAACGGGACGGCAGGCTTTATGTTCGTATCGCCATTACCGACTTCGGCACCGGCATCGAACATGACCTGATGGACCGGCTGATGGACCCCTTCTTCTCCACCAAATCCAAGGGCGAGGGCACGGGGCTGGGGTTGAGCATCAGCCACAGCCTCATCCGCGAAAACAAGGGTCACCTGCGCATCAAGAGCGAATGGGGCAAATGGACCACGGTAATCATTGATCTGCCCGCGGCAGAAAGGAGCGCTGCATAAATGCCTGAGCAAAATAAATTCATTGGCCAGCTGGCCGTCCTCTTCATCGTCACCGCCATTCTCCTGATGCTCATGGACCGGCAGATGCTGATTGGACCGGAGGACCTGGCCCAATGGCCCTTTGCGCTCCTATCGCTGGTAGTCCTGACCGGGCTTTTCGGAGTGGTGGCCTATCTGACCAAGGGACGCATGCACCAGTTGGCCGAAGACCGGGAGGAGCTCAAGCAACAACTGGATGCAGCCAACCAGGAACTGGCCCAGACCAAGAACGACCTGGAGGAACGGGTGGAGCGGCGCACCTTCGAGATCAGCGTCGCCAACGCCTCGCTCAATCGGGAAATTGCCGAACGCATCCAGGCCGAGGCGGAGACCAAACGCATCAAACGGCAGATGGAACTGATCCTCGAATCCGCCGGCGAGGGTATTTTTGGATTGGATTCCGAAGGCAACGTCACCTTCGTCAACAAGGCCGCCTCGCAGATGCTCGGTTGGGAAGCCGAGGACCTGGTCGGGCAGGCCCATCACGCCATCATCCATCACACCCGGGCCGACGGCTCGCCCTACCCGGTGAGCGAGTGCCCGATCCATCAGGCCTACCGCGACGGCAAGATCCATTTCGGCGACAACGAGGTCTTCTGGAAACGCGACGGAACCAGTTTCCCGGTGGAATACATCAGCACCCCGATCCTGGAAAACCGGCGCCTGACCGGCGCGGTGGTGGTCTTCCGCGACCTGACCGCCTTCCGCAAACCGCTCACCCAAAACCTGACCGAGGAGAAGCACCATGAACAGCCCTGAACAGGGAACCGCCATCCTGGTGATCGACGATGAGGAGAGCCTGCGCAATACCTTCCAGTTCTTCCTCCAGAATCAGGGATACGGTCCGGTCCACACCGCCGCCTCCTTTGAAGAGGCCCTGCAGGCGCTTTCCAAGCAGCGTTACGACCTGATCATCAGCGACATCGTGCTCGGCGGCAACACCGGTATCGATATCCTCAAACGGGTTCGGGAAATGGGAATTTCCTGCCCCATGGTCATGATTACCGGGTATCCCACGGTGGAGACCGCGGCCGAGGCGGTGCGGCTGGGCGCCTTTGACTATATCCCCAAACCGGTGGACAAGGAGGCCCTGTTGAAGACGGCCCGCATCGCCCTGCGCCAATACCAGCTTGAGTTGGGGCAACGGAAGGCGGAGCAGGAACGGGAACGGTACCGTGCCTTTCTCGAAACCGTGTTCAAGAGCGTGACCGACGCCATTGTCACCGTAGATCAGAACCTGGACATCAAGGAGGTCAATCCGGCGGCGCGGCTGTTACTCACCGAACTCCAGCCCGGCCTGCTGGAGCAGGGCTCAATCATCCCCTTCTGCAGCCAGAAAGACTGTGCCGTGTTGAAAAAGGAACTGCTTCGGGTGCTCAAGACCGGCCAGGAGGGCAGCGCCCAACTCTTTGAATGCCAAAATCCCGAACATCGCAAGAAGGTGCTCAGCGCGGCGGTGGCGCCGCTCAAGGATGGTGCCGGCGGAGCCGAGGGGGCGGTGGTGGTCATCCGCGACCTGACCCCGCCCGAGAACAGCACCGCGGGACGACGGCAGCAATTCCACCGCTTTCTGGGAAGCAGCGATGCGATGCAGTCGGTCTACACCCTGATCGAGAACGTCGGCCGGGTCGACCTGACAGTACTGATCACCGGCGAATCGGGGACCGGCAAGGAGCTGGCCGCGGAGGCCCTGCACCAGGAAAGCCACCGACGCAACCGGCCGCTGGTCAAGGTAGACTGTACCGCCATCCCCGAATCGCTGTTGGAAAGCGAGTTGTTCGGCCACCGGAAGGGCTCGTTCACCGGCGCCGACCGCGACCGCATGGGCCGCATCCTGCAGGCCGACGGCGGCACCCTGTTCCTTGATGAAATCGGGGATATCTCACCGATGATGCAGCTGCGGCTGCTCCGGTTCCTCCAGGAAAGCACCTTCTATCCCGTTGGCCAGGACACGCCCCTGCGGGTCGACGTGCGGGTGCTGGCGGCAACCAATGTGGACCTCAAGGAAAAGGTGCGCACAGGGGCCTTTCGCGAGGATCTCTATTTCCGCCTGCGGGTAATCGACGTCATCCTGCCGCCGTTACGCGAACGCGGCGAGGATGTGCTGCTGCTCGCCAACCACTTCATCGACAAGATCGCCGTCAAGGTGGGCAAACGGATCGGCGGCATTTCAGACCAGACCCGGCAGTTGCTGTTGGCCTACTCCTGGCCGGGCAATGTCCGCGAACTCGAGCATGTGATCGAACGGGCCTGCGTTCTCTGCCAGGGAGCGACCCTGGCCGCGGACCAATTGCCGCCGGAGATCAAAAATTTTCGCCGGCGGCAGATCAACGGGCAAACGGATGACGTGGCTTCCCAGCCCGTCACCGCTGCGCCAGCGGCGGCGCCCCCGCCGGAGCAGGATCTCTCCCCCAGCGAACGCATTCTTCAGGCCCTGCGCAGGACCGGCGGCAACAAGGCCAAGGCGGCCCGCCTGCTGGGCATTGACCGGACCACCCTCTACCGCAAGATCCGCGAACTGCATCTGGACCTCAGCCAACTTGAGCTTTGAACCTGCACCACAAAAGCGTTGCCACAATACTGTGGCAACGCCACACTTCTGCAACATCCCCATACCAAGCCTTTTGCCCCCTCCATTTTCCGGCCCAAAAGAAACAACCCCTTTAATTCAGCACAGAATTAACAGGATAACTAAATCGTCATCCCCGGACTCCAACAGGTCCGAGGTGGCACCTCCCATGCAAAAGCCCGTAGCCAAGTGGATAGGTAAGGTAAGTTGCTCACCCTCTCGGACAAAACGCATGGAACAAACGGAGCGCCAACAACAACTCTCCATTCTGCAGACCTTTGAAAACCTCTTTCCCACGGAAGAGGATTGCATTGCCTTTCTTTTTCCGCTGCGCTGGCCGCAGGGATTTGTCTGCCCCTTCTGCCGAACCCGTCATCCGCAAATGACCCCGCGGCGCTACCCGGTTTGCCCTCATTGCGGCAACCGCAGTTCGCTCACCACCGGCACCCTGATGCACGGGGCCAAAAAACCCCTGCGCGACTGGTTGCTTACCATCTGGTGGTTCAGTGCCGCCCCCTTTGATGTCAGCGCCAAGGAGCTGCAGCGGCTCCTGGGGCTGTCCTGCTACCAGACCGCCTGGACCTGGCTCCAAAAGCTGCGCCTGGCCATGGGCCGGGCCGACAGTGCCCCCTGCGAGGGGGCGGTCGAGGTGGTATGCGATACCGTGGCTCCGGCCTACGAACGCAAGGAGCGGGCCCAGGTACTGACAGCGGCCGAAATCGTGCTCTCCCTCAACATCACCGGCCGGATCCGCATGCGCCACATCGAACGCCTCAACACCGAGACCCTGGTCCTTTTTCTCAAGGATTCGGTGCAGCCGAACTCCACCCTGCTCACCTCCGACCAACGCTTGCTCGCATTGCTCCCCGAGGCCGGACCATACAACCTCGCCCCGGCCCAGCCCCCACCCTCCGCGGCCCAGTCCACCCGGACCCAGGAACTGAACCGCAGCTTTGAGACCTGTCTCCACACCGTCCACCGTGGCGGAGTGACGGTGAAACACCTCCAGCTCTATCTCGACGAATTCTGCTTTCGCAACAACGCCTCGCTCCTGCCCGACCAGCGGGCCGTGTTCAAGGCCCTGGTGCATGGAGTGCTGGCCGAATCGATCAACGACTATCGCCGGGTCGTCCAGTCCGGCGCACCGCTGCAGGGCCGGCAGGCCAAGGGGAGGTCGCTATGAGAAACCCGGTGCAACTCGGCCTCTGGCTCCTCACCATCACTGCGGTGGTGGTGTTCGGCTACAATGTCTACCTGCGGGAAAGCACGCCTCCGGAGCGTTCCTACACCGATTTTTTAAATGATCTTCAGCAGAACAACATTTCATCGGTCCATTTTCACGGACAGATGATGACCGGTACTGACAACGCCGGCCGTCCCTTCGGGACCTTTGTCCCGGATGTGGCCGCGATCACTCCGCTCTTGGTGGAACACAAGGTGGCCATCACCGGCGAAGCCGTGCTCCCCTCGGAAAGTTCGGAAATTTTCAAGATTCTGTTGCCGCTGGTTTTGATCCTTGGCGGCTGGCTGATCTTCAGCAAACGATCACTCAAATCCGAGTTTGCATCGTCGGCCAAAGGCTCCCGTTTCACTCCCATCAAAGGTGAACGGGTCACCTTCGCGGATGTGGCCGGAATCATCGAGGCCAAGGAAGAACTGCAGGAAATCGTCGAATTCCTCAAAACCCCTGAAAAATACAGCCGCCTGGGCGGACGAATCCCCAAGGGCGTGTTGCTCCAGGGGGCACCGGGCACCGGCAAGACCCTGCTGGCCAAAGCCATAGCCGGCGAGGCTTCGGTGGCCTTCTTCTCCATCGGCGGTTCGGATTTTGTCGAGATCTTTGCCGGCGTCGGGGCCTCAAGGGTACGCGAACTCTTTGCCGAGGCCAAGAAAAGCACCCCCTGCCTGATCTTCATCGATGAGATCGACGCCATCGGCGGCCGACGGTCCGGGGGGCAGTCCGGCGGCTCAAGCGACGAACGCGAACAGACCCTCAACGCCCTGCTGGTGGAGATGGACGGCTTCGGTACCGAAGACACGGTGATCATGATCGCTGCCACCAACCGTCCGGACATCCTCGATCCGGCCCTGTTACGGCCGGGCCGCTTCGACCGCCGCATCACCCTTTCCCTGCCCGATGTCAAGGGCCGGTTGAAAATCCTCGAAGTGCATGCACACAAGATCGTCACCGTACCGAACCTCGATCTCGGTGCCATTGCCCGCTCCATCCCCGGTTTCAGCGGCGCCGAGATCGCCAACCTGGTCAACGAGGCCGCGCTCAACGCCGCCCGCCAGAACAAGGACTCCGTGGACATGGATGACTTCGAGCAGGCCAAGGACAAAATCGTCATGGGCCTCGAACGACGTTCCATCGTGGTCAGCGAGAAAGACCGCCGCGTCACCGCCTACCACGAGGCCGGACACGCCATTGTCGGCATGATGCTCGAGGAGACCGATCCCCTGCACAAGATCACCATCATCCCCCGGGGCCGGGCCATGGGTCTGACCCAGCAGGTGCCGCTCGATGACCGCATGACCTATTCCCGCGAATATCTCCTCAACCGCATCGCCATCCTCATGGGCGGCCGCGCCGCTGAATCCCTGGTCTTCGGTCGCCTGACCACCGGTGCCAGCAACGACATCGACCACGCCACCGAAATCGCCACCCGCCTGGTCTGCGAGTGGGGCATGAGCCCGACCATCGGCCCCATCGCCTACCGCCGCGCCGGCGAGGGCTTCCTCGGCGAAAACGGCCAGGCCAAGATCCACAGCGAGATGATTGCCCAAAGCATCGATACCGAGATCAAGCAGCTGATCGGCGGCTGTTACGACCAGGCGCTTGGCCTGTTGAAGAAGCACAACCGGTTTCTCCATAAATTCGCCGAGGCCCTGCTCCTCTACGAAACCATGGACGCCGAGCAAGTGGACATTGTCTATCGCAGTTACCTCAAGGAATGCGAGCTTGAACGCTTATTAACGGAAAACGGAGGAAAACATGAACGATCGAACAATCATCAACCAACGGAGGTTCACCCATGACCATTAACCCCAAGGCCGTGCTTGCAGCCGCGATTGTGCTGCTGGCCGGGACCCTGCCGATCCCCGGCCTGGCATTGGAGCAAGAAGATGCGCCGGAGACGGTGACCATCGACGCCCTGGCCAACCTGTACAACCCGGTGGAGTTCAGTCACGTACGGCACTCGCAGCTCGCCCGGTGCAAAGACTGCCACCACCATACCACCGGCCAGCAGGATATGGATCCCAACTGTATCCGTTGCCATGCCCAGTCGAGCGAAAAGCCCATTGTCTCCTGCAAGGACTGCCATACCAAGAAGCAGTTCTATCCCGAGCAGGTCACCGCCACCGATAATCCCAATCTCTACCACATCGACAAACCCGGACTCAAAGGCGCCTACCATCTCAACTGCATTCCCTGCCATGTCAAGAAAAACGCGCCTTCCAGTTGCGAAGGCTGCCACGCCATGACCGAGGCTGGCAAAAAAATGTTCCGGGTCGATCTCAAAGGCAAGGCCAAAGGATCAAAAGATCACGAATAATCCAGCATTTCAACCATAGAGGGAACATCACATGAAAACTTTGATCAACCGGAGAAAGTTTCTGCAGGGCAGCGTCGCCGCTTCCGCTGCAGCAACGGTCTCCCTGGCAAAAAAATCGCAGGCCGCCACCTTTGAAGGTTACCCGAACTCCATGGGTGTCCTGGTCGATCTGTCGCGTTGCGTCGGTTGCCGCAGTTGCGAGGCCGCCTGTAACCAGGAACAGAATCTGCCCGCACCCGAAAAGCCGTTCAACGACTATTCCGTGTTCGACGAAATCCATCACGGTCAGAAGCGGCGCACCGACGAAACCCGCTACACCGTGGTCAACCGGTACGATATCCCCGGCCAGGACCACCCCCTGTTCCGCAAGATCCAGTGCAACCACTGCCAGGAACCGGCCTGCCTGACCTCCTGTTTTGTCAACGCCTACACCAAGACCCCGGAAGGTGCGGTCATCTACAACCCGAAGGTCTGCGTCGGCTGCCGGACCTGCATGATCGCCTGCCCCTTCTACATCCCGACCTTCCGCTACTCCAGCGCCATCCATCCCCGGATCATGAAGTGCATCTTCTGCTACGACACCAGGCTGAGCAAGGGCAAGCCGCCGGCATGCGTCGAGGCTTGTCCGCAGGAAGCGCTGACCTTTGGCCGCCGCACGGATGTACTGGAAATGGGACGGCAACGCATCCGCGAGAATCCGGAAAAATACGTGGACCATATCTACGGCGAGCACGAAGCGGGCGGTACGGCCTGGATGTACATCTCTCCCGCGCCCTTTGACAAGGTCGGCATGGATACCGCCGTGCCCAAGGAACCGATCCTCAATTTCGTCAAGGACTTCCTGTCGATCGTCCCCATGGTGCTGACCATCTGGCCCGCACTCTTTACCGGGATCCACCTGTTGGCGACACGCAAGGACAAACTGGAACAAAGCAAAAAAACCGAGGGGGAGGTCTGAACCATGTTCACTTTCAGCAACAACAAGCAGGAAATTCCGATTGTCTCCCATCTCAGACCCGATGGGAGCCAATGGACCATCAAGGAAAAACTCTGGCTGGGATTGAGCCGCGAGGACTACAAGGCCCAGATGCTGCGCAATCCGGTCAACTGGGTGCTGTTCGTTATCTTTGCCGTGGGTATCCCGATCATTCTCCAGCGCTATTTCGGCGGCCTTGACACGGTCACCCACGCTTCCAACG
The DNA here is from genome assembly GCA_050255935.1 of Desulfobulbus sp. GTDB lineage: Bacteria > Desulfobacterota > Desulfobulbia > Desulfobulbales > Desulfobulbaceae > Desulfobulbus. The sequence continues at coordinate 15,150 of JBFWIP010000033.1, forward strand.
ACTACCCATGGGGACTGTTCCTGGGTTTCGGCCTGTTCGGCATGGTCCCGCTCTCGGCCTCGGGCTTTTTGCTCGGTACCACCGTGGAGATCTTCGGCCGCAAGGATTTCGGGCCCATCGAGCGGCTGGCCCTGCTCAACGGCCTGCTCGGCTACTTCTTTGCCGTCGTTTACCTGGAGGTCGATCTGGGCATGCCCTGGCGGCTCTACTATCCGATGTTCGTCTCCCTCGGACCGGCGGCGGTCCTCTTTCTCGTTGCCTGGCATGTGGCCACCTACCTCTCGGTGCAGATTGCCGAGGTTTCGTCGGCCTATTTCGAATGGATCGGCTGGCTCAAGGGTAAACGGTTCATCAGGTCCATCACCATCGGCCTGACCGTTGCCGGCATCATTCTCTCCACCCTGCATCAGGGCGCCTTGGGGGCCCTCTTCAACTACGCACCCTCAAAAATCCATCCGTTGTGGCTGTCGGCGAACTTCCAGTGGATTCACTTCTTCTGTTCCGCTATTTTCGCCGGTTTGTCGATGGTCATCGTCTCCGCCACCCTCTGTAAGCACTTCCTCACCTGGCGTTGCGACAGCCGTTTCCTCGACAACGTCGACCGCTGCACCCTCGGCCTGGGGAAAGGCTGTGCCTATGCCCTGATCACCTACCTGGTCATCAAGATCGTGGGTGTTGCCCATGACAACGAATGGAACTACCTCTTCACCGGTTGGGGACAATACTTTCTGCTGGAGATGGCCTTGGCCGTGATCCTGCCGATGTTCCTTTTCGCCTACGGCGTCAAGCACCGCCTGGTGGGAATGGTCCGCTTTGCGGCCCTGATCAGCGTACTGGGCGTGGTCTGGAACCGACTCAACACGGCCATCGTCTGCTTTAACTGGCAGTTGTATCAGGAAATTCCGCACTGGAAGGAAGTATGGGTCACCGTCACCATCTTTGCGCTCTATTTCATCACCTACCGCTTCATTCTCTATCGGCTGCCCATTCTCTATCAATGGCAGGGTGAAAAATGATTGGTCCGAACATGACCCGTCATAGTGGGATCATTCCTTGAAAAACAGCGGGACACAGCTGGAAACGTCGTTCCCGTGACCTTGGTTGCGGGAACGACGGATGATACATCCGCACAAAAATGCACAACCCCAAAAACCATACAGCACGGTGACAAACTGTGACAAAACACGGACGTCGATTTCCCGACCTATTTTGGAAAACGACCAATATGATGCGCGCGACCACGGATTCCGGCCACTTTCCCGGCCGGAATCCGTGGTCCTCGTGGAGGTAGGCCGTGACTGATACCGACAACCGGACCAAATCTCATTGGGCTCCCTGGAGCAACTGGCCCCTGCAGCGGATCTTCCACACCATCACCGGCCTGGTCCTGGTCTTTTTTACCGTGATCCTGATTTTAGGCGTCCGCCAGTATCTGCTGTACGATCAGTGCCGTCTGGCGGTTGCGGCCGGTGACAGGCTGCTGTTTCAATTCACCACCATCAAGGATCATCTCAATGAATCCGTGGTCGGGGGACAGGAGGTCAACCTACGCAACCTCAGCGAGGAACTGCAGCTCCTGAACAAGGAAGTCTCCCACCTTTCCTCCGATATCCTTGTGCCCGAAGGGCTCAAATCTTCCTTACCCTCACGGGTCGATTTGATCGGCCTTGAGGTGCAACTCCGTTCCATCCAGGAAAAACCCGATGAAAAAAACCACGAAACCGTTGCCCTGATACGGGCACTGAGCGGGATCAACATCGGTTTGCAACAGTTTCGTTTCGGGCTTGGGGACCATACCCAACGTATTCTCCTGGGCCTGCACAAAATTATAGCCGGGGCCCTGGGCCTGATCGTGGTGCTTTCCTGCACCTTGCTTTATCTGCTCAACCAATCCCTGACCGCACCGATCATGGCGCTCTGCCGACTCTCCGGCGTGGAAGCGGGAGCAAGCTGCTCGCTGAAGGCCCTGACCGCGCAGATCGAACGGCTGCAGGTGCAGGCCGGAGCCCTTGGATCGACGCCATGCCCGGACAGTTCCGAACCCGAAGCACTCCACCAAAGGGCGCATCGGTTCCGATGCATCGTGCTCGGCGTGGTGGGGACTGAATTGGCCAGTGAACTGACCAACCGCCTCAACGGTGTCCTCAATTATACCCAGACCCTGATCGATGTCGAAGACAAGGAGGAAGGGCCGCGACTGCGGGCCGATATCCTGCCGCGTCTGGTGCATGAAGAAAAAAAAGCGGCCGAATTGGTGGGCATCGTTCAGCGGGTCGGCCACTGGCAGCCTGCTCGTCCTTCAAGCATCCCGCTGCAGCGCCTCTTCACCCAACTGACCCGGTTACTGGAAAAAATATTGCGTGCGGAATCCATTACCCTGGAACTTCCTGACGACAACCGTTTTGAAGTCCTGGTTCCCGCCGGCGATCTCTGGCTCGTTCTATTGACCCTGATTACCCAAGGCCGCCGGTCCCTCAACCAAAAAAAGACCGTCAATGCACAAACGGCCAAACGGATCAGCATCGCCGTTGATCCTGACGAGCAACAGGGCCAGGGCCACCTCCGCCTTCGCCTCTCCAACAGCAGCGGTACCTGGCTGGAAGACGACAGCGGACTTTGGCCGGATCGAACATTCTGCATCCAACTGATGCAACAGCATCGCGCCCAACTCCACGAACAGGCCGAGAGGACACAACTCAAGCTGAGCCTTGAACTCCCTTACCGCAGTGCCGTGGCCTAAGAACAGCCGCCCCCCTTCAACGCTTCCGTTGCGCCGGAGCCCCCTCCCGCATCTCACGCCACACACTTTATGCGCGCGCGGGGCGGCTATCCGTAGCATTGGCAACCTACCCGGCTCCATTCGCAACAGAATCGCTTCCCCATAGCCACACATGCACCACAATTACACCACGCACATGTGGCGCACATTCCGTGCACCACATTTATGTCGCACCCAAAAAGCGGATAGGCCGGTTTGAAAAAATTGCAGATTTATCCTTTTATTTCAGATGAATAGGAAAAAGCACCTTTTATTTTCCCTTCGTCCGCCACATTGGCACCAAAGCTGCTTTTCCTAAGGCAAAACAACACATCGTCAGCCGACACCCACCCCAAGGAGGACACCATGACAACACAAGTTATCAACAAAACCGAGACCAAAACCGATGTCGCCCAGGAAACCTCCAAGTTCACCGTCCGCATCGTCATGACCATGGCCGCATTGATCGGCGTATGGGCTGTTGCCTGCCTGATTGGCGGTCTGGCCAGCGGCGGAATCGGCAACCTGATCCAGGGATACATCAGCACGATAATCGGTCACTAATTCATTTCAATTCAATTGAACCAAGGAAAGAAGGAGTCCAACAATGTCTGAAAAAACGAGCACCAAAAAAGCGTCCACCATCATGCTTGGCCTTGGAACACTGGTTGTCCTGTGGGGCGTAGCTGCCTTTGTCGGCGCCCTGCACCAGGCCAATTGGCAGGTAGGCGAACTGGTCCACCAGTATATGGTAGCCACCGGCATGATCAAGCCGATGCACACCCTGGTTGATTTCTACACCCACATCAAAGGCATCGAATACCTGATCTGTGTCGCTTTCTTTGTCGCCTTTCCGATCTTTTTCAAGTACGTCAACAAGGAGAAAACTCCGGTCACGGTACAGAAATAAGCCTTTCGGCCAAAGCCGGATCTGCCATCCCATTTGGCCAGGCATCCTTACCGCCCCACCTGCAATGGCTCATTGCCGGTGGGGCGGTTCTTTTTGCCGGTATAAATTCACCAGGAAACGAAAAAGATAAAAAAAAGACGCCTCGAAAAGACGAAACAACAGGGGGAAGGGAACACCGTTCTCGCGGCTTGCATCGGGGGAGGCAAACCAAGGAACAGTCAGGGATTCCGGAGCAACAGGCCATTTAAAATGATTGACCGAAAGTAAAGAAAACCATATATTCGCCGCATACTGACGAATTCGCAACACCCTAAAAAACGGGAAATAATGCATCACGAAAACAGTATGTTACGCGGCACAAAATGCCGTTTCCCCGGCTTTTTGCGAGGACGGCAATGCTGAACAATCTCTCCATTCAAATCATCGTCAAGATTCGAAAACTCTCCAGGTCACTAGATAAGTATTCGAAATATCTTGATAACAAATACCATGTTACCCTGCCGCAACTGCTCTGCCTGAACGAAATGCATGTGCACGGCAGCACCACCCTCACCGACCTCACCCGCAAGCTCAACATGAACAACAGCGCCATGACCGGCATTGTCGACCGTCTTGAGAGCAAGGGTCTGCTGCAGCGGATCCGCAGAAGCGGTGACCGGCGGACAGTCTACATCGAATTCACAAACACCGGCCGGGAATATGCCGAACACCTGTTGCAGGTTCTGGAAACCGATTCTTTTTTCGATGTCGATAAAATCAGCATCGATAAATTGGCTGAAATCGCCGCCTCCCTGGACCAGATTATCAGTTCCCTTGATCCGGAGGTGAAAAAAATCGAGCTGCCTACCTGAGGCGCCCCCTGCAGCCTGCCACCTTTTATCAACGAAAACGAGAAATTATCCAGATCAAGCTTCGCGACAGGCTGTTTTTCCAATACGCGACGTCTCGGATTCTGGCGACAGGCCGCTCTTTCCTTTGCTCACTTGCGGGATAAAAGCCTTTCGATCGTAGCCCAGTTGTTCTCCACGAATTTTGCCGCGCTCTTGCGTGGATCCATGCCTTTTTTATTGTCGACCAGAACGCTCTCCAAGGGCAATTGTTTCCAGTCAAAATTCTTGAAAAAAGCAAACAGCTGCGGATCATCCTTTTCCAGATCCTTGCGGACGATGGTATTGATGGTCTCTTCCCCCCCAAAAATGTTGTCCGGGTCCTGGAGAATTTTCAGCTTCCACTGCCCGAACATCCAGTGGGGCTTCCATCCGGGAACCACGATCCACTCCTTCTTTTTGATCGCCTGCTCCAGACTGGCCACCATGATGGCATCGCTGCCGCTGATATACTTGAATTCGCCCAAGCCGGAAATGTTCTCGGCCATGGCCTTTTCGATGGATTTCGACATGCCGGCACCGGGATCAATGCCAATGATTTTTCCTTTAAAATCATTGCGATGGGAAAACATCTCCGGAACCGTGTCGATCGTGACGTAGTCGGGGACGACGAAGCCCAGCCTGGCGCCAATGTAATTCGGCCCCAAATCAACGATCTTGTCCCTGTACTTGGCATAGAGGTCGGCATGGGTGACCGGCAGCCAGGCACAGAGCAGCCCATCGGAATCGCCACTGGCCACCGAGGCCCACATGGCGGCATTGGCCACCGATTGCAGCTTGACCTTGTACCCCTCCCGTTTGAGAATTTCACCGGCGACATGAGTGATGGCCACGGCGCGGGCCCACTCCACATAGGCCAGACGCACCCTTTTGGCTGCCATTGCGGATCCGGCCAGAAAACAGCTGGCGACAACGAGTACGGTGCAGATTTTCAACAGACCTTTCATCCTTTTCTCCGTAATTTATCCAGGTTGATATTTTGGGTGGTCCGGTCCAGGATCATGGCGATAATCACCACCGCGATACCGGCCTCGAAACCACGCCCCATCCACAGACGCTGAATGGCGCGCCAAACCTCACCGCCCAGGCCGCCGGCACCGATCATGGCCGCAATCACCACCATGGACAACGACAGCATGATGGTCTGGTTGATCCCGGCCATGATAGTGGGCGCTGCCAGGGGCAACTGCAGCTTGAACAATTTCTGCCAAGTAGTGGATCCAAAGGCATCGGCAGCTTCGATCAGGTTTTCCGGCACCTGTTGAATCCCCAGGCAGGTCATGCGGATTGCCGGTGGCATGGCAAAGACCATGGTGGTGAAAATGGCGGCCACCGGTCCCAACCCGAAAAAGGGAATGGCGGGAATGAGATAAACAAAGGCCGGCATGGTCTGCATGAAGTCGAGCACCGGCATCACTGCCCGCCGCACAAGGGGCGAGAGCGCGGAAAGGATGCCGAAGGGCACGCCAATGAAAACCGAAAAACAGGTCGAGATCAGCACCAGGGCAATGGTGGAAACCGTGGCCTCCCAAAGGCCGAGATTCCAGATCAAACCGAGCCCCAGCAGGGTTCCGAGAGCCACCCGCCGATTGGAAATCACCCAGGCGGCCAAGGCCAGGACAATGATGACCGCCCAGGGAGGAACATAAAGCACCCATTCAACAAAAAGATCGAGCCCGGACTCGATCAGCGAAGAAAGCAGGTGGGTGAGAAAGGCAAAGTGCTCGGTCAAGAATTCAATGAGCTGCTCAATCCAGTCGCCGAGGGGCAGTTTACTGATGGTCATAGGTTCCTCCGAAATCGGCAATGCCCGAGAGGAGCGATCCCCTTTTGACGATGCCCAATAGCTTGTTCTCTTGGTCGACCACGGCGATGGGATATTTTTTCACCGGAAAAAGACAGCCGACATTGTCGTCATGCCGTACCGTGACCACATCCTTGTCAATGATGTGCTCAAGGGTGCGCTCTCCCCGTTTGATCGCCTCGGTCACCGCTTCCACCTCGACCAGACCGAGGAGCTTGCGATCCTTCCCCACCACCATCAACCGCGAGAGCCCCTCCTCGTGCATTTTGTGGATCACAGTCTTGGGACCATCCTTGGGATAGGTGACGCTGATCGCCTTGCGCATCACCTTGGAAACGGTCAGCACCTTGGTGATGTCCACATCCTGAACGAATTTCTCCACATACTCGTTGGCAGGATTGGTGAGGATTTCTTCCGGGGTCCCGACCTGGACCGCCCGGCCATCCTTCATGATGACGATGCGGTCGCCGAGTTTGAGGGCCTCGTCCAGGTCATGGGTGATGAAGATAATGGTCTTGCCGACCCGGTCCTGAAGGGCGAGCAGTTCATCCTGCATCTCGCGTTTGATCAGCGGATCCAGGGCACTGAAGGCCTCGTCCATGAGCAGCACATCCGGACCCGAAGCCAGGGCACGGGCCAGGCCGACCCGCTGTTGCATACCACCGCTGAGATTTTCCGGCCGGTACTCCTCCCAGCCCGACAGGCCGACGAGTTCAATGGCCTGCCGCGCCTTTTCCATCCGCTCCTTCATCGGCACGCCCTGGATTTCCAGGCCGTACTCGACATTTTTCAGCACGGTCCGGTGGGGGAAAAGGGCAAAATTCTGGAATACCATGCCCACCTTTTCCATCCGCAGTATGCGCAGTTCCTTTTCCAACAGTTTGGTGACATCGACCCCGTCGATCTCAACCGTCCCGGCGGTAGGCTCGATCAGCCGATTGATGCAGCGGACCAAAGTGGACTTGCCGCTTCCGGACAAGCCCATGATGACTAAAATTTCCGAGGCGCCCACTTCAAAACTGACGTTGTTGACGCCCAGGGCCAGCTTATATCGGGACATGATTTCTTCCTTGCCCATGCCCTTCCTGGCGGCTTCAACACCCTTTTCCGGATTGGCGCCAAAGACTTTATAAAGATGTTGCACCCGTAGTTTCACAATGACTCCCGGTGTTCTTGTATGGGTAATATTTTATAGACATAAACTTTTATTATATGAAATATATACCCTGCAAACAACCCCGTAGGCGCATTTTTCCGAGAAAGGTTCAGAGGAAGCTAAAAAAATGTAATTATCACCGAACTTCAGCTGAAGGATTTGATTTGTGAGATCCCTCACATTGTTCGGGATGACACCGATCTTGAGCAACGTTCGGGGAGGCATTGCACCAACCGGATGTCATCTCGACCAGCGGGAGAGACCTCATCTCTTCATGCTGATTTTTAGTGGTAATCATTAAAAAAATTGCCACTTCAAATGTAGAAAAAACAAAAGAGTACCTCGGAAAAATTGGCAGTCCGACGCACCCTGCCTCCAAAGTAGCCCTTCGTTGTCATTGTTATTTTTTATGTGTGCACTATAGTGGTCACCAAAAAATTTTTCCTCGAACCCGCGTTTCGCTTCGGCTCA
>JBFWIP010000034.1:0-20214 GCA_050255935.1 Desulfobulbus sp.
TCAGGTTGCCCCGGTCGCTGAACAATTCGCCGGTCAGGCCGCTGAACGGGGCCCTGATCGAACAGTAGCCAAGGGCCAGTTCGGCGCTGTCCACGGCCGCCTGGTCAGCCTTGACGACCGCACTCAGAGTGGCGACCCGGGTCAGGGCCTGATCCGCCTGTTCCTGCGACACCACCCCTTTGGAGGCTGCCGTCCGGTAACGGGCCTGATCGCGGTGGGCGTTTTCCAGGTCAGCCCTGTCCTTGGCAAGCAGGGCCTTGGCCTTGGCCAGGTCAGCGGCAAAGGGGCGAGGATCGATGGTGAACAAGGGCTCGCCGGCCTTGACCTCCCGGCCTTCCTGAAAATGCACGGTTTGGAGAACCCCCGTTACTTGCGAGCGGATTTCCACCGTGTTCAGGGCCTCGACATGCCCGGTGGCGCTGATCTCCACCGGAATGGTTTGTGTGCTGCTCAAAGCGGTGCTCACCGGAATGGCGGCACGCTTTTTGCCGACTTTCTCTTTCGCCTGATCCCGTGAACAGGCGGTGAGCACGATGAGGCAGAGCAGGAGGATCGGCAAACCTGCCGCCATCCGTATGCACAGGCGGAACAGAACAAACGGATGCCCGGAAAGCGGGCCGGGAAGCGTCAATGGGGGTGTTTGGCTCATGGATGTGTATGTCCGGAAGAGGGGATAGCCTCGGAATTGATACCGTCAGAAGGGGAGGGGGCGGTCGTCCCGGTTTGCCAACCGCCGCCCATGGCCTTGTACAGCGCGATCATGGCCAACGACAGGCGCTGGTCGCTTTGGGCGAGTTTGTCCTCGGATTGGGCCAGGGTTGCCTCCGCAAGCAGCACGTTGAGAAAATCGCTCAACCCGGCCTTGTACCGGTACCGGGAAAGCTCGGCGGCTTGGCGGGAGGAACGAACCGCCTCGTCCAGGCGCATTTGGGCGCCTTGCTCCCGGTTGAAATCGACCAGGGCGTCTTCGACTTCCGCCAGGGCGGTCAACACGGTTTTCTGGTACTGCAGCCGTGCCCGGTCCAGGCGGGCCTCGCTGGCCGCCAGGGTGGCCCGCCTGCGTCCGCCGTCGAACAGCGGCCATTGGACAGCCGGGCCCAAGGTCCAGTAACGGCTGCCCGAGGTGATGAGTCGGTTGACGTCCGCGCTTTGCAGGCCAATGAGGGCCGAGAGCGAAAAGCGGGGGAAGAGATCCGCCGTGGCCACACCGACTTCGGCGTTGGCGGCGGCGAGCCCTCGCTCTGCACTGCGGATATCTGGACGCTGGCGGAGCAGGGCCGAGGGCAGCAGACCAGGCAATTGCAGCGGTGGTTGCGGCAGCGGAGCCGAACCCAGCCAATTTTCTTGGTCAGGCTGTTTGCCGAGCAGGAGCGACAATTGATGCCGGGCCTTGGCCGCCAGGTCCTCCAGGGGCGGCACCTGGGCCTGCAGCAGGGCCAGTTGGGTCTGCGCCTGGACCGTTTCCAGCGAATCGCCCAGCCCTATGGCATACCGTTCCCGGGTAAGACACAGGGTTTGCTCCTGCAGCTTGATGTTCTGGGCGGCGATCCCCAACCGTTTTTGGGCCGCGCGCAGGTCTATGTAGTTTTTCGCCACCTCGGCACTCAGGCTCACCAGCACGTCACGATAGTCTTCCACCGTGGCTGCCAGGGTGGCGGCGGCGGCCTCGCTTTGGCGCCGGTTGCCGCCAAAGAGGTCAAGCTCCCAAGCGGCATCAAAGCCGAACTGGAACACGTCCTGCCGGGTGCCGCCGGAAGAAACATGCTCGCTTTTGCGGACATTGCTGTAGCCGGAATCCACATCCACGGCCGGGAGGAGCGCGGCGTCGGCAACAAGGCCCTGGGCGCGGGCCTCACGAATGCGGGTTTCGGCGATGGCCAGGTCGGGATTGGCGGTAACGGCCTCCCGGATCAGGGCATCGAGGCGGGCATCCTTAAAGAGCCGCCACCAGTGTTCCGGGACAGCCGTCCGGTGTTGGAGCACGTGTTCCCGATTGCTTTGCCAGTGTTCAGGCATTGGCGGGAGAGGGGCCTGGTAATCCGGGCCCACCGGTGCACAGGCGGTCAATAGAAGGAACACCCCCCATCCGGGAAAAGGGTGCATAAAGGCGGGGAAACGGTTGGAGGTCATGGGAAAGAGGCCCGTTGACGGAGAAAGTTGGCGGTATTGCTCGAAGAAATTTCGAGAAATCAGGATGCGGTCGGGCTCCCCTTGGGTGCTTGTCAAGATCGTTGTACCTAACCGGAATAAAATACACGAATTCCGACAACTGTGCAAAATACAAAAAGCAAGACAGGGTGCCTTGCCAGGTATGGAACGCCTTGCCCCCCAATTCCGGGAAGGGTTCAGGCACCTCGACCGAAGCGGATACCGAGTTTGTTCATCCGCGCCCGTAACGTGTTGGGATGAATGTTTAAAATTTTTGCCGCCCCGTTTGCCCCGTTGATTCGGCCCTGGCAGTGGTGAAGCACCCGGTTGATATGGGCGGCCACCACCTCGTCCAGCCCGAGCAGGGAGCCCGATGGGTGCTCCTGGCGCGGAACCGGCGTGCTGCCTTTTTCAAAGGGCAGGGAGTCAAAGTAGAGATTGCCGTCACGGTGGAGGATCAGTTCACGTTCAACCAGGTTTTCCAGTTCCCGGACATTGCCGGGCCAAGGGTAGCTCCGCATGCGCTCCAGGGCGCCGGGGGCAATAGTGGGCAGATTTTTTATGCCGATCTCGCGGGCTTTGCGGGTGATGAAGTGCATGGCCAGGGCCGGGATGTCCTCCCGTCGCTGCCGCAGGGGCGGGATGATGATCGGAAAGACATTGAGCCGGAACCAAAGGTCCTCGCGGAAGGTGTTTTCCAGCACCATGCTTTCAAGATTGCGGTGAGTGGCGGCGATGACCCTGATATCCACCGGAACCGTTTTGTGGCCGCCGACCCGTTCGATTTCCCGGTTCTGGAGAACCCGCAACAGCCGGATCTGGGCCCTGGGCGGCAACTCGCCGATTTCGTCGAGGAAAATGGTGCCGCCGTTGGCCCGTTCAAACCGTCCCCGTTTATCGGCGATGGCCCCGGTAAAGGCGCCTTTTTCGTGGCCAAAGAGTTCACTGTCGATCAGGTGCTCCGGAATGGCCCCGCAGTTGACCTTGATCAGGGGGCCATCCTTGTAGGTGGAGGAAAAATGAATGGCATTGGCGATCAACTCCTTGCCGGTGCCGGTTTCGCCGAGCAGGAGCACGGTGTTGTTGAGCGGTGCCACCTGGCGGACCATCTGGACGACATTGGCCAACCCGCCGTCCTTGCCGATGATTTCATTTCCGCCGCGCTGGCTGAGTTCCCGGCTGAGGAAGCGGTTGTCCTCGATCAGCAGATCGCGGTAACGACGGATTTTGTCATGGGCAATCGCGTTGGCCAGGGCAATGGTGAAGGGCTGGGAAATATCGGCGATCAGGTCCAGGTGACGAGGGCTGAAACAGCCTTCGCGGATGCCTCGTAGGGTAAGGACCCCCTGCAATTCACCGTCCATCCACAGCGGCAAGATGAGGTCGGACTTGTTTTTCAGCCTGAACAGGGGGGAAAGCTTGCGGATCAGTTCGTTTTGGTCCGGTGAAACGATCAACGGCTCGCGCATGGTGGCGGCCATCTCCTGCACCTTTGCCCAGAGTTCACGGGAGATAGGTAGGATTTCCTCGGGATATTCGTCCTGGTTGTCGGTGGCCAGGGCGATCCGGCGCAGTGCCCCGAGTTCCTGGTCACGAATGGTCAGGCTGAGGCCGATAATGGGAAAATGTTGTTTGAAATAGTCAAACACATCGACAATGGCAGTGGTGATGTCGAGGCTGCCGCAAATGCGCAGGGTGGTTTCACGGAAAAAATCGTCTTGGCGGACCATCTGTTGTTCCTGGTTGGCGGTTGGAATTGATTTACCAAATATAGTAATAATGAAAAAAAATACCATATTTGGTTGAAGCAATTTCATTATTTGGTTAGCGCAATGATGCGTACGCATAATTGTCTGAAATTACGCGATAAAAAAATGGTATGATTTTCGCTAAATCATTTTTTTGTCAAAGAAGACCTGCCAATCACAGGCTAAACCGGGGGGAAGCCTATAACCATGCAAAACGGGGTGGAGAAACCAACGCTTCATGCTGCTTTCAAGGAGGATGCATTGCCTCTTCCCAAATATTCTCTGCATAATCGCCGATTCATCATGGCCAGAAACGGAAGTGGCCAACCGGTTGCTGAAATTGAGCTCACTTTTGTTCAGGACGGCCGTATGCTTCGAGGGGAATTTCAGGGCGATTCGGTGGCGTTCGGCCAGATGTTGGGTTTTTTTGTCGCCGAAGCCCAGATCGAGTTGCATCTGCAGTGGATTTGCCCGGCCCCAAAAATCCATTGTGGCAGGCTCTGCGGTTTGGTCAGTGGCGATAATGATCATGGGCTCACCCTGTTTGTCAATTGGCAGCGCGATACTGACCACGGAGAACGGGGTTGGGCCAGTTTCCGCGAAATTTTACCGTAATTTTTGGTCGAGGGAGGGAAAAGCGACGTGAAAAAACGGAACTGGTTGTGGACGATAACCCTGGTTCTGCTTGTCGTGGCCGCCGTGTTGATCTGGCGGCGGATTCAACCGCCATCACTGCCGGAAGGGTTCGCCGCCGGCAACGGCCGGATCGAGGCGGTGGAGATCGATATTGCCGCTAAAACCGCCGGAAGGATCAAGGAAATCCTGGTCGACGAGGGGGATTTCGTCGGCAAGGACCAGGTGCTGGCCCGCATGGACACCCTGCAGTTGGAGGCGCAACGGCGGGAAGCGGAGGCGCAACTGCAGCAGGCCAAATTTGGGGTGGAAACCGCCCAAAGCCAGATCGAGCAGCGCAAATCCGAAAAAAATGCGGCCCAGGCGGTTTTGGCGCAGCGCAAGGCCGAATTGGAGGCCGCCAAAAAACGTCTGGAACGATTTGAAGTCCTCTCCCGCAAGGGCGCGACCTCGATCCAGGATCTGGATGACAGCCGGGCAGCGTTCCTCGGTTCCGTGGCCGCCGTCAATGCCGCCGAGGCACAGATTGCCGCGGCCGAAGCAGCCGTGACCACGGCCAAATCCCAGTTGTTGGGCGATCAATCGGTGGTCAACGCGGTGCAGGCAACCATTGACCGCCTCCAGGCCGATATCGATGACGGTGTGCTCAAGGCCCCGGTGGCCGGGAGGATCCAGTACCGGGTGGCCCAACCCGGCGAGGTTCTGAGCAGCGGCGGCAAGGTCCTCAACCTGCTGAACCTGGCCGATGTTTATATGAGTTTTTTTCTGCCCACGGAAAAATCGGGCAAGCTGGGGCTGGGCAGCGAGGTTCGCCTGGTGCTGGACGCCGTGCCCCAGTACGTGATCCCGGCCCATATTTCCTATGTCGCCGATGTGGCCCAGTTCACCCCCAAAACCGTGGAAACCGCCAGTGAACGCCAGAAACTGATGTTCCGCATCAAGGCGAGGATCGCCCCCGAACTGTTGCAACGCCACATTACCCAGGTGAAGACCGGACTGCCCGGCATGGCCTACGTGCGTCTGGAGACCACCCGCGAGTGGCCCCAGCAACTCCGGGTCAGCTTGCCGCCGATACCGAACCGGGAAAAGCCATGAACGCTCCCGTGTCCGATCCGGTTGCCCGCCTGACCGGGGTCAGTCTGCACTACGGCAGGACCCTGGCCCTGGACCAGGTCACCCTGGATCTGCCTTCCGGTTGCATGGCCGGGCTGATCGGTCCGGACGGGGTGGGCAAATCGACCCTTTTTGCCCTGGTTGCCGGCGCCCATGCGATTCAGGAGGGTGGGGTACGGGTTCTGGGGGGAGACATGCGTGATCGCCGTCACCGTGATCGGGTTTGCCCGAGAATTGCCTACATGCCCCAAGGATTGGGCAAGAATTTGTATGCCACCCTGTCGGTGATTGAAAATGTCGATTTTTTCGGACGCCTTTTCGGCCAGGGGCAACAGGAACGGAAACAGCGCATCGGCCGCCTCTTGCAGGCAACGGGTCTGGCACCCTTCGGTGACCGGCCCGCCGGCAAGTTGTCCGGGGGTATGAAACAGAAACTCGGCTTGTGCTGCGCCTTGATCCATGATCCGGATCTGCTGATTCTCGACGAGCCGACCACTGGCGTGGATCCTCTTTCCCGGGCGCAATTCTGGGATCTGATCGATTCCATCCGCCGCGACCGTCCAGGAATGAGCGTGCTCGTGGCCACGGCCTACATGGAAGAGGCCGCCCGGTTCGACTGGCTGGCGGTGATGGAAGGTGGGCGGGTCCTGGCTACCGGTGCTCCGGCAGACCTGCTCGGCAGGACCCAAACCTCCACCCTGGAAGAGGCATTCATCGCCCTGCTGCCGGAGGAGCGCCGCCGCGAGCATCAGCCGGTGGTTATCCCGCCGCGCCGGGAAGGGGCGGCCGCAACAACGGCCATCGAGGCCGATCACCTGACCATGCGTTTCGGTGATTTCACCGCGGTTGACCAGGTCAGTTTCCGGATCAAGAGCGGGGAGATTTTCGGGTTTCTGGGATCCAACGGCTGCGGCAAGACCACGACCATGAAGATGCTCACCGGCCTGCTGCCGGCCACCGGCGGCACGGCGCAGCTGTTCGGGCATCCGGTGAACCCCAAGGATATCGAAACCAGGCGCAGGGTCGGCTATATGACCCAGTCTTTTTCCCTCTATTCCGAGTTGGACGTGCACCAGAATCTTGAACTGCACGCCCGTCTGTTCGGTGTTCCCCTCCAGGAAATCGAAAACCGGGTTGGGGAAATGGCTGCCCGGTTCGGCCTGGAGGGCGTGCTGGAGAGCATGCCGGACAGCCTCCCGCTCGGGCAGCGGCAACGGCTGTCCCTGGCCGTGGCCATGATTCACAAACCGGAGATGCTGATTCTCGACGAGCCGACATCCGGGGTGGACCCGATCGCCCGGGACCGGTTCTGGCAGAGCATTGTCGATCTGGCCCGCAATGACGGGGTCACCATTTTCATCTCCACCCATTTCATGAACGAGGCGGAACGCTGTGACCGCATCTCGTTGATGCATGCCGGGCGTGTGCTGGTGAGCGACAGCCCGGAAGCCATCAGGAAACAGAAGGGAGCGAAAACGCTGGAACAGGCGTTCATCCGCTTCCTTGAAGAAGCTGGTGCACAGGAGAAACAGGCTGTGCCGATGATTGCCGGGCAGGTTAACCCTCCTCCTGTCGGCGATCCTGCCGTTGATTTCTCCTGTGCACCGCATCCTCCGCGGCCGGCCTGGTTCAGCTTGAGGCGGGCGCTCAGTTATTCTCTCCGTGAAACCATGGAACTCAGGAGAGATCCGATCAGGGCCACCCTGGCTCTTCTGGGCAGCGTCATCCTGATGGTGATCATGGGCTACGGCATCAGCTTCGATGTCGAAGACCTGCCTTTCGCGGTGCTCGACCGGGACCAATCGGTCATCAGCCGTGATTATGTCCTCAACATTTCGGGATCACGATATTTCATCGAGCGGCCGGTGATTGCCGGCTATGCGGAACTCGACCGAAGGATGCGTTCGGGCGAGCTCAGCCTGGCGCTGGAAATTCCACCCAACTTTGCCCGGGATCTGGAGCATGGCCGGCAAGTGACCGTTGCCGCGTGGATCGACGGGGCCATGCCGCAACGTGCGGAAACCATTCGCGGGTATGTCAAGGGTATGCACAGCCTTTGGCTTGCCAATCTTGCCGCCCGGCAGCCTACACCCCGCACCACGGGAAATACGATCAATATCGAAACCCGCTATCGCTACAACCCGGATGTCAAAAGCCTTGTCGCCATGGTGCCGGCGGTGATCCCTTTGCTGTTGATCATGATCCCGGCCATGCTGACCGCGCTCAGCGTGGTGCGGGAGAAGGAACTGGGCTCCATCGTCAACCTCTATGTCACCCCGATCACCAGACTCGAATTTTTACTGGGCAAACAACTCCCCTATATCGTTTTGGCAATGGCCAATTTTTTCCTGCTGGTGCTTTTGGCCCTGTTCCTGTTCCAGGTACCGGTCCGGGGTGCATTCGGCGCCCTCGTGGTTGGCGCCTTGATCTATGTCGTTTGCGCCACGGCATTCGGCTTGCTGATTTCCTCGTTCATGCGCAGCCAGGTGGCGGCGATCTTCGGTGCGGCGGTATTGACGATCCTGCCGTCGGTCAATTTTTCCGGCATGACCAATCCGGTCTCCTCCCAGGAAGGGCTGGGGCGTTTGATTGGCGAATACTACCCGGCGGCCCATTTTTTGCTCATCAGCCGGGGGATCTTTGCCAAGGCCCTGGGGTTTGCCGATCTTCAGCACAGCTATCTCGCCCTGGCGGTCACCATCCCCATCTTGCTGACCGCGTGCGTTTTATTGCTGAAAAAACAAGAGACCTGATATGCGATTTTCCCATATCCTTCATCTCGGCTTCAAGGAATTGCGCAGTTTGGGACGTGATCCCGTCCTCCTGTTCATGGTGGTCTGGGTCTTTACCGTTGGGGTGTATGCCGCGGCCACGGCCTTGCCGGATTCGCTCAACAAGGCACCGATAGCCGTTGTCGACGAAGACGAATCGCCCTTGTCGTCCCGCATCGTCACCGCTTTCTACCCCCCTCATTTCCTGATGCCGGAGATGATCACCCAGCCGGAAATGGACAGGCGGATGGATGCGGGTCTGGATACCTTTTCCCTTGATATTCCGCCTGATTTCCAGCGGGACCTGTTGGCGGGGCGCAACCCGACCATCCAGCTGAATATCGACGCAACCCGCATGAGCCAGGCCTTTATCGGCAACAGCTATATCCAGACCATGATCAACGAGGAGGTGGCTGAATTCGTGCAGCGCTACCGGAGCTCGGACGCCCTTCCCGTGGATCTCAACCTGCGGGTCCGCTTCAATCCGAATCTGACCCAGTCGTGGTTCGGCTCGGTGATGGAGATGATCAACAACGTCACCATGCTTTCCATCATCCTCACCGGGGCCTCGCTGATCAGGGAACGGGAACATGGCACGGTGGAACATTTGTTGGTCATGCCGGTCACGCCGTTTGAAATCATGGTGAGCAAAATATGGTCCATGGCCGTGGTGGTGACCGTGGCCTGTATTTTTTCTGTCTTTGTCGTGGTCAAGGGATTCTTGGCCGTTCAACTGGCCGGTTTCCTGCCGCTTTTTTTCGTCGGCACGCTGCTGCACCTCTTCGCCACCACCTCCATGGGAATTTATATCGGGACCTTGGCGCGTTCCATGCCCCAGTTCGGGTTGCTGATGGTCCTGATTCTCCTGCCGCTGCAGATGCTCTCCGGAGGGGTGACGCCCCGGGAGAGCATGCCGGTATTCGTCAAGACGGTGATGGAGGCGGCGCCCACCACCCATTTTGTCGCCCTGGCCCAGGCCATTCTCTACCGGGGGGCCGGGCTGGATGTGGTCTGGCCGCAGTTCATCGCTCTTGCCGTCATCGGGTCGGTCCTGTTTGGGTTGTCGCTCTCGCGTTTCCGCCGGACCATTGGCCGGATGGCGTAAATGAGCCCGCGAGCAGGCATCGGTATTCACCGCCGCATCCTTCGAAGGCTGGGTGCTTTTTGGTTGTTGGCCGCCCTGGCGGCGGGGTGTACCGTTTTTGTGGTTGAACGGCATCAGCTCAACCGTGCCGTTGTCGCCCTTGTTGCCGGTGAGTCCAATGCCCTGTCCCGGGATATCTCCTCCATCATGGACGCGTTTTCCCCACAGAGCGGAGACTGGAGAGACCGGTTGCTGGCCATGACCAAAGACCACTGCCTGTACCTGCAGATCGTTGATGCGAACCGGAATCTGATCTCCGAGGCGGTCAATGCCCACTATCAGGACCAGGCCGGGGCCTTGCGTGAACTCGCCGCTCAGGAACAAGTTGCGGAGGCGCGGCCCAGCTATCGCAAGTTGCGGTACAATGGCGAGACCGTGGTCCTGGTCGTCCTGCCGCTGCTTGCCCGGCATGCCGAGGGCCCCCGCTTTTTCAGCGGGGTGTTCAGGGTGGACCAAACTGTGCTGGCGCGGCTGGAAAAAAACCTGTTGTGGACCTTGGGGCTGATTCTCGCCGTCATTCTTCTGACGGCTCTGGCGCTCTATCCCCTGATCCTTTCCCTGAATCGCGACGCGCTCAAATACTCTGAGCAGGTGCTCCGGCACAATTTTGAACTGATTTCAGTGTTGGGGACGGTCATTGCCCTCAGGGATTCAACCACCGCCCTGCACAACTACCGGGTCACCCTGTACGCCCTTGGCCTTGCCGAGGCGGCGGGTCTGCCGCCTGCGGATATGCCGCGCCTGATCCTCGGGGCTTTTCTCCATGACGTCGGCAAGATCGGCATCAGCGACACGCTGCTGAACGAACCCGGGAGGTTGAACGGCCAACAGCGGCGGGTCATGCAGGACCATGTCACCATGGGGATGGAGATCATCCGCAACTCCGGGTGGCTGCAGACCGGCAGCCCGGTGATTGAGTATCATCACGAACACTATGACGGCACCGGTTATCCCCACGGCCTTTGTGGAGCCGCCATCCCCCTCGTTGCCCGTATCTTTGCCATTGTCGACGTCTTTGACGCCCTGGGGAGCGAGCGCCCCTACAAAAAAGCACTTCCCCTTGACCAATGTCTCAAGGCTATTGCCGGGGAAAGCGGCCACCATTTCGACCCGGCCCTGGTAGCGGTTTTTCTTCGGATTGCAGACGAGCTTTACCGGGAATTGGCGCCGCTTGACGAAGCAGCGTTGATCGAGCGGCTCTACGGCGTTGCCCGTGTCTATTTCGCCCCCTTTTATCACGGTTCACCGCAAAAAGATCTCCCCGGCCTCCGCAGCCGGAACAAGACGACCTCACCGCACTGATGGCCGGCGAAAAGCCTACCGGCTTGGCCGGAATCCCGCCTGATTGTGTCTGTTTTTCTTTTTTTTGTTCTTCTAATTGCCTGTTTTTATGATATGAAATGAGAAAACCAACAGTTTTGTTAGAAAACGGTTAGGGCTCTGTTTTTTTGGTGTCATAATCCGGTTAGAAAGGTAAAGTCGGTCCGGATTTGAGCCCCTCATGCCGATTCCCTGAGGTGCAGGAAGTTGCGGTTGCATGGCCGCCCCATGAGTTTCGGGACGATACGGGGGGCACAACCATGCGGAACCAGGTGAGCCGTATCCCCACGACAATTTGTCGTTCCCGCAAAAAAAACTGCGAAAACGACGTTCCGTGCTTCGTACCCGATTGTTTTGTGATGCGTATTTTCCGATATTTGGGTTTTCACGAGGCCATCAATTTCCACAGAGGACAAAAGAACGAGTATGAGTCTCAGGTTGCTTGCCAAACTACTGCCGCCGCCGGAAAATAAATTTTTCACCTATTTTGAGGAAGGGGCGGAGGTAAGCGAACTCTCCTCGCAGCTTTTCTACCAGATCGTTCATTCCGATCTTCAACAGCGCGAGGAATACCTGATTCATGCCAAAACCTATAAACGGCGTGCGGTCAAGGCGATGGAAGACAGCCTGGCCCTGCTGAACTCCACCTTTATCACCCCGATCGACCGGGAAGATATCCAGCTGATCTCCACCTACCTTTACAAGAGCACCAAGGTTATCCTCAAGGCCTGTGTCAACCTGCGCATCTACAAAATTGATTCCTACAATGAAATCGTTAAAAAACAGGCGGAAACCCTGATCAAGTCGGCCGAGGAGTTACGGACCATCATCGGGCTGCTCAAGAAGAACGCGCCGCTCAAGGAAGTCACCGACTGCAGTTATCGAATCAAGGATATCGAAAACCGCGGTGACGAGATCCTTTATACCGCCACGGAAGAGATTTTTTCCGGCAAATATGATGCCCTCTCCGTGTTGAAGCTGCGCGATATCTACAAGGGGATCGAAAATGCGCTGGATATCTGTTCGGTGATCTCCGACCTCGTCCTCAACATTGCCCTCAAACACAGTTAACCCATTGCATTGGTGTTGCCGCGGCTCCCATGCCGGAGCCGCCTCTCTCTGCCAAGGACAAGAGGACGTACCTTCATGGTCTTGACCCTACTCATTTGCGTTATAGTCACCGCACTCGTCTTTGAATATATCAACGGTTTCCACGATTCCGCCAACGCCATAGCCACCGTGGTTTCCACCAAGGTCCTGACCGCCCGGGCCGCCGTGATTTATGCCGGGATCTTCAATGTTGCCGGCGCGTTCATGGGCACCCATGTGGCCGGCACCATCGGCAAGGGGATCGTCGCCACCGACAGCGTGACCCAGGGCGTCATTCTCTGCGCCCTGCTTGCGGCGATTATCTGGAACCTGATCACCTGGTTCTACGGGATACCCTCCAGTTCCTCCCATGCCCTGATCGGCGGTTTGATGGGCGCCACCATTTGCAAGGCCGGGTATCACGTGGTGCACTTTGAGGGGGTGACCAAGAAGGTGCTCCTGCCGATGGTCACCTCACCCTTGATCGGGTTTGGAATCGGTTTTCTGTGCATGGTGGTGATCCTCTGGCTTTGTTCCCGGGCCAAACCCAACAGCGTCAATAAATATTTCAAGAAATTGCAGTTGGTTTCTTCCGGGATCATGGCCTTCAGCCACGGCAGCAACGATGCACAGAAAACCATGGGCATCATTACCCTGTCCCTGGTTACCTACCATACCCTGCCTTCGTTCGAGGTCCCGTATTGGGTTATCCTCGGTTGCGCGGGGACCATGGGACTGGGCACCATGGCCGGTGGCTGGCGGATCATCCGCACCATGGGCAGCAAGATGATCAAGTTGAAACCGGTCCACGGTTTTGCCGCCGAGACCTCGGCAGCCGCCGTCATTCTCAGTGCCTCCCATTTCGGCATCCCGGTCAGCACCACCCACATCATTTCCACCTCGATCATGGGGGTCGGCAGCACCAAGGGGGTGCATGCCCTCAAATGGGGGATTGTCGGCAATATCGTCATGGCCTGGGTCCTGACCATCCCGGTCTGCATGGTGATTGCCGCCTTGCTGTACTGGGTCCTGCCTGTCTGAGCGCGCGTTACTGCGCTTTACCCGGGGCGGGTCGCATTTTGCCGCCCCGCATCCTCCGCCACCGCCAAAACCCCCTCACTCCCGAGCAATCGCTGTTTCGGAGTGAGGGGCTGATCCGATCCCTCGCTTCTTCAGCAACGTGCAACCGGGATGAACCGGCTCTCCCCGCTCATCTGCATGTAGGAGAACAGTGGGGCAAGTTCAGGATGGAAAAAAGGGGAGAAGGGATCGGGAAAAAAACCTGGCGGGCATGATGCAACAGTGCCCGCCAGGTTTTTTTTATGGAAGAGACAACCGCCGTTTTGGTGAAAAGCCGTGAAAACAACACATCACATTCCGTAACCCGCTGTTTTTGTGCGGTCCGGGTTTCACGATCTGCGACGGTTTACGAATGCATCAAAATTCGTATTTCAGGCGGGTAGTGAATCCGTAGCCGTTGTCCTGATCGGTATCCGGGTCATTGTCGTAGAACTCATCGATGTAATATTCGAGCATCACCGTGGTGCCTTTCACCACGTTCATCGAAGCCGAGGCCATGTAGCGGTGTTCCGGCAGGTCAAGCGCGTAGGCCTCCCAGGAACGCTGGTACCCGACGGCAAAGACCGTATCCTTGTTCATGATGGCGGTGGAATAGGCCAATTCGGTGTTCAATGCCTTGGGCTCGGCACCTTCCGCACCGTAGGCAATTTCGTCAAAGGTAAAGCTGTCCAGGGCGGCGATATACTCGGCAATAACCGAGAAAGCCTTGTAGTAACCGCCGGCATTGATGCTGATACCCGGGACCTCGTCGGAGATGGAATAAATGCTTTTGTCATCTTCCAGATAATCGGTGATGGTGATGGAATCCCCGATGTTGCTTATCCAGGCGACACCGGCGTTAAAGCCCTTGTCGTCTTGTTCGTAGTTGTATGCCAGTGACGCACCGAACCCATTGATGGTGTCGTTGTCATCATCGCCTTCATCCATGCCGTTGTAGCTGAACACGGTGGCGGTCAGGCCGTTGGCTTCATAACCGAGGATCGCGCCCTTGGGATTGGTTTCACCCAGGGTCTGGGTGAGGGGATCCTGGATCATGTTGGTCGAGAAATCGCCGAAGGGCACATAAATTTTGCCCGCGGTGAGAAAGAAGGGGATGCTCTCGGTCCTCCCGAGGGTGACATTGGCCTCATCGAGGTAGAACCGGTCTTCGTCGTCGCCATCGTAATCCAAGACGATCGTCCCCGTTGCCCAATCGGCCATTTCTATGTCCATGATCAGTTCGACCGTGTCGAGGACAAACTCACTGGTGTGGGCTCCATCCTTCCCCTGGGACAGCTTGTAGTCGCCTTCAATGGAACCGCTCAGAGTGACATAATCATTGATTTTCGGTCCCGGTCCCTTCTCGTTCAACTGGCGGGCAACTTCCTCCTCGATGGCCACCTTGCTCGGCGCCGTGGTTTGCTGCGCCTGGACATTTTTTTCCATTTCGGAGAGGCGCTGGTTCAGTTGCTGATTTTGCTGCATCAGCATCTGTACCTGCGCCTTCAGTTGCTCGATCTCGGATTTTGAGGGAGAGGCCGCCTGGGCGGGGGCGTTGCTCATCAGCAAGCTCGCCGAGGCGGCGGCAAGGACAAGGGTGCGGTTCAATGTCTTGGTCATAGAAGGTTCCTTGTTTTGAGATTGATCTTGAATATGAGAAAACGTTGATCGTCTTGATAATATGAATAAATTTATTTGGCAAGGTCGGATTGGCTCAATCCAGCCATTCAAAAAATTCCCCGATTGACGGACAGCATTTGCAGCATCCCCCGCAATGGCTGTCCCTGTCCGGGTACCTGCGAACTTTCCCCTTTTCGATCCAGATCTCCACTAAGGGCCGGATGGTGTCCGCATCGACCTGGAAATGATTGGCGGCATCCAGCAGCGGCGTGATTTTGCGGGAGCGCAGATAGTGCTTGAGTTGAATAAGATCCATGAAATCCTCTATTTTTTAGTGAGATAGCTTGCGCACGCCGCTTGGGGCGCAGGAATCCCGCATGGCGTGTACGAGGTTCGGCTGACAACCTTGAGCAGCAGAACCACACCGGCAAGGGCGCAGACATCCAGGCCGATCACCAGGGAAGAGGAGGTCGGATGGCTGGAAAAGTTGACCGCCTGATAAAAGAGGGTGGAGGCAAAATAGGCCATGAAGGTGGTCCAGAAACCGGCAAAAGCGGTCCATAGCAGGGTGGTTTCCCGGTACACCGCGGCAATGGCGGCGCTGCAGGGAAAATAGAGCAGTACGAAGAGCAGGTAGGCAAAGGCGGCGCTCTGACTGCCGAACAACCGCTCCATGGAACCGAAGGTGCTCACGTTGACCTCCTGTTCCTCGGCGGCCGTATTGGTGTTGCTCACATCGCCCACCGAAATTCCCAGGGGATCGGTGAAGGTATCGAGGACGCCCAGCAGGTTCTCAGGGATGGAGGCAAAGGCGCCGGAAATACCGCCCCAAAAATCGAAAGCCTCTTCTTCCCCGGACGAATCACTCCGGGCAGCCTGCTGATCGATGCCGGTGTAGAGGGCATCCAGGGTGCCGACCACCGCCTCCTTGGCAAAGATACCGGTGAAGATGCCCACGGTTGCCGGCCAGTTCTCCTCGGTCACCCCCATGGGACGCAGAACCGGGGTGATGATTTTGCTGATCGATGCCAGGGCGGATTGGCCGGTGTCTTCGTTGCCGAAACTGCCGTCCGTGCCCAGGGAGTTGAGAACGGACAGGACCATGATCACCGGGATCAGCACCTTGCCGGCCCGGAACAGGAAGGTCTTCAACCGATCAAAGGCCCGCAGTCCCACCGACCGCATGGTGGGCAGATGGTAGGGCGGCATCTCCATGACAAAGGGAGTGGCCTCGCCTTGGAGCAGGGTGTTCTTCAGGACCAGCCCGGTGAGCACAGCAAAACCGATGCCGATCAGATAGAGCAGGAAAACCAGATTCTGGCCGCCGGTGGGAAAGAAGGCGGCGGCAAAGAGGGCATAGACCGGCAGGCGGGCGCCGCAGGACATGAACGGGTTCATCATCACCGTCAGGGTGCGGTCGCGTTCGTTTTCCAGGGTGCGGGTGGCCATGATGGCCGGCACATTGCAGCCGAACCCGACCAGCATCGGCACAAAGGCCTTGCCGGGCAGGCCGATGAATCGCATGCCCCTGTCCATGACAAAGGCGGCCCGGGCCATGTAGCCCGAATCCTCGAGAAAGGAGAGGAAGAGAAACATGAAGCCGATCGGCGGAATAAAGGTGGCCATGGTCTGGATGCCGCCGCCGATACCGGTGGCCAGCACAGTGGTCAGCCAGTCCGGAGTGTGCAGGGCGCCCAGCAGTTCGCCAAAGCCGTCGACGAAGATGGTGCCGGCCATCTGGTCGAAAAAGTCGATGAAGGCGCCGCCGAGATTGATGGTGAACATGAACATCAGGTACATGACCACCAGGAAGATCGGTACCCCCAGAATACGATTGAGCACCACCTTGTCGATCCGGTCGGAGAGGCTGGCGGTCAGACGGCCCTGCTTTTTCACCAGGTCCTGGGTCAACTGCGAGACGAATCCGTAACGGGCGGAGGCGATGACGATATCCGTTTCTTCCTCCTCCCGGGATTCAATGGCCTGTTGGAGCACACGCACCTTGTCCTGGATCGCTTGGCCTATCCGGACCAGCCGGACCGGTTGTTCATCGCCCTCGAGCAGCTTCAATGCCAACCAGCGCGGGTCGATTTGCTTGACGGCGCAGGGTTGTTCCAGTTCCCGGGCCAGGGTGTGCATCGCTTCCTCGACCGAATCCGGATAGGCAACCTCGGCCGTGGCCGGTTGCGGCGATTGAGCGAGGGCAAGGACGGCCGTTTTCAACTCGTTGATACCCTGGCCCCTGGATGCGGTTATCGGCACCACCGGGCAACCCAGGCGCTGGGCCAGCCCCTGGACATCGATTTTGAGCCCCCGTTCCTGGGCCATGTCCATCATATTGAGGGCAATGACCATGGGAATCCGCATCTCCAGCAGTTGACTGGTCAGGTAGAGGTTGCGTTCGATATTGGAGGCGTCGACAATGTCGATAATGACCTGGGCCTGGCGTGAAAGGAGAAAATCGCGGGTCACCTTCTCGTCGAGCGAGGAGGCGGCCAGGGAGTAGATGCCCGGTGTATCGATCACCTCGGCGTGGGTGTCGTGGATACGGAAGGAACCGGATTTGCGGTCCACGGTGACGCCGGGCCAGTTGCCGACCCGTTGTTTGGCCCCTGTCAGGCCGTTGAAGAGGGTGGTTTTGCCGCAGTTGGGGTTGCCGACGACACCGATGACGATCTGTTTCATTGTTCAACCCTCCCTACCAAGAGTGCTTTAGCCTCGTCCCTGCGGAGACTGAGGCTGAAGTCGCGGACCTTGATTTCCACGGGATCCCCCATGGGGGCGACCCTGGAGACTTCAAATTCGGTGCCCTTGATCAGCCCCATGGCAAGGAGTTTCTGCCGATAGCTCCGGGCTCCTTTGTCAAAGCCCAGGATCCTTCCTTTTTCGCCAACGGCGATGTCTGCGAGTGTCTGTTCCATGTTGTGTCGTGCCTGATGATATTGATGTGAGGGGGCCGCCGCTTGAGTCGCTGCGGTTCCCGATTTCGTGGTCATGGCTGTCTGGCCGGGTCGTTTGTTGGTAAGGGAGTAGGGCCCGGTCAATGATCACCTGCTTGCAATCTCATTGCTTGCTGCGTGCGCGGTTTTGTTCATAGGGGACTGTATTTAGAATTAGGTTATTTGATTAGGGATGTCTAACTGGCGCGAATGTACCGGGTTTTGGTCAGAAGTCAATAAATAATTTAGCGGTGACTAATTAAATTTGCATAGGTGAAAGGCGGAGGGTTGCCAAGAAAACGGTTCGTCCGTTGGGGAAAAGGGTGGGGCAGTGTTGGGGATATTCTTGTGATGTTTTGCTATTTCAGCGAGTTGCACCTGTGAGGGCGCTGAATTCAGAGTGTTGATTTTTCGTGAGTCCTTTTGTAGGCTACCGTTCGCGAATTTTGCGGCTGTTGAAAAGGGCGGACCATGAGAAGGTTTTGTGTATAAAAATAATTGAAAGAAAATAACGATAAAATAGATTTTTCTTTTCAGGTGATTTTCTGTAAATAAATTGAATTATTTTAAATATTTCTTACATGATTTAGCTAAATCGATCAATTATTTTGATGTAAAATCACGGAACCGGTCCCTTTGATATTTCTATAACTTATTGATTGTATTTGTGAATGGTGAATATTTTTTATTGCTTCTTCTTCTCTGGGGTAAGTAATGCTGCTTCCGAGACGCATGGCTGAAGTTTCAGTTTTTTCTGTTTGTTTGTATCAATTTCTCTTATTGAAGAGCGGTGCCGATTCTTATTGATCGGGTTGGGATAACAGGGAGTGGGTGAACACAATGAAAGAAACCAAATACAGTATCTGCGGCATGTGCGCCGTCCGTTGTCCGGTCACCGTGCAGGTTGAGGATGGCCAGCCGGTATGGATAGAGGGCAATGCTCACGACGGCGGCATGGGCCGCAGCCTGTGCGCCAAGGGAGGGGCCGCCTTTGCCCAGCGCGATGACAGGCAGCGCCCCCTGACCCCCATGCTGCGGATGGGAGAACGTGGCGAGGGCAAATGGCGGGAAGTCTCCTGGGATGAGGCCTACGATTTCATCGCCAACCGGCTCCGCAAGATTATCGACGACCATGGCGGCCGCTCGATCATGTTTTCCGATCGCGGCGGGCCGTTCGCCGACCTGCGCAAGGCTTTTGTCAAGGCCCTGGGTTCCCCCAATTACATCAACCACGACTGTACCTGCGGCCGCAATGTTCATCATGCCTCCAAATCGGTCTATGGCCTTGGCCGCAAGGACTTTGCCTATGACTATGAAAACGCCCGCCATATCGTCCTGTTTGGCCGCAATATCACCGAATCGCTGAAGGTCAAGGAGGTCAAGAGCTTCCTCAAGGGCATTAAAAACGGCGCCCGCGTCACCTATGTCGATCCCCGGGCCTCGGTGACCGCCGGCAAGGCCACCCGCTACTGGCAGAACAAACCGGGCAGCGATTATGCCCTCCTCCTGGGGATTGCCCACTGCATCGTCAATAAACGCTATTACGACCGCGATTTCGCCAACCGCTACATCAACGGCATGAAGGAGTTCAAGGCCTTTCTCGAGCCCTATACCCCCGAGTGGGCGGCTGCGGAAACCGGGATCAGCGCCGGGGAGATCGAGGCCCTCTGCCGCGAGTTGAACCAGGATCGTCCCAAAGTCATTCTTCACCCCGGTTGGATGCTGGCCCGGTATCGGGACTCCTTTTATGCCTCGCGCATGATCCACATCCTCAATGGCCTGATGGGGAACATCGAACAACCCGGCGGCCTTTTCTATCCCAAGGGGCCCAAGGATGCCGGCCGCTCCGGGTTGAAAAGTTTGGCGGCCCTGGTTCCCGGGGTCGACGAGGAGCGCGCCGACGGCTGCGGCACCCGCTATCCCCAGTGGGACAAAGGGGCGGGAATGCTCCAGACCGCCTACGAGGCCATCGAAACCGGCCTGCCGTATCCGGTGAAGGCCTATTTCGTGCATCGGCACGATCCCTTCATCGCCCTGCCCGATACCAACGAGCAGAAGCGGATTTTCGACAAACTCGACCTGATCGTGGCCGTAGATATCAATTTCAGCGAGACCGCCTGGTTTGCCGATGTGATCCTGCCCGAGAACACCTTTCTCGAGCGCGATGACATCCTGCGGACCGAAAAGGGGCTCAAGCCGGGATTCGGACGGCGGCAGCAATGCGTCAAGCCGCTCAACAACACCAAGGCCGGCTGGGAGATCTATCTCGACATCGCCCGCCGCATGGGCAAGGGCGAATACTTTCCCTTTGCTTCCATCACGGATATCTGGGAATACCAGCTGCAGGAAACCGGCGTCTCGATCAGTGATTTTGAGGCCAAGGGATTTGTCAAGCTGAGCGACGAGGCCATCTGGTTTGACCGCGACAACCTCAAGTTCGGCACCGACTCCGGCAAGATCGAAATCTTCAATCCCCAATGGGAGGCCATGGGCGTACCCTCGCTGATCCCCTATGCGGCGCCCGAGACGCCGCCCGAGGGCAGCTTCCGGCTTCTCTTCGGCCGTAGCGGTTATCAGGCCCACGGGCAGCATCAGAACAATCCGCTGCTCAACGACCTGCTCACCGAAAA
>JBFWIP010000034.1:20314-23018 GCA_050255935.1 Desulfobulbus sp.
TGATCCCCTATGCGGCGCCCGAGACGCCGCCCGAGGGCAGCTTCCGGCTTCTCTTCGGCCGTAGCGGTTATCAGGCCCACGGGCAGCATCAGAACAATCCGCTGCTCAACGACCTGCTCACCGAAAATAAATTGTGGATCAATACCGGGGCAGCCAAAAAATTGGGGATAAAGGACGGCGCCCGGGTTATGGTGACCAACGGCGATGAACAGGGCACCATCACCGCCTATGTGACCGACCTTATCCACCCCGAGGCAGTCTTCATGCTCCACGGTTTCGGTACGCGCGTACCGGCCAAAAAGCGGGCCTTTGGTAAAGGCTTGGCAGATCAACTCTTCATGAAGGGTAAACTCAAGGAGTGGGACAAGGCCGGTGGAGGTTTGAACCTGGCTGAAAGTTTTGTCACCGTTACCCCTTGCTGAACCGGTAGGAGAGTTGAAATGAGCAAATACCTCATCGTGCAGGACGTGGCCGATTGCATCGGTTGCCGTGCCTGTGAAGTCCATTGCAAGTCAAAGAACAAACCCGGCCCCGACGCTTTTTATTGCCGGATCCTCAAGGTCGCCTCCGCCGACACCCCGACTCCCCAAATCAGTTTTGTCTACCTGTCCTGTTTTCACTGTGAAAAGGCCTGGTGCATCGAGGCCTGCCCGACCGGGGCCATGCGCCGCCGGGAAAAGGACGGTATCGTCTATGTCGAACAGAGCGCCTGTGTCGGCTGCAAGGCCTGCATCACCGCCTGCCCGTGGACCGTGCCCCAATGGAATGCCGACACCGGCAAGGTGGGCAAGTGCGATCTCTGCATGGACCGGATCGATCAGGGCCTGGAACCGGCCTGCGTGGCCAAGTGCGTGACCAAGTGCCTGCATTTCACCACCCCCACCGAGGCGTCCGAGGCTGCCCGCCAGGCTTATGCCGAGCAGTTGATGGAAAACCGCCGCCCATAGGAGTCTGTGATCATGGATGCGATGCCCCGGGAATATCTCGGCATTCTCTTGCTTTTGATTGTCGGCGTGCTGTTCGGTGTGCTCACCCTGTTCGTCGGCCGGTTTTTCCGCCTGAGCAGGCCGTATAAGGAAAAACTGATCGCCTACGAGTCGGGCAACGAGCCGACCGAGGCCCCGCGGATGCGCTTTTCGGTCAAGTTCTACCTGATCGCCATTCTCTTTGTGATCTTCGACGTCGAGGCCATCTATCTCTATCCCTGGGCGGTGAGCTACAATCGGCTGGGACTGTTCGCCCTGGTGGAGATGCTGCTCTTTATCGGGCTGCTCCTGGTCGGCTATGTCTATGCGTGGAAAAAAGGAGTCCTGCAATGGGAGAAATAAAGGATCCGGCCATGGTCCAGTTGGAGGAGGGGGTCCGCCTGATCCCCGGTGCCAATGCCCTGCTCGGCCCATTGAACAAACTGGTCAACTGGGGGCGGTCCGGCTCGATCTGGCCGGTCACCTTTGGTCTGGCCTGCTGCGCCATTGAGATGATGGACGCCGGTGCCTCCACCAATGACCTCGACCGGTTCGGCATCCTCTTTCGCGCCAGCCCCCGCCAGGCCGACTGCATGGTGGTGGCCGGCACCCTAACCAAGAAGATGGCCCCGGTCCTGCGCCGGGTTTACGATCAGATGCCCGAGCCCCGTTACGTGCTCGCCATGGGCAGTTGCGCCTGCAGCGGTGGCGTGTTCGATACCTACGCCGTCACCCAGGGGGTCGATCAGATCATTCCCGTGGATGTGTATGTCCCCGGATGTCCGCCCCGGCCCGAGGCCCTGCTCGAGGGCTTTCTCAAACTCCAGCAAAAAATTCAACAGGAGCAGTTTCGATGGAGCCAGTGGCGATAATCGACCGGCTCAAGGCCGAATTCCCCGACGAGATGCTGCAGGGATACGTCAACCAGGGGCAGGGCGCGGCGGTTGTCCGCAGTGGACGGATCGTGGACATGCTGCGCTGGCTGCGTGACGATACCGCCCTGCAGATGAACCACCTCCGTTCGCTTTGCGGCGTGGACAACGCCCGCCGCAAGGATCCGGGCCTGTCGCGGTTCGAGGTTGTCTACAACCTCTATTCCATCCCCCTGCGCCATGCCATCCGTATTCGTGCCGAGGTGGGCGATGCCGATCCGGCCGTGGATTCGGTGGTCGAACTCTGGGCCGGGGCCGATTGGCTCGAACGCGAAACCTATGACCTGATGGGTATCCGCTTTAACAACCATCCGGATCTGCGCCGGGTGCTCCTCCCCGAGGACTGGACCGGCCATCCCCTGCGCAAGGAGTATCCGCTCAAGGGCAAGGAAGAATGGGGGGGGATGACCGAATTGTTGGACAAGGTCCGGGAACTGGACAAACATGGATTTGATCCCGAGGGGCACGCCCACGGCCAGTACCAGCCCGGTGAGGAGGACGCATGACCCGGTCGATTTCCCAAACCATCGAAGTCCCCATTCCCGACGGCGAGTCCGAGCGGTATTCCCTGCGCCTGGGGCCGCAGCACCCGGCCACCCACGGTGTCCTCCGGGTCGATCTGGAACTGGACGGCGAAACCATCATCGAGTGCAACCCCCAGGTGGGCTACCTGCATCGCGGTTTTGAAAAACTGGCCGAAAGCAAGACCTACGCCCAGGCCCTGATCCTTACCGACCGCCTCGATTACATCGCCGCCATGTCCAACAACGTCGGCTATTGCGTGGCGGTGGAGCGGCTGCTCGGCAT
>JBFWIP010000035.1:0-3421 GCA_050255935.1 Desulfobulbus sp.
CGCTCGGGCGAAAGCGAATAGCAGGTCTTGCCCTGAACCACCTCCGGCAGCCCCTGGTTGGGCACGCAGGAGATCCGCCCGGGCCAGTTGCGGCTCAACCAGCGGATGTTCGATTCCATGTCCAGGGGGCCGGTGGCGCAGTTAAGGCCAAAGGAATAAATCGGAAAGGGCTCAAAGGTCACGGCCGCCGCGGCGATATCGGTTCCGACCAGCATGGTACCGGTCCGTTCGATGGTGACCGAGGCCATCACCGGAATGTCCGCATGCAACTCCTCCAGGGTCTCAAAACAGGTGGTCATGGCGGTCTTAATCTGAAGGAGATCCTGGCAGGTCTCGATGATCAACAAATCCACGCCCGCCAGGGCAAGGGCACGAATCTGTTCAACATAGGCAGCGGCCAAGGCATCCACGGTGATATGGCCCAATGACGGCAGTTTGGTGCCCGGTCCGATGGAGCCGGCAATATAGGTGTCGGCCTTGCCGCCGATGGCTTTGCGGGCATTGGCGACCGCGGCCCGGTTGATGGCCTCGACCTGATCCTGCAGTCCGTACTCTTCCAGGACAATCCGGCTGGCGCCGAAGGAGTTGGTCTCGATGACCATGGCCCCGGCATCGACAAAACTTGTATGGAGTTCGATGATTTTCTCCGGCGCGGTCAGGTTGAGGAGTTCGTTGCACCCCTCCTTGCCCTCCCAGGCAGAGAGCGGAATGTTCATTTCCTGAAGATTGGTTCCGCAGGCACCGTCGAGGATCAGCACCTCATGATCGTGTGGTCGCATTCTTTTTTTGTTCTCGTGGTTCAAATATTCTCAAATCGCCGGTCTCGCCCTATCCTGCAAAACAAAAAAACAACCCCTTAACGCAAGGAGTTGCACAAGGGGTATCCGTGTTTTCTCAGCTTGGGACGAGCGCAAAAAACCTATGCTGGCAGCGCATCGGCACTTGCGCTGCGATGGCCTGCCAGCGCGCACACTCTAAGAATCTTGGGCCGTCTTTGCATCCTTTTTTTCCCTTTTGTCCGGGCATGGCCCCGATTGCAGGCTGTTTTCCTCCTGCAAACGCTTTGAGAGGTGCTTGTCAAACGGCTCTTTTTCTTCTACATTGGTTTGTTTCAGCCCATCCCTTTTCTCTACCAAGGATTTTTCCATGCATCCATCGATCATTGCCGTTGTGCTGGCCGCAGGCAAGGGAACCCGTATGAAGTCGACCGTGGCCAAGGTGCTGCACCAGGTCTTTTTCCGGCCGATGGTCCATCATGTGCTCGACACGGTACGCAACACAGGCATTGACCAATGCGCGGTCGTCATCGGCCATCAGCGTCGGGAGGTCGAACGGGCACTGGCCCCCTATGCGGTGACCACCGTGGTCCAGGAAGAGCAATTGGGGACCGGCCATGCGGTGCTCTGTACCGAAAACGCCTGTAGCGGCCACGATGAGGTGCTGATCCTCTGTGGCGACACCCCGCTCATCCGCCCCGAAACCCTGCGGGAGATGATCGACGCCCACCACCGGGAGCAGGCCGCCCTGACCCTGATGACCACCCTGGTGGACGAGCCCTTCGGCTATGGCCGGATTCTCCATGACAAGCAGGGGCGGATCCGGGCAATAGTCGAGGAAAAGGATGCCACCGACGAGCAGCGGATGATCAAGGAAATCAATGCCGGAATATATCTGGTCAACCGTTCCTTTCTGTTTGACTCCCTGCGCCGGGTGGGCACCAACAACGCCCAGGGCGAGGTCTACCTGACCGATATCGTGGCCCAGGCCAACGGGCAGGGATTCCCGGTCCTACCGGTCCACGCCTTTGTCCACCCCCAGCCAATCGATGTCTTGGGGGTCAATTCCCGGGTTGAACTGGCCCAGGCCCAGGCAATCCTGCAACAACGCCGCAACCGGGACCTGATGCTCGGCGGCGTCACCCTGGAATCGCCGGAAACCGTTCTGGTCGCCGGTGATTGCACCATCGGCCCGGACAGCCATCTTCAGCCCCATGTCCGCCTGAGCGAGGGCACGGTTCTCGGCAGCGGCTGCCTGATCGAAAACGGCGCGGTGTTGAGAAACTGCCGCTTGGGGGACCGGGTGACCATCGGCGCCAACTCGGTGCTCAGCAACTGCAGATGCGAGAGCGGCGGCAGGGTTGCGCCGTTGAGCTTTCTTGACCAGGCGTGAACCGCCCTTCCCCACCACACCTACCTCCGGCGATTGACGTCGGTTGATTTTTTGATGGAGTACACTATCCCATGACTGATTTGAAAAAAATGTATTCAACCCTGCTCGGCGATTCCTTTCCCATGGAAATGACCATCACCTTTGGCGACCAGACGCTGGTCTATCGAAAGAAGACCTGGAAGATCCCGATGGAGGACGGCAGCATCGATGAACGCGGCCTGCGCTACGGCGAGAATCCCGACCAGGAGGCGGCCCTTTACCAACTGGTCAACGGCAACCTGGTGCTGGGCGACTGCAGGTTCATCGAGCCGGGCAACGGCCTGGTCAGCGCCATTTCCGTGGAGGACATGCTCCAGGTAGGCAAGCATCCGGGCAAGATCAACCTCACCGACGTCGATAACGGGCTGAACATCATCAAGTACCTGATCGACAAGCCGGCCGCGGTCATCCTCAAGCACAACAACCCCTGCGGCGCGGCCATCGGCACCAGCCTGGCCGATGCCTACAACCGGGCCAACCGCTGCGACCGGATTGCCGCCTTCGGCGGGGCCGTGGTCACCAGCCGGCCGCTGGACAAGGAAACCGCGGAACTGATGGCCCAGAATTATCTGGAGGTAGTCTGTGCGCCCGAATTCGAGGACGGCGTGCTCGACATCCTCGCCCGCCGCAAGAACCTGCGCGTCATCCGTATGGCCGGCATTGCCCGCCTGGCCGAATTCGAGCATTTCCGCTTTGTCGACTTCAAATCCCTGATCGACGGCGGCCTCATTGTTCAGCAGTCGGCGGTCAACTCCATCCGTTCGGCGCAGGATCTCAAACCGGCGGTCACCACCTACAAGGGGGTGGAATACGCCTGCGAGCGGCAACCCTCTGCGCGCGAGATCGAGGACATGCTCTTCGGCTGGGCCGTCGAGCACGGCGTGACCTCCAACTCGGTGATTTACGTCAAGGACGGCTGCACCACCGCCATCGGTGCCGGCGAGCAGGACCGGGTCGGGGTGGCGGAAATAGCCATCCACAAGGCCTATGTCAAATACGCCGACATCACCTGCTTCGATACCCACGGCATCCCCTATGCCGACCTGGCGCTGGAGATTGCCCAAGGCAAACGGGACAAGGCCGACAAGGAAGCCATCGATGCCAAGGTCAAGGCCGAGCGTGCGGGCATTCCCGGCTCGGTGATGATTTCCGATGCCTTTTTCCCCTTCCGCGATGCCGCCGATGTCGGTATCCGCGAGGGCGTCACCGCCAT
>JBFWIP010000035.1:3521-22547 GCA_050255935.1 Desulfobulbus sp.
GGCAGCTTCTCCCGCAGGGCGTTGATCACCGTATTGTAGCGCAGGGTCTGGCCGATGGTGAGCCCCACGCCGTTTGCAACGAAACAATCCCGGATCGTTTCGGCCTCCTGCACGGTGACGGCCATGGGTTTTTCAAGCAGCAACGGCTTGCCGGCATCGGCGCAGGCCCGGGCCACCGGAAGGTTGAGGGTGGGCGGCAGGGCGGCGACAATGCAGTCGATCGCAGGCGAGCCGATCAGATCCCGCCAGTCCGGATACCAGCGGCAGCCCCATTGCGCGGCCAGGACCCGGCCCTCATCGCTGCGGCGGCAGATGGCGCCAAGCGTCAACCCTTCTATGTCATTGCAAATATGGCGGGCA
The DNA here is from genome assembly GCA_050255935.1 of Desulfobulbus sp. GTDB lineage: Bacteria > Desulfobacterota > Desulfobulbia > Desulfobulbales > Desulfobulbaceae > Desulfobulbus. Next base: position 3,882 of record JBFWIP010000035.1, read on the forward strand.
TAACGGCTGCCGTGCTTGCCGGCGCCGATCACGCCCACACGCAGCTCGTCCGTTGCTGGGCACATGGTCAATCACTCCGGTCAATCTATGTTCAAGAGAACCCTGCAGGGCTCAAGCTGAACCCTGCTCACATAATCCTTCCCAGCCCTGCGGCAGAGAAGCGACGTCAACATCCAGGGCCTGGGCAAAGGTGCGCAGGGCCTCGGCAGTGCAGTTGACCGATGGCATCCGCGCCCCTGAGCCGACATCCGCCAGTTCGATCCCAAGATAAGCCGTCAGGGCATGGCCCACCCGGATGCGGAAGGACTCCAGTTCGAGGGATTCCTTTGCACAGAAACGGGCCAAACGGTACCAGCTGTGGTTGGCGCGCCTGATGCCGCGGAAAAGGGGCAAATCCCGGTTGCCGGGATCGAGATCGCGGAGAATGATCTCCTGGTAACGGGCCAAAGCCGCCTGCTGGAGCTGTTGCACCTCTTCCCGGGTGAGGATGAATTTCGGCCCCTCGGCATCTTCCTCCAGATAATAGAGGCTGCCATGGAGGGCCACCTCCGGAATTTCTCCGGAGTGACGCACCAGCAGCCACTCCTCTTCCAGGATATATTCCCGGTCGCTGCCGATCATTCCTGTTCCTGCCGGTCGCCGCCGTTGTCCAGCCGGTACAGTTCGCGAACGGTTTTGATCCGCTCGGGCAGGGCGATACAGTGGTTTTCCGTTTTGAGAAATTGAAGCGGCGGATAGGCCAGTTTACCGGTGATCCCGGCCACCATCTTCTCCAGCCGATTCCGGGAACCACTGTCCATGTCCTCCAGCCGACCCAGGGTCTTCTCCACCTCGCCCCGCACCTGTTGCTCGATCACCTCCCGCAGCTGGATGATGGTCGGGGTGGACTCCATATTGGCGAGCCATTTGGAAAACTTGAGTTTTTCCTCGCTAACGATCCGCTGGGCCTTGACCGCCTCCTTGTCCCGTTCGGACTTGTTCATCTCCACCACATTGTTAAGATCGTCAATGTCATAGAGATAGACGTTATCGATCTCGTTGATGGCCGGATCGAGATCACGGGGCACGGCGATGTCGATGAAGAAAAGCGGCCGGTTGCGTCGGCCGCGCATCACCGGACGGACATCATCCCGGTGGAGGATCAGATCGGGCGAACCGGTGGAACTGATGATGATGTCCACCTGCTGGAGCTGGTCGAGCAGTTCTTCCAGGGAAACCGCCTGCCCGTTGTAACAGCGGGCAAGATTGACCGCACGCTGCAGGGTGCGGTTGGCCACCACCACCTCGGTGACCCCCTGGCCGACCAGATGTTCGGCCGCCAGTTCCGCCATCTCGCCCGCTCCCACCAACAGGACCTTTTTGCCGTGGAGATCGCCGAAAATTTTCCGCGCCAACTCGACCGCCGCATAGCTGATCGAGACCGCGCTGGCGCCGATACGGGTTTCGGTGCGGACCCGCTTGGCCACGGAAAAGGATTTATGCAGCAGTTTGTTGAGGATGAAGCCGGTACTGTCGGCCTTGGTGGCGTGGCGATAGGCCTCTTTCAACTGCCCCAGGATCTGGGCCTCGCCGACGATCATCGAATCCAGGCTGGCCGCGACCAGAAAAAGATGCTCCACCGCCTCCAGGTTGACGTGCCGGTAGACGTGCCGCTGCAACTCTTCGGCGGTGATCGCCTGGCCGAAAAGAACATCCTCGACCCGCCGGGTGGCCCGTTCGACATCACGGCAGGTGAACAGCACCTCCACCCGGTTACAAGTGGAGAGCAGGTAAAATTCCCGCAATTCCCCCACCTGCCCCAGAACACGGAGGGGGTCTTCATAACCGGAGGAAAGCGCCAGCTTTTCCCGAACTGCTAAAGGCGTTGTCTTGTGATTGACGCCAAGCAGAACAATGGCGTCACGAGACATAGGTGTGCACTCCTTCTAAAAGAAAGGAAACCCCCCACAGGGTAAACAGCACAGAGAGGAAAGCGATGATGCTCAGGATCGCCACCCGCCGTCCGCGCCAGCCGACCGTGAACCGCTGGTGGACCGCCGCGGCGTAGAGAAACCAGGTGATCAGGGACCAGGTCTCCTTGGGATCCCAATGCCAGTAAGCCCCCCAGGCCTGTTTCGCCCACAGGGAGCCGGTGATCAGGCCGAGCGTGAACAGGGGAAACCCCACGCCCAGGCAATGCTGGTTGAGCTTGTCCAGGGCCTCCAGGGAAGGCAGCCGCGAATAAAACAGGCCAAAGCGTTTTTTCTTGATCTCCCGTTCCTGCAACAGGTACATGATACCGCCGATACAGGCCAAGGCGAGAAAGCCATCGGCCAGCAGGGCGATGGAGGCGTGCACCGGCAACCACCAGGATTGGAGTGCCGGCGGCAGGGGCATCATTGCCCGTGAGGAGAAGGCGGCGATCAGCATCAGCGCCAATACCAGGGAACTGACAAAGACCCCGAGGTTTTTCACCGTGTATCGCCAGCGGAAGGAAAGATAGCAGCAACTCACCGACCAGGCAAAAAAGGAGACGGTTTCGTGGTGGCTGGTAATGGGGGTATGCCCGGTTTCAATTGCCCGGGCGATGATATTGACCGTGTGAATGAGGAAGGCCACCAGAAAAATGGTGCGCCCGGTGCGGCGCATCGGCGTTTTCTGGGTGAGAAAAAATACCACATAGGCGGCAAAGGAGAGCAGGTACACCGCGACACTGCCCTGAAAGAGCAAGAAACTCATGGATTCTCCTTAATCAGTCCCTCCAGATTCCGGCCCAGCGGCCGACCGATCACATGCTCCAGGTGACGTTGCACTTTGTGCCACTGCCGCTCCCGGAGCCAGAGGAGTATATCGTCCCCAAGGATCTTTTGAAACAGAATCTTTTTTTCTGCCTCACTGGAGGCCCGTTCCAGGACCTCCTCGCGGACGGCCCCGACCACTGCCGTCAAAAGCGCATACTCCTCGCCGATCACCTCTTCCAGCCGCCTGCGGACCATGGCGGCCACTGCCGGGGTTTTGCCGTTGGTGGCGATGCTGATGCACAGGTCGCCCCGGCGCAGTACCGCCGGAATCTGGAAATCACAGAGTTCAGGTCCGTCCGCCACATTGACCGCGAGATGAGCGGAGCGGGCGGCCTCGACCACCGCCGCCTGCACCGAGGGATTGTCCGTGGCGGCAAACACGAGAAAGGCACCAATCAAGTCCCCGGCCGCAAACGTCTTTTGCCGCCATTCGACCACGCCCTGTTCCACCAGCTGCGCAAGGCCGCCGGTCAGCTCGGGGCTGACAACCCGCACCCGGCCTTCGGCGGCAAGAAGACCGCGGACCTTGCGGGCCGCGACATTGCCGCCGCCGATAACCACGCACAGCTTGCCTGCGATATCAAGGCCCACCGGATACATCATACTTCTTTTATTGTCGCGGTGAGGATCAGTTGCGGGGTTGCAGTCGGTTGAGGATAATCATCTTGTCGCCCTCAATACTTTTCAACCGTTTCCGGGAAGCGGCGATCCGGTAGTCCTTCTCCGCCATTTTCAAAAACGGCTCAAGGCTGCGCCGCTTGGCGTCGTGGGCCAGATAGACCACGCCGTCGGGCTTGAGCGCGACTTTGAGCACATTGAGCAACGGTTGGAAGAATTCCTCGCGGAAAAGGATCTCCGCGCCGAGGATAACGTCGAATTGCTTCATGGCCGGCGGATTGAGCCAATCGAGCATGAGGCAGTCAACCTGCGCAAGCCGGCTGGCCGCGGCATTGATCCGCTCGAAATCGAGGATCATCTCCTCGTAATCGGACAGGGTCACCGCATAACCGACCTTGGCGGCGGTCAGGCCGGGCGCGCCCAGGCCCGCACCGAGTTCCAGCAGCGTCGTCCCCGGCTTGCAGGGCATTCCGGCAATAAATTCGGAAAGAACAATGGCGGCCTCCCACAGCCTGATCCAGAAGGGAAAGCTCGATACATCCTTGAGCGGATCCTTGCCTTCGAGGACCTCTTCCAGATCAGTCAGTTTCAGCAGGTGCAGGGCATGTTCCCTGATCTTGAGGGGTTCGAAGGCGACCTTGTATCGCTTTTTAATGGCATTGTACAGCTGCAGTTCTTTATCAGGTAGGGTTTGTGGATCCATGCGCGGGGGTCTCTTTGATCAGCAGTCAAATAAAGGGGACGGCTCAACAGCATTTTCATCGCCACTATGCCGGATGAAGGCATGAAAGGCAACAATGAGGTGTGAGCAACAGGGCATACAAATAAAAAGAGCGGGTCGATTGCAGCAATCGACCCGCTCTTGACAGCCAATAAACGCTGGTCAGACGATCAGCAGCCTTCCAGAGCTTTTTTTGCCTTTACGGTTACACTGTCACCGGCTTTGAACTCAGCCTTGTCACAGGTCATGGTCACTTTGTTGCCTTCCACGCTCTCTACGGTGCATTTGGCTTTTGCAGCAAAAGCAACACCTGCGCTCAGGGCAAATGCAGCAACCATCAGGGTAACAACGATCTTTTTCATGGCAGTCTCCTTTATAGAATATAGGGTTGTACAAACCAAACCGATTGCCTCTTTCCTGCGGGGAAATCTAAGAAATGCGGGGTAGAATGTCAACAGCAAATCTCCGATTCATGGAAAAGGGCAAAGAATTAAAGGATTGATTCAATATCCCTTTCCAGCAACCCCCTGGGGACAAGACCGGCATATTTTTTGACCACATGGCCCTGCTTGTTCACCAAAAAGGATGTGGGGATGGTAGCGACGCCTCCGAATTGGTGCCGCGTGTTCTCGTCGGCAAGCAACACCTGGTAATTGATCCCGGCCTTCTCGACCAGTCTGGCGACCGTCCCCGGCCCGCCCTCATCCACAGCCAGGGCCACCACGGCAAACCCTTGCGCCTGATATTGGGATTGCACGGCTTTCAATGCCGGAATCTCCTGGAGACAGGGTGCGCACCAGGGGGCAAAAAAGGTGATCAGCATTGCCTGCCCCTGGTAGGCATCGCTGGAAACCATCGAGCCGTTGAGCGCGGTGGGCAAGGAAAAAGGAGGCAGGTTCACCGCAGCCAAGACCGATCCCGCCGACAGCAGGCAAAGCAGCTGCAAACTGCTCAACAAAAGACATCGCATTGTTTTCCTGTATTTTTTCATATGCTTCCTCCATTTGTTCATCACGAAACATCGACCGGCCTGAAAGACGACCACGGGGCGAGGGCCGGAAAACCGTTGCGCCTTTATTTGCTACCGGTTAGATAATTGTGGCTGACTTGTCGAAAAAACAAGGAATAAAATCCCATGTGGCATGAAAATAGGCAGCGGTGAAAAACGAAATATCGTTTTTTTTGGTTTGTTGCCCAAACGACAGTTGGCAACTCAGTGCGTCGAACACATCGAATTTTCAACCAAATTCTCCTTCCCCATACGACATCATGACCCAACGAACTCTTCTCTTTTGTGTTCTTGCCGGTATCTTTTTCACCCTGGCAACCGCATCCGCCGGTATCGTCGACCGCAGTGTCGCCATTGTCAATGGCGACACCATCACCCTTTCCGAGGTCAATGAACTGGGTCAGTCTTTTTTCAAGAAAATCACCGACGAAACGCCTCCCGACCGACTGGCCGAAGTCCTTCACCGGGCACGCCTGACCGTCCTCGACAAGTTGATTGATAAAAAACTCATGGTGCAGGAGGCAAATAAGCTCCACATTCAGGTCAGCGACCAGGATGTGGATGAGGCTATCCAACGTATCGTGACCAACAATAAAACCACCATGGAGCAATTTCGCAAGGAATTGGCCGCCATGGGAATGAATGAAAAGCTGTACCGTGAAGAACTGCGCGGCCAGATACTCAGTTCCCGCCTCGTGAATTACGAGGTCCGCACCAAGGTTGTTATCCCCGAAGAAAAAATCCTTGATTACTACGACACCCACTTCACCCAACAGGCCGAGGGCGGCGAATATCATCTGCAACAGATCGGCTGTACCTGGGGCAGCCCACTGGCCGACGGATCCGTCCCAACCCAGGAGCAGGCCAGGGAAAAAATCAAGAAAGCCTATGCGTTGGCCCATGAGGGCGACAATTTCCAGGACTTGGCCCGCAAATATTCGGAGTTATCCAACGCCGACGACGGGGGAGATCTTGGCCGGTTTCAATTGGATGAATTGGCCGCCTACATTCGCGAAGCCGTTGCCCATCTGAAGTCCGGAGAGCTGAGTTCCATCGTGGCAAGCGGAAACAGTTATGTCTTCTTCAAGGTTGTTTCCGCCGAAACAGGCGAAATCGTTGCCAAGGCCTCTTATGAATCGGTAAAAGACCAAATCCGCGAAAAACTGTATCAGCAGGCCATGGAAACCCGCTTTAAGGAATGGATGCAGACCATCCGCGAAAAGGCCTACATCAAGATCCTGTAAAACCGTTTTTTGATCGAGCATTGCCTTTAGAATCACCTCCCCGTACGCCTTTCACCGTGGCCCGAAGACAGGCATGAGTACAGACTTCCTTGACCCCTCAGCCGTTCATCCGGTGGGTGAACAACTTCGCCGGGCGCGTCTTGACCAAAACCGTACTCTGGAGGAGGCAGCGGCGCAAACCCATATATCGCTTTCCAATCTGCGGGCGATTGAACATTCGGCCTTTGATCAGTTACCGGCTGATACGTTCACCAAGGGCCTGGTCCGGCTTTATGCCGTTTACCTCGGCCTTGACGGGCAATCGCTGGCCAGGCAGTTCCTCCGGGAACGCCCGGGCGGGCGGAGCAGACGGCTTACGCCTTTACAAAAAAGCCGTGTCACCCATGCATTGGAGCCCAAAAAACTGGCAGAGGAGGTTCATCTGTCCTCTGCCACCGCTGCCGCTGCGCTACTCCTCTGCATCGTCGTCTCCTTCACTTTCTTTTGCGTGTATTATTCGTGGAATCCCTTTGCCTACCTCACGGACAAGGCACTTTCCCTGACCACCACCGTCAAAAACACCTTTCATCCCGCCGACCCGACGACCTGCGGTCTGCGTACGCAAAACATCCTGACGCTGCAGGCGGTTTTTTATGCCGACTGCCGGGTCCGGGTAGTCATCGACGACCAACCGGTCAGCGAACAGACGTATCTCAAAGGCTCGACCATCCAATGGGAAGCGCAACAGTCCATGCAACTCGATTTCTTCGGGGACGGCTGCGCTGAATTGCAGTTCAACGGCGCCCTCCTTGCCCCGCCTGTTTTCCGGGATGGCCGGGCCACCCTTCGATTGCCGCTCGATGCCCATGGGCCGTGATTTTCCCCGTACCACCTGCGGGATTGTCCTCGATATCGGCGAATACGGCGAGGCGGACAAATTAGTCACCCTCTACAGCCAAGATCTCGGCCGTCTCACGGCTATCGCCAAGGGGGCGAAGAAAAGCAAGCAGCGTTTTGTCAACAAGCTGGAGCCCTACAGCCGGCTCGACCTGTCGTATCAGCCCCCCCGGTCCTCCTCGGGTCTCTACTTTCTTCAGGAAGCCGAGTTGCTCGAGGCTCATCTCCCTCTTCGGGAAGACCATCGACGCTATATTGCCGCATCCCATTTCAGTGAGTTAATCCTGCGTTTTACGCGGGAACAGGATCCCGACCCCGCCCTCTATTCCCTGATTTCCTGGACTCTGGATAATTTGAGCGTGGCGCACGCCCCCATGCAGACCACGGTCTTTGTCCTGGTCCATCTGCTTGGGCTGCTTGGCTATCGGCCGGACCTGAACGCCTGCGGCCGGTGCCATCGACCGGTGCAGTCGCCTCATGCCTATTTTCTGCTGCCCGGTAACGGTTCTCTCCTCTGCACGGCGTGCCAACCGAAAACGGTTCCCTTTCCCCAACTGTCGGTGCAGACCCTGCTGACGCTCGCCCGGGCGCAATCGACCCCCCTGGACCGACTCCCACGGCTGCATCTCTCGGGGCCGGGAATAACCGAAGCCCTGGACGCGCTCCACACCTATTTTCTGCACCTCCTTCAGCAGGACATTCACTCCTGGAAACTCCTACACACGCTGGTTCATCCCCCACCTGCGGGAAATCGGGCCCCCAGAGAAATAAAAACGCAATGACGGGACTGCCAACAATTCAAAAACACGCATCAGAATAACCAGCCGATGACAAGACAGAAAACAACATCTTCATCAGCAACACTGGGGAGGATGTTCCGTGCTTCGCGGCCTCTTGCCCCTATGAGCCATTGCCCTGTTACCTTTTGTTTTTTTTGCGGATTTGGCGAGATTCATTTGCACTTTTTCCTTTTTTCATGTGTTATAGTGGCACTTCTAAAAAAAGTCCGGGTCACAGCTGCTCTTCACCTCAAGAGAAGCTATGAATCAACAGCGCTCAACACGTTCACCTCTATCATCTTTTCTCCCCTATGAATCGTTCCGGTATCATCATCACCATCATTATGGGTTGTTTGGCACTCCTGCTTTGGAAAATAGTCAACCAACCCAATATTGAGCCTGCATGGCCTTCGAAAATCCAGGGATTTTCCTTTTCCCCCTTCCATGAAGGCCAGTCGCCGATGAAGAAAAATTTTCCCACCGTGGAGCAGATCGATAAAGATCTGGCGTTGCTCTCCGGGGACGTCCACGCGGTCCGGTCCTATACCGTCCAGGGGACATTGGCGGAAATTCCCCGCCTTGCCGCGGCAAGGGGACTCAATGTCACGCTCGGGGCCTGGTTGACACCCGACGAGAAGGAAAACGAACAGGAAATCACCAAACTGATCCAAGTCTATCAGGAAAACTACCGCAATATTGTCCGGGTCATTGTCGGCAACGAGGTCCTTCTCCGTACCGATCTGACCATGGAACAGGTGTTCAACCATATCGATACGGTCAAAAAATCGGTTTGGGCGCCGGTGAGCATCGCCGAACCCTGGCATGTATGGCTGAAAAACCCGAAGCTGGTTGAAAAGGTGGACTTCATTGCCGTCCATCTCCTCCCTTACTGGGAAGGGGTGCCCATTGATCAGGCGGTGGACTACTGCATCATGCGCTATAACGAACTCAGGGAGAAATACCCGGACAAGGAAATCATTATCGGTGAAGTCGGTTGGCCCAGCGGCGGCCGTATCCGCCAGGGCGCGGTCGCCAGCCCGACCAATCAGGCCAAATTCCTCCGCCGTTTCCTCGATGTGGCTGAAAAAAACCACTACACCTACTACATCATGGAGGCCTTTGATCAGATCTGGAAAAAGAATCTGGAGGGTGAGGCAGGCAGCCTGTGGGGGGTCTATAACGATAACCGCGAACCCAAGTTCGAGTTTACGGCCCCGCTTATCCCCATCCCCCAATGGCGGGAACTGGCGGCGATCAGCATTGGTTTGGCAGTGCTCATCCTCGCCCTCCTCTTCCGCGACAGCAAGGGTTTGCTCGATACCGGGCGGGGATTTCTGGCGTTTATCGCCTATGCCATTACCACCTTTGCGGTCTGGGTGGTCTATGATTTCCAGCGTCAATACATGACGGTCTCTTCCCTGCTGGTCGGGATCGTTTTGTTGTTGGCGGCGACCGGTGCCATTCTGGTCATCCTCGCCGAGGCCCATGAATGGGCCGAATCGATCTGGACCAAAAAATTCCACCGCTTGCCGCAACCCGTCGAGACAGCCGACGACGATGGACTGCCCATGGTTTCGATCCATGTACCGGCCTACAACGAACCGCCGGATATGATGATCCAAACCATCAACGCCCTGGCCAAATTGGATTATCCCGAGTTTGAGGTGTTGATCATCGACAACAACACCAAGGATCCGGCGGTCTGGCAGCCGGTTGAAGCCCATTGCCGGACAATGGGTCCCCGGTTCCGTTTCTTCCATGTTGACCCGCTCTCCGGATTCAAGGCCGGCGCGCTCAACTATGCCCTGGAAAAGACAGCCCCGCAAGCCGAGGTGGTGGCGGTGATCGACAGCGATTATATCGTCGATCCGACCTGGTTGCGTGCCCTGACCCCCCACTTTGCCGATCCCAACATGGCCATTGTCCAGGCGCCTCAGGATTACCGCGACGGTGACGAGAACACCTTCAAGGCCATGTGCTTGGCCGAATACCGGGGCTTTTTCCAGATCGGCATGGTGACCCGGAACGAGCGCAATGCGATTATCCAGCACGGGACCATGACCATGGTCCGGCGCAAGGTGCTCGATGAGGTCGGAGGCTGGGCGGAATGGTGCATCACCGAGGATGCCGAACTGGGGCTGCGTATCTTTGAAAAAGGCTATGCCGCATGTTACATTCCCCACAGTTACGGCAAGGGGCTGATGCCGGACACCTTTATTGACTTCAAGAAACAGCGGTTCCGCTGGGCCTACGGGTCGGTCCTGATCCTACGCCACCACATGATGGCCATGTTGGGTCTGGAGAAAACCAAACTGACCGGCGGTCAACGCTACCATTTCCTGGCGGGCTGGCTGCCCTGGTTTGCCGACGGCATCAACATGCTGTTCAACATTCTGGCACTCCTCTGGTCCTGCGGCATGATCATCTTTCCGGATTATCTTTCGCCCCCCCACATTATTTTCGCTTTTTTGCCGATCGTGCTCTTTTTCTTCAAGAGCATCAAGATGTTCTTCCTTTACCGCAGCCGCGTCGTCGCCTCGCGCCGGCAGAGTCTCGCGGCCGGGCTTGCCGGCCTGGCCCTTTCGCACACCATTGCCCGGGCCATGCTCACCGGCTTCATTACCCGGAAAATCGGTTTTTTCCGGACCCCGAAAAAGGCCCGGGCCAACGCCTTTTTGAAAGCGCTGGGCGACGCCCGGGAGGAGTTGCTCTTTGCCGTGGCGCTGGTGCTCTCCATTGTCGGCGTGCTGCTCCGCAAGGATGGCGACATGCTCGACGTTCGCATCTGGGCGACGGTGTTGGCTATCCAGGCCATTCCCTACAGCGCGGCGGTTATCGTCTCGTTGATCAGCGGCCTGCCCAAGTTGCCGGCCAAACTGGTCGGGGCCATGGCCCCGCTCAAAGGGTTGGGCAACCAATGATGCCCGCCCTCTAAAGCCGGCAAGCCCGGAACAGGCCCAACGGCCAAAAAGCACGCATCATCAAACAAGAGAGGCTCCGCAAAATTTTCCCGTTGCGGAGCCTTTCTTGTTTGCCGTTTGGACGGAAGAAATTTTCTCTTTAATTGGAACGGATCAACTCCAGCAGTTCCTCGGCGCTGATCCGGGTGCTGACATCCGTACCCTCGAGCAGGGAATTGGCCAGATCCCGTTTTTCCTGGTGCAGACGAACGATCTTTTCCTCAATGGTATTGGCGGTGACCAGACGGTAGACCGTCACCGGCCGTTTCTGGCCAATACGATGGGCCCGGTCGGCGGCCTGGTCCTCCACCGCCGGATTCCACCACGGATCCATGTGAATGACGTAGTCGGCCGCGGTCAGGTTCAGTCCCAAGCCACCGGCCTTGAGGCTGATGAGAAACAGTTCCCCCTCCCCCGCCTGGAAACGCTCAACCTGCTGCTGCCGCTCCTTGGCGGGGGTTGTGCCGTCCAGGTATTTGTAGCTGATTCCCTTGTTGTCGAGAAATTCACGGATCAGGGCAAGGTGCCCGGTAAACTGGCTGAACACCAGGGCCTTATGGCCGCCGCCGAGCAATTCCTCCACGGTTTCGGCAAAGACCTGCAGCTTGGTCGATGAAATGTCGACCTGATCGTTGATCAGCCGCGGATTGCAGCAGGCGCGGCGTAACCGCATGATTTCGGCCAGAATCCGCAGATGATGCCCGGTCTTCTCGCTGCTGCCCTCGATATTCTCGATCGCCTGTTGGCGGAGCGCTTCATAAAACTGCATTTCCTCCGGCTGCATCTCCACCCGCAGGGTGATTTCGGTACGAGGTGGCAGTTCTTCCAGCACCTGGGCCTTGATGCGTCTGAGCATGAAGGGGCGGATCAATTTTTTCAGGGTACGACGCGCTTCCCGGTCGTGGTACTTTTCGATCGGGATGCCGAACCGACGGTTGAACTGCTTATAGGTCCCCAGGAGGCCGGGATTGATAAACGAGAACAAGTTCCACAGTTCGCCCAGATGATTCTCGATCGGCGTACCGGTGGTGATCAAGCGAAAGCGGCTGTCCAGACGCATCGCGGCCTTGGAGCGTTTGGTGGCGGCATTTTTTATCGCCTGGGCCTCGTCAAGCACCACCGACTGCCATTTCACCTGGCCAAGGAGTTCGATCTCTTGCTGCAGCAGGGTGTAACTGGTGACCAACAGGTCAAACTTCCCCAGGGCTGAAACGATCTCATCGCGATTCGCCTCGGAAAACAGATGAAAATTGAGCGTGGGGGCAAACCGCCGCACCTCACTCTCCCAGTTCATGCACACCGAAGTCGGCGCGACCACCAGCGACGGCCCGAGGTGGGCCAGGCTGAGCACAACGGCAATCGACTGCAAGGTTTTGCCGAGCCCCATGTCGTCGGCCAAACAGGCGCCGACCCCGAGATGGGCCAGCCGGCACATCCAGACAAAGCCTTCCTTCTGATAATCGCGGAGTTCGGCCTTCAAGGTCGACGGTACCTTGGGCGTCATCTCCTGGGCCTCGGCGATGGCATCCAGCCGTTGGCGCCATCCCTTGTCGGCATTGGTCTGCGCCTGGTGGGTCAGTTCCTCCAGGGCAATGGCGGCCAGCGGATGAATCTTGACCTCAGTTTCATTGCCGGGCTGGCTGCTTCCGTAGAGGATCAGCTCCTCCAGGCGGTTCCGGAACTCTTGGGTCAGGGCAAGAAACTGGCCCTCGCCCATGGGGATGAAGCGGCTGCGCGTCTCCCGTACCTTGTCGAGCAGGGTCTTCAACTCCATGACCTCATCCTGGTCGATCTCCAATTGACCGGAGAGCGAAAACCAGTCCTGCTGGTTGGTGCGGATGTTGAGGTTGAGCTGGTTGACCCCTGCCTGGCGGCGGACGGCCAATTTTTCCCCTTCTGGCCATTCCAGCACGACCCTGTCCTTGATCTCCTCGATTTCAAGCAGGACTTGCAAACATTCCTCCGGATCGAGCAGATGCCATTCGCGCTTGTTCTCCTGTTCGAAATCTATGGCCAGATCCAGCATGGGGCAGCTCTCTTCGATCTCGCGCGCCTTGTCCTCTTCCTGGCGCAGATTGCGCTTGGTCCGGAGCCGTCGGCCGTCGATCTCGGCCATGAGGTTGGCAACGCCCGCTCCCGGTTTCAGATACGGCCCACCGTGTTTGAAGGGCCGGACAAAGAGTTCGATCCGGAATCCGCTGCCGTAGGGAATAATATGGACATGAATGGTGGGATCACTTTCCACCTGTTCCGCGGGCAGTCCTTCCCCGGGGACCTCTATGGCCGAGTGCACCGTCATGAAGGAGGCAATCTTGCCGATGGCATCCAACACCTTCTTACTGGCCGCTATCGGGACCAGCAGGCCGTCACGTCCGGTAATTTCGGCGACCTTGCGGTGCTCGTCGCTGATGGTAATAATGCGGAAACGGGTGGGCGTCTCCCGCCAGACCGCCACATTCCCATCTCCGATGTCCTGGAAAAAATGGATAAAAAGGGAATCACCCTTGCGCTCCACCACCAACTCCGGCTCGCCGGCCACAATTTCCACAGGTGTCTGCGGAGAACGTTTGAGAAATACATACGGGTGACCGACCAGTGCCGGAAGACATTGGTCCCGGTTGAACACATACCCGGCGTTTTTGCTGCTTTCACCCGACTGATACAAGGCGGCGCAGATCGCCCGATCCTGGTCGGTAAGATAGTCCATGGCATGACGGACCAACCGTTGATAGGCGATGGTCCGGCCCTTGGTCCAGCCACCGGTATTGGTTTTCTTCTGCTCCTTGGGATGCAAATCAAGCGTCCCGTCAACATGCTCGACCATCCAGCAAAGACGGGTTAACCGTTCCGGCTCCCGGATCTTGTTGGAAATATCGACCAGTTCCTGCAGACTTTGTTTCCAGGTGGCGTTGGGCGCAATGATATGGGTCAGAAAACGGCTCTTCAGGGCGACGGAAAGCTCCCCGGCCGCCTGTGCGGCTTCTCCTTGCGTTTCATCCAGGGTCGCCAGCAACTCCGCCGATTCCATGGCCACCCAGAGGTAGCCGCTTGCCCGGGCCTGTTCGTACAACGCCTTCAACATCTCCTGAAAATCAGAAGGAATTTCTATCCCCATCCAATGGAGCGACAGAAGGGCCACCAGGGAGGTCAGACTGCGTTTGTCCTTGACCAGATCCTGGGTCAGGGCCAACATGTCGGCCATGGCATCATCGGAGGCGCGGAGCACGGCGGCAATAAACCGGTAGGGAATTTCTTCGGAGCAGCCGTTGCAACGTTGCAGCACCGTCTCAATGGCGCCACGCACCCGGTCGCGGTCGCCTTCCTCGTCACGGGCCAGCAAGGCAAAGATACAAAACAGCCCGGTTATACCGAAAAAAAAGCAGGGCTGATCGCCGGCGAACTGTTGGAGATGGGCCAGATCCTCGTCAAACCGCTGCAAGGCTTCCTCGGTGTCACCGTTGAGAAAGGCAACCGTCCCGGCAAACCCGGAGCCCTGAAAGGATTCGCTGAAATCGACGAGCAGTTGGCGCAACGCCTCAAGCCGCCCCTGTAGAAGATAACTTGTGGCCAAAAGCCGGCGAAAGGGCACCCGTTCGTCCGGGGATACGGTCTGCGCCTGTTCATCGGCCAGATAATCGAGAACGGCCGGGAAATGGTGCAACCGCTCCAGCGAGTAGCGAAGGACCTCTTCAAGTAAAAAAAACTGGAAGGATCCCGGAAGCGAGGCAAACCATTTCGGCTCAAAGGAATGCGCTGCCACCAAAACCGCCGGAGGCTCGCTTTCCAGATAGTGGTGCCCCTCTTTTTCCCAAAAAAGAAGCGCTTCATCCATCTTGTCGAAATTCTGGCTGTACAGGCCGATACGGAACTGGCGAATCGCCCGCCAGCATCTGGTGGACCACTTGCCGTGCATGTAGTCGACCGGGGCGGCCCGCTCAACAAGGGCGGCAATACGGTTGAAACGCTTTTGGCGGATCGCCTGTCGCGTCAGTTCCTCGGCCAGGATTCCCGGACATTGATTTTTACCGCTGAGGAACCCCTTGCGGCGCAAACGGGCCACCATCTCGCTGACCTCTTCACTGCTCGGCCGGCGATCACCAAGGAAACTTGGCACCAGGCTGTACAGGCAACGGGCGAGAAAGCTTGCGGAGACGGGTTCGTAAATAATGGAAACGAGTTGCAGCAGCAGCTGTTCGGTAGCGGGAAGAGCTTTGACAGCCTGCAGGTCAACGGGATCCCTGGTCGTGTGTATCGGATGGGGAAGAGGGTTTGACGAATCTTTCAAAATACCGAATTAGTCTAAAGTTAACGAGTAGATAGCAGCTATTGGCACCATCTTTTCATAAAAGGCTGTTTCTGCATGCCCTGCGTGGCCCTGCAACCACAGACGCGAAAAAAGGACACGCCCTTGAAAAGGGCGTGTCCCGAGGATGATATGCGTCAATTGGGGCCCGTTATTGCAACATCTGGTTATTGATCCAGATTTTGGCTTCTTTTCTGAGCTGTCCCAGCCAGGAATTCACGAGGGTGTTCTTTTGAACGGTAAGGAGCCGTTGCTCAAGGTTCTTGCGTTGACCGGCATCCAGCTCGCTTTTACCCGCACGCGAGCCAAGAATCTGATACAGGGCAAAGGAGTCTCCTTCACGCAGCACCGTTTCGGGGAAGGTGCCAAGCCCAAGACGGATAAAGGCGTCTTTACGGACGGAGTCGGGAAGACCGGGAGCGGTGCCCGTGCGCTTGACATAGGCTGATTCCTTTTTTTCCAATCCATCCGGCCACTGCCCCGTTTCCCTTGCTTTTTTGAGAGCCTCCTCGGCAGCGGCCCGGGCAAGCTCACCGCTTTTTTCCGTGGTATAATCGGCAACGGCCCGGTCCCGTACCGCAGCAAGCTCCGGGACCTCCGGGGCCTTGACCTCATCGGCAAAAACAATCGCGTAGCCTGAGGAAGTCTCCACGATCGAGCTCAACTCGCCCTTGCGCAGGGCGAAGGCCGCTTGGAGAAAAGCTCCATCAGACGCCATGGGCATCTTGGGGGGGGTATCTTGGGTAAAAAAACCAGTGTGAAGGATCGACGCCCCACCTTTTTCACTGAACTTCGCTAGGCTGCCGGCACGGATGATTTCCTCGTAGGTGGCCGAAGCCTTTTTAAAGGCAGCGGCTTGCGCCTCCTTTTGCGCCAGGTGCTGGCGGATGGTCTGGCTGACGTCCGCAAAGCTGCGGGTGGTTTCCGGTTGTATCTCTTCGACCTTGATGATGTGGTAGCCAAAGGGCGATTCAACCACCGGGCCGACTTCGCCCGCCTTCAAAGAAAATGCGCTGTGCTCAAAGGCGGGAACCATCTGGCCGCGACTGAAAAATCCCAGGTCGCCGCCACGATCCTTTGAACTGTCTTCGGAGACCTTTTTGGCCATCTCGGCAAAATCGGCCCCCTGGCGAATCTGCTGCAACACCTTTTCCGCCTCGGCCCTCTTGGTCGCCTTGACCTCATCGGAGGCGCCATCCTCCACCTTGAAGAGAATATGGCGTGCCCGGCGTTGTTCGGGAAGATGGTATTCCTCCAGATGCTCCTGATAATAGGTCCGCATGGCCTCTTCCGAGACAGCGGCCGGCTTGACCTCATCGGCGAAGGCAAAACTCAGGTAGGCCAACTTGGCCTGTGGGGCGGTTTTGTAGTTGAGTTTATGTGCCTCATACCAAGCAGCCAAGGCCTCATCAGTCACCTTGACCTGAGGTCGGTACTGCCCGGGACTGATCACGGCATAGGCAAGTTTGATCTCCTGGTCAATGTACGCCAGCCAATGGGCCATCTCTGTTACCGGCATTTCCGCAAAGGTACCGATTGTCCGGGTTGCGCGGTTGATGAGCAGGTCGTCATGAATGCCGCCTTCAAAGGTATTGGGCGACAGACGATTCTGATCGAGTACGGTTTTATAATGGTGCAAATCAAACCGTCCGTTCTGGGTGAACACCGGCATGGCCTGAATTCGGCGTTGGGTCGCTTCCCTGCTGACCCGGATTCCCATTTCTTCAGCCCCCTGGCGAAGCAGTTCCCGTTGGATCAGTTGATTGAGCACCTGCTCTTTCAAATGAATGCTTTCAAGAAATTTGTCCGGCACCTGACCACCGAACTGCTCCTTGTATTCCTCGACAGCCCGATCGTAACTCTGTTTGAACTCCCGGTAACCGATCTCCTTGCCATTGACGACGGCCATGGCATTGGAGGGATTTTTCAGCTTTGATCCGACCCCCCAAAAAATGAAGACAACGGCGATGATGACCACCACCGCCTGAATGACAAGGGATTGGGCATTTTTTCTTATGATATTCAGCATGATAGGCGAATCTCCACAAGCGCTCGACTCAATAGGTACAATTTTGAAGCCAGCATTATGTTCAATTTGTCAGCAAGTTACCAGAGAAAAATGACCCGGATGGAAGGCAAATAATGTCTGATGCCTCATTCAAAAAAAACAGGGTGTTTGCTTGACAAAGCCCACCCCCTATAGTAATTAAGTGGTGATTTTTAGAATTGGATTTGATTACTCATCAATAATAAACACTTCGGCCAAGGAGGAACACATGGCAACTATTGAGCACAAAGGTAAAAGCTACGAGGTAGACGAAGACGGCTTCCTGTTGAAAGGTGCTGAGGAGTGGGACGAGAATTGGGTCGATTATGTAAAGACCGTTGAAGGTATCGCCGACATCACCGATGAGCACCAGAAAGTTATCGACGCTCTGCAGGAGTACTACAAGAAAAACGGTATTGCCCCCATGGTTCGTATCCTTTCCAAGACCACTGGTTTTCCGCTGAAACGCATCTACGAGCTGTTCCCGTCCGGTCCCGGTAAAGGCGCTTGTAAGATGGCTGGTCTGCCGAAACCCACCGGTTGCGTCTGATCACGTAGCGATCATCAGCTGCATAAAAAGGCCGCCTTTTTCAGGGCGGCCTTTTTTATTGCCCAGTCAAGCACTCCAACCAAGCTCTTTGTCGGGCGGCATCTCCTTAAAACGACATTTCAAGAAAATGGGCATGAAAGCGGGTCAGGTCTTCGCCACACTTGCCGCAGATGAATTTCACCTCGCCAAAGATCTCGGTTGAGTTGTCCTCGGGCGTAAACGAGCCGTCGCTATTTTGCAGGTAATAGGTCGTGACCAAAACGTTCTCGGCAATTTCAACAAAATTTTTCGTATTCCCGCACCGGTCGCAAACAATCCGTCCGGCAGGCTCCCCGGTGGGGATTTGCAGTTTTTTCATGGCGTATGGTTGAATTCCGTAATTGATTATTTGTTCGATTCCATCTTTTTGATGGAGAATATCACGTTTTAAAAAGAAAAACGGATCGCAAAGGGGCCGGTCATCCCGAGGGGGGGTTCTTCATTATAGTCCACCCGGATTACCCGGGAAAAGGGAGAACCTCCCTGCAGCCAGGAAAGCAAGCGATCAACCTGCTCCGGCTCGCCTTCCGCCCATACCTCGACCGTACCATCGGCACAGTTTCGTACCCAACCGCTGAGCTGGAGGTCAACCGCCGCTCGGCGCGTGTATTCCCGAAAGGCAACGCGTTGCACCCGACCATGCACCCTGGCCCGGATACATTTTTTGTCCGTCATGGCTCATATTCCAAGAGCGCAAGAAACCGGGGCTCATCGAGAATGCGCATCCCCATTTCCCGGGC
>JBFWIP010000036.1:0-21460 GCA_050255935.1 Desulfobulbus sp.
TTGACAAAATTTTTATTTGGATGAGCTAATATAGTTGCCTTGCTGATATCATTCGGATCAAATGTATGAATCCAAACATAATTATTCTTTCCATATCTAATTGAATTTAAGATATCTAGACATTCTTGACGAGAATGTTTTTCATTGTAACATGAAGAAAGTATTGATGCTGCTGTTTCAATCCTTGCTTTCAATCCTTGCTCTATACGTTTAACTTGTTCTGATCGTATTGTTCCTATACGGTGATCAATATCTTTATTTAATACAGCAAGGCTTGTGAATAGAGTTATTAGCATTCCAATAACAAGAGATCCTATTGTCAATGTATGTAGTTTTTTAACATTAACTGAAATATTGTTTTTTTTGATAGCTGTCATTTTGTCAGTTATCCATTAAAATTATATAGAATATATATATTATTTCTAAACAAATATTTAAATATTTGTTTATATTTTATAAGGATATGCCTTATAAATATTCACTTAATAAATCTTATAAATCAATAGCGTTGCAAAAAAATGAATTAAATATACTGAGATCGCATCTCAAGCAAAAAAACCATTGCTATACTATTAAAAATTAAACGATAAATGTCTATTCTCTTACCCTCGTTAAAATAAATATTTTCTTGTCAAGCGTCCATATTTTTAAAAATTGTATCATAAATATTCGCAACAATTTGCATAGATGTTTACAATTTTAAATTTATTTTGATTTTTTTATAATGACTGCAAGTTACATTTTTTTTCATTGTGATTGCTCACAGGAGATACTGTTTGACTGATACATCGCAACGGGTTCGATTGAAATGAACTTCTGCTGATATTTCAACTTGTTAGATCGTTAACGTGGGAATATTTTTCCATGGTACAACCCTGAGCCGCGCACAAAGCAAAAAAAAAAGCCGGACCCTGAAAAGGATCCGGCTTTTTTTCCTGCTTGATGAAATAAAAAAAAACTAGAGTTTGCTGAGGATATTCTGTGTTTCCGCGATCTCCTCTGCGGTGACGCTCTTGCGGATCTCCTCCATTTTCTTCATGGTATCGGCAAAGCGAATACCTTCGGCAGCACTGATCCATTCGAGCTGGAGCCGTTCCGGGCGAATCCCGATTTTCTCCATTTTTTTGTGAATACGGGTCACACGTTTTTCGGTCCAGTGATTGGCGTCGATATAGTGACAATCTCCGATATGACAACCACTGACCAGCACTACCGGCGCCCCCTTGCGGAATCCCTCCCAAATGAACTTCTCATCCACGCGTCCGGAGCACATGACCCGGATCAGATGAACATTGGACGGATACTGCAACCGCGATACTCCGGCATAGTCGGCACCGGCATAGGAGCACCAGTTGCAGGCAAAGGCGAGAATCTTCGACTCCGGCGCCTCGTCGAGCATGGTGTCGACCTGGTTGATGATCTGCGTGTCGGTGAAGTGGTTCATGCGGATGGCGTCGAACCGGCACTCGGCCGAGCAGGTCCCGCAGCCGGCACAGGCCGCTGAGTTGACCACCGCCGGTTTCTTGGCCTTCACATCCACGGTGATCGCATTGTAGGGGCAAACTTCGGCACACTTGCCGCAGGACTTGCACTTCTCGGCAATAATGAACGAGGTGATCGGCTCCGTGGTGACCTCACCCTTGTGCATCAGACGGATGGCGCGCATGGCTGCGGCCGATGCCTGGGTGACGCTCTCCTTGATGTCCTTGGGCCCCTCGGCGCAACCGGCAAAGAAGATACCGCGGGTGGCGGCGTCCACCGGCTGCAGCTTGGGATGGGCTTCCAGGTAGAAACCGTCCGACGTCAGTTGCAGGCCCATGATCTCCTGTAAGCGCTGGGTCGAGGGCGCGGGCTTCATGCCCAAGGCCAGGACCAGCATGTCGAGATTGTGGAATTCGAGCTTGCCGGTGGCCGCATTCTCCACCGCGACCCGCAGGCCGCCGTCCTCGGTTTCCTCGACCGATCCGGGCAAGCCCCTGATGTACTGGGCTCCCATGCGGCGGCTGCGGGTATAAAGATCCTCAAACCCTTTACCAAAGGCACGGATATCGATGTAGAACACCTTGACCTCGACATCAGGATAATGCTCCTTGATGATGAAGGTCGACTTGATGGTGTTCATGCAGCAGATATTCGAGCAATAGTGGCCACCCTTCTTTGCCGACCGCGAACCGACACATTGAATAAATCCAACTGATTTCGGATGGTTACGATCTGAAGGCCGAACCAATGAACCCTTGGTCGGACCACTGGCGTTCACCAGCCGCTCGAATTCCAGGCTGGTGAGCACGTTCTCGAAACGGGTGTAGCCGTACTCATCCATCTCGGTCGGATCGTAGGGCGTCAGGCCGGTGGCAACGATGATCGTCCCCACTTCCTCGATGATTTCCTCATCCGACATATGGAAATCAATGCAGCCCTTGGCGCAGACATCCACGCATTTGGAGCAGACCGCTGGATTATGGCCCAGGCATTCCTTGGCGTTAATCAAGAACGAGGAAGGCACTGCCTGGGGAAAGGGGCTGTAGATCGCCTTGCGCGACCCCAAGCCCATGTTAAACTCATCGGGCCGTACCACCGGGCAGACCTTGGCGCATTCGCCGCAGGCGGTACAACTTTTCTCATCGACGTAGCGAGCTTTCTTGAGGATTTTGACTTTAAAATTCCCAACGTACCCTTTTACATCGACAACTTCACTCAACGTCAACAGCTTTATCCGGGGATGTCGACCGACATCCGTCATCTTAGGACCTAAGATTCAAATAGAGCAGTCCATCGTTGGAAAGGTTTTGTCGAGCTGGGCCATGACGCCGCCGATGGAAGGACTCTTCTCCACCATGGTCACGTCATAGCCGCTGTCGGCCAGGTCCAGCGCCGCCTGGATACCGGCCACGCCACCGCCGATGACGAGCGTCTTCGGGGTCAGCGGCAGGGTGTCCTCATAGAGCGGCTCCAGGTCGCGAACCCGGGAGATCGACATGTTGACCAGGGTTTCCGCCTTGCAGGTGGCGCCTTCGCGGTCGTTCATGTGAACCCAGGAACACTGCTCGCGGAGATTGGCCATGTCCAGCATGTAGGGGTTCAGGCCGACCGAACCGATCATCTTCTTGAAGGTGGATTCATGCAGGCGCGGCGAACAGGAGGCGATCACGATCCGATCCAGGCCGTTGTCGATGATATCCTGCTTGATCTGCTGCTGCCCGGGCTCGGAGCAGGCATAGACAATATCCTTCGCGACCACGACGCCGTCTTCGTTTCCCACGTTTTCGGCGACGCGATGGCAATCAACGGACTGAGCAATGTTCAGGCCGCAATGGCACACATACACACCGATGCGGGGATCCTGCTCACCGGAACCTGCCGGCTTGGCATTGGTTGGTTTTGACATGGTTGTTCTCCACTAAAGCTGGTTATCGTAACAATTCGATCAGTCTGTCTTCTTTCGCAGCTTGCACGGTCACAGACTGCTCATTTTTTCTTCATTTATTCCCAACGGATGGTCTGGGCGATCACGCTGGTCAGGTCCATCAACTCGATGCTGAGCTGTTCGCGGCGGAACGGATCTTCCATGGCGCATTTGAGATGAATCTGGCATTTGGGACAGGCCGTGACCACCACATCGCTGCCGGTGGCATGGGCCTGTTCGAGCCGCTTGACCTGCATGGCCTTGGAAAAGGAATCGCAGCCGGTCCAGGCGGAGTTGCCGCAACAAATCGAGGCATTGCCCGATTCCTTCATCTCCGTGAACTGCTTGGGCTTGAGCCGCTTGAGCAACTTACGCGGCAGGTCCACCCTCCCCTCCATCCGACCAAGCCTGCAGGAGTCCTGAAAGGTGATGGCATGATCGAATTCGTCAAAACCCACCGCGCCCTTGTCCAGTTGTTCCTCCAGGAAGTCATAGAGGTGGACCACCTTGAATTGCGGCTTCAGCCCCTCTTCGGCATAGGTGGTGTGCAGGGTCATGTAGCACTCGGGGCAGGTGGTGATCACCGTTTCGATCCCGAGTTCGTTGAGTTTTTCGACATTGAGTTTGGCCAGGCGGATAAAATTTTCCTTGTCACCGGACCAGAGCAGGTCGTGACCGCAGCAGCGCTCATCCTCGAGCAGTCGCGGGGTGACATCGAAAAAATTCAAAAGCCGCAGGCTGTCGACCAGAATCCGGTTGGTCTGGACATCGCTGTGCTTGCTGAAAAAGATATCGTAATACGGGGCACAGCCCCCGAAAAAGAGGATCGGGCTTTGGGGATCGGTACGGATCTCCTCGGGCAGGTCGGTCCACCGTTTGGGGGTCACATGGGGGGAGGTCATCGAACGCATCACCGAATGGAAAAAACCGCCGTGCACTTCATGGCCCGGGAGTTCGGTTTGCCGGTACAAATGCCGCAATTCCTTGATAAAGGCCGGGAAATTGACGGCGGAAGGACATCGCTCGTAACAGATGCCGCAGGTCAGGCAGGACCAGGCATTTTCCTGAACTCCGGGGGCGTAAATGCCGCCGGTGATCACCGCCGAGGCAATGGCACGGGGGGAGAAGGACTTACCCACCAGGGCCAGGGGGCAGGCCGAGGTGCATTTGCCGCAATCCTGGCAGGCGTGGATGTCGTAGGTTTCCACCAGTTGCTGCAATTCCTGTTTGCGGGTGGCGGCATCGGGCACCGGAACCACCTGAGCCTCCTTGATACCGGCAGGGCCAAGCCGACGGATATCGGCGCTGAACTCCTGGAGGAAAAATAGCAATTCCTCGGACTCCTCCGGGAGGAAGGCGGCGAAACGGAGCCGTTCCCCGCCGAGTCCCATGATATCGAGCACTTTCTGCACATCGTGGGTATTGCGCTGGGAAGTGGCGGTACCGCTGCCATACCGGCAGGTGCCGGGTTCACATCCGACCAGGGCCACACCGTCCGCCCCCTTGGCAAAGGCCTTGAGCATCATCGCCCGGTCGATGCGGCCGGTACACGGCGTGCGCACCATGCGGATCTCGTTGGGGATCGGTCGCCGGTGATCCTGCAGCGACAGAAAGGCGGTATGAGCGCCCCAGTTACAGAGAAAGAGCAGAATATTGAGTGGAGTTGTCGTTTCTTGATTATTCATGGACCGTGTCCTTGGAGAGCAGTTCCTCAAGAGCCTGTTCAAGATAGGCCCGGTTACGATAGGGGCTGTCAGCCGCGCCGGTGGGGCAGACCGAGAGGCAGTTGCCGCAGCCCTTGCACAGGGCCTCGTCGATATGGGCATGCCAACCGCCGACCTCGTTGGGCTGAAGGGTAACGGCATGGTAGAGGCAAACGTTGGCGCACCGGCCGCAACCGCGGCATTTCTTCTCATCGATGGCCGCAGTGAAGCCCTTGGATTGCCGTGGGCCGCGGGGCATGGCCGCTGCGACCATCACCGCCGCCGCCGCTCCCTTTTTCAGCTTGGAGACATTGATATCCGGTGGTTCCGCCAGATAAAGGCCGGGAACGGAAGTGGCGCAGGGATAGGCAAAGGGAACGCCGGTCACCCCGTGTTTCTGGACCAGGGGCTCGACCGTGCAGCTCGGCAGCCCTTCCTGGTGGGTGTAGGCAATCCGGCGACGGGCCTTTTCCCCGAGGATCACTGTTCCCGCGCGCAAAACCTGGGAATAGCCGTCCGACTCGATCAGAATCTGGAAATCACCGATGGTACCCTTGATATCCTTGACGTTCCAGTTGGGAAAGTTGTGGATATTGGGATGTTCCACCGGATCCTTGAGCGGTTGTTCCGCAGTTCCGAACCGGAACACCTCGTGATCGGTCTCGGCCAGGGTCAGGGCACTGGTCATGGTGGCCTGGGAATTGCCGATGACTGCCGCGGCGAAGTTGTAATTGCGGTCCACCGCCAACAGCGGTTTCAGGGTCAGGGTCCGCTTGATCGAACGTTGCAGAAGTCCCTTGAAACGCTTGAGGGCGACTTCGGGTTGATCCTCCACCAAACGGAGAATTTCACCGCGCATGTTGCAGGTCTCGACCATGGAACGGCTGATGCCGGTGCCCTGAAACAGGTTGTGCTTCAGGCGGCTGCGCTGGTCGGTACAGGCGCTGCAGACAAAGTTGAGCGGACAGCAGACGCAGGAGGCGAGCACAATGCGGGTGATGGCCTTTTCGCGTACGGCCCGGACAATGGCCGATGAGCCCTCCTGGACGCAGGCCGAGGTCAGCATTTCGGTGTGGACGATGGCCGGGTTGTCCTCGGGCAGACAATCGATATAATGGCTCATGTCGTCCAACCAGCCCAGGGAGTCGTTGCACCGGCAGACAAAGACACCGATGCGGATATCGGGCGAAAGTCCCGGATCCGGCAGCGAAACCGAACGGCCCTGTCCCTTGGTCTTGTTGGAGGCGCCGCCAAGGAGCATCATCGCCCGGGAGGCGGCGTCAAATCCGCGCACGATCATGTCGTTGACATCGGGACGTGCCGCCTTGGGCCCGTAGGCACGGATGATGTCATCGCCCTTGATATTGAGGGCGATGTTGGGATCGGCCACGATCACCGCACCACACTGTTCGACCACCGCCTCCTTTTCCTGGAAGTGGTTGATCGCCTTGAGTGCGCCGCAGGCCTCCACGCATTGCAGGCATTCGGAGCAGACGCCGCACTGCAGGCAACGGCCGGCCTCGGTACTGACCTGGAGGCTGTCAAAGCCAAGCGCCACCTCGTCGAAATTTGTTTTCCGCTCGCTCGCCTGGCGCTCGGGCATGGCGGTCCGTTGCTGCTTGGGCAGGTCTTCGGGGATACAACGGAAATCCTTCTCCTCCGGCCGTGAGAGAGGCGTCTCCTCATGGACCCCGGTAAGATCACAAAGAATGGACCGGGCGGCCTTGCGGCCGGTGGCCATGGCCTTGACCACGGAGGAAGGCCCGGAAACCGTGTCGCCGGCGGCGTATACCCCGTTCATGGTGGTGTGGAGATCCTGGTCGGTTTCAATGAAACCGCGCTCACTGACCGCGATCAGGTCGCCGAAGGTATCGGCAGTGAATCCCCCTACCTGGCCAATGGCCACGAAAACCCTGTCAAAGGCCAGGGACAAGGGCTGTTCCCCCTCGGCGACCACGGGCCAGATCATCCCCTTGGCATCGGGCTTGCCGGGTACGGTGGGCATGCACTCCAAATGGGTGAAGGTGCCGCCATCCCCACGGAAGGCGACCACCTGGGTGGCGTCTATGATAGCGACCCCCTCTTCCACCGCCTCGCGAACCTCGTCCGGATCGGCAGGGATATGCTCGGCCTTGAACCAGGAAACGATACTCACCTCCGCTCCCATCCGGGTCAGGGTCCGGGCCAGGTCAAAGGCCGAGTTGCCGTCGCCGATCACCGCCACCTTGCCGGAAAGGGTATCCAATCCTTCCCATTGCCGGCGGGCCAAAAAGGCGAGACATCCTTCTACCCCGTCGAGGTCTTCACCGGCGATTCCCAGCTTGCGATCGTGCCAGGTACCGGTGGCAATGACAACACGGCTGTATTCCTTGACCAGACGCGGGAGGTCGGTGCTGAGATCAACCGGATGGTTGGGGGCAAAGGTGACCCCCAGCCAATGGATGAACTTCAATTCCCGGTCAAGGATTTCCCGGGGCAGACGGTGGGCGCCGATGCCGTAGCGGAGCAGGCCGCCGATCTCGGGTTCTTTTTCCAGGATGGTGACCCCAAACCCCTTGCGTGCCAAGTCGGCGGCAGCGGCAAGACCGGCGGGGCCGGAGCCGATGATGGCGATCTTTTCCGGGCGGGTGGGCGCAACCTGCGCAGCAAAGGCATACCCGGCCGCCTCCTGGCGTTGAGCATCCGCGGCTTCATAGTCGGCCAGGAAGCGTTTGATCGCCCGGATGGAAACGGGATCATCCACTCCGCCGCGGCGGCAGGCCTCCTCGCAGGGATGGGTACAGATGCGGCCGCAGATACCGGGCAGAATATTATCCCGCCGGATCAGGGCCAGGGCCTCTTCGTACTTGCCGCGTGCGGCCAGGGCGATGTACCCCTGGGCATTGACACCGAGGGGGCAACTCTCCTGACAAAGCGGCTGTTTCCGCTTGTCGATATAGGGGCGGCCCGGCAGGGCCATTCGCCCGGCAAAATGCAGGGCCTTACCCTTTTCCGGATGCTCGACCGGGCAGGCCACGGCACACTTGCCGCAGTTGGCGCAGCGGTCGACATCGATGAAGGTCTGCTCCTGATCGATGCGGACGCTGAAGCCCTGGGCCGAGTGTTTGATCGAAGTGATCGTGGCCGGCACCATGGTATGGATGGCGCTGTTGCGCATGATCCGGATCAGGCCCGGACGATGGGCATAGTTGAAGGTCTGTCCCGACGGCAGGCGATATTCCTCCCTGGCCAGTTTACGGTCAAGATCCGAATCGCCGTCCACCAGGGTCACCGGAATTCCCAATTCCCCCAGTTTGCAGGTCGCGGTAATCCCCTCGGGGGTGGCCCCGGCAACAATGACCCGATAGAGGCGTTCTTTTTGTCGTTTCATTATGCCATCACTCCTGTCTGGCCGGCGGCCCTTTTTTCCCGTGCCTTGAGCGTGGAAAGCCCGTAATCGTGGCCTTTGGTGTAGGCCTCGATGTTGCGGTCCTCGGTCCCCTTGGGCACGGATCTGGTAATGGTCGATTGGGCGGCCTCGGTGGAGACCGCGCCGGTAATGGCGGTACAGAATCCAAGCATGATGATGTTGGCCATCATTTTATTGCCCAGGTTCTCGGCCATGCGGGTGGCGGGAATGGCGAAGGAGTCGCAGACCGCGTTTTCCGGATTGACCAGATCCTGATCCACCAGCACCACCGATTCCGGGACCAGGGCCGACGCAAATTTGTCATAGCCGGCCTGGGACATGGCCACCAGGATTTGGGGGGTGTTGACGTAGGGATAGTGAATCGTGGTATCGGAGATGATCACCTGGGCGTTGCAGGCCCCGCCGCGCGATTCCGGACCGTAGGCCTGCACCAGGGTGGATTCCTTTTTATCGACGAGCGAGGCCGCCATGCCGAGAATGCGGCCCGCCAGGATAATGCCCTGACCGCCGAAGCCGGTGACGATGATCTCGGTCTGACTGTGTGCTTTTTGTGTACTCATGGTCGTGATGGGTTCCCTTGGGGCAATGCGAACGGGTTAATCGTCAATACAGGGACGGTGCAGTTCCGCGTACCGGTCGTCACAAGTGGACCGGTCAATATCGATAAACTTGCCGATGACAATGCCGTTTTCGAAATCGATATCAGCCAGGGCCGGGTTGGCGCCGTGCTTGATGATGGTTCGGTCCTGGTAGAGTTTGAGGGTGTCGATCGGCTTTTGCTTGTTGCGGCGGCCATAGTTGATCGGACAGGGCGAAAGCACCTCGATGAACGAGAACCCCTTGTGGGTGATGGCCTCGTTGATCGCCGTGGTCAGGTCGCGGGTCTGGAGGATAGTCCAGCGGGCCACGTAGGAGGCACCGGAGGCATAGGCCAGCAGCGGCAGGTTGAAGGGCGCGTCCGGGTTGCCCAGCGGCGTGGTGGTGGACTTGGCCTTGCACGGCGTGGTGGCGGCGACCTGGCCGCCGGTCATGCCGTAGGTCAGGTTGTTGACGCAGATCACGGTCAGGTCCATGTTACGGCGGGCCGCATGGATGAAGTGGTTGCCGCCGATGGCGAAAAGATCGCCGTCACCGGAGAAGACGATCACCTTCAATTCCGGGTTGGCCATCTTGATGCCGCTGGCAAAGGGAATGGCCCGGCCATGGGTGGTGTGGAACGAATCGAGCTTGATGTAGCCGGCGCCGCGTGCCGAACAGCCGATCCCCGAGACCATGGTGAACTTGTTATAAGGAATTTGGGTGGCCTTGATCGCGCTGAGGCAGGAGGAAAAGACCGTGCCGATACCGCAGCCGGGGCACCAGATATGGGGAATGCGTTCGGTGCGGATCAGGTCGTCCAGCGGATGTTCGGGCTGCTTGGCCAATTTTTTTGGATTGGTGGTCATGATCTTAAAATTCCTCCTGAATACGGGCAAGGACCTTTTCCGGATGAATAATCTTGCCGCCGGCACTGCCGACCAAAAGCGCCTTGGCCTTACCGCCGGTGCAACGCTCCACCTCGTAGTGGATCTGGCCGAGGTTGATCTCCACGGTGACGAACCCCTTGACCCGTCCGGCAATCTCGCGAATCAATGCCTCCGGAAAGGGCCAGACCGTGACCAGCCGCAGCAGGCCGGCCTTGTAGCCCATGGCCCGAGCCTGGTCCACAGCGGCCAGGCCGGTGCGCACCGAAACACCGTAGCTGACGATGACGATGTCGGCATCTTCCATGCGGTAGGTTTCGGTTTCGATGATGTCGTCCAGGTTATTGCGTATCTTGTTCTTGATCCGGCTCATCATCTCTTCCTGGGCCTCGACGGTCATGGCCGGATAGCCGCGCTCGTCATGGGTCAGGCCGGTGACATGGATGTTGTAGCCGTCGCCGATGGCGGGCATCGGTGCGACCCCGTTGGGGCCGGGTTCGTAGAGCCGGAACCGGTCCTTGCGGCCGCTTGGCTTGGACCTATTGACCACGTGGATCTTGCCCGCCTCCGGGATCACCACTTTCTCGCTCATGTGGCCGACGATTTCATCGGACATGAGCAGGACCGGCACCCGGTACTTCTCGCTGAGATTGAAGGCGCGGATGGTCTGGTAAAAACAGTCCTGGGGGGAACTCGGCGCCAGGGCGATGAGTTCGTAGTCGCCGTGCGACCCCCAGCGGGCCTGCATCATGTCGGCCTGGCCGGTCTGGGTCGGCAGGCCGGTGGATGGGCCGGTGCGCTGAACATTGACGATGACGCAGGGGGTTTCGGTGCAGACGCCGAGACCGAGATTTTCCATCATCAGGCTGAACCCGGGACCGGAGGTGGCGGTCATGGACTTGACCCCGGTCCAGGCGGCACCGAGAATCGAGGCAATGGCCGCGATCTCGTCTTCCATCTGAATAAAGGTGCCGCCGATGTCGGGCAGCCGCTCGGCCATGTGCTCGGCGATCTCGGTGGCCGGAGTGATCGGGTAGCCGCCGAAGAATTTGCATCCGGCCGCAATGGCGCCTTCAGCGCAGGCGACGTCGCCGGTAATATAGTGTTCGCCAGTAAGGACAGCAGGTTTCATAGCGGGCTCATTGTGGGGAAATATTATTTCTGGATGGCTTCGGGCTCTGTCTCCACCGAAAAGATGGCGAATTCGGGACAGATGATTTCGCAGTAGTGACAGTTGACGCACTCGCCCTGCTTGGTGGCGACGGGTGGATGGTAGCCCTTGCTGTTGAACTTGTCGGAAATCTGGAGAATGTCCTTGGGGCAGAATTCGATGCAGTAGCCGCAGCCCTTGCACCGGTCATCGATGATACAAACCGTTCCACGGGTGACCTGTATTTCCTGGGCATCAAGTGGTACTCGCCAAAAAGCCATGTTGTCTGCCTGTAATGTGGTGGAGGTTGCCTTGACTGTGCACCGAATGATCGCCTGCACGGGCCAGGATGGGAGGCACATTGCCCTCTTTGTCCGAAGTCTTTAGATAAACAAGAAAATTGAGCAGGTGTCAAGGCGCAAACCGTCGCTGGGCTAAAAAAAACAAGACCGTGGCGGAATTTTACCGACGGTGTCTCTATTTCTTATTGATCGTTCTTTTTTGTCAATATGACATACTTGTCGGATTATTTTGACCTGCCGCGTAAATCGAGTCCCTTCGCAAGGAAAAGTTTTTACGGGCCACCCTATCGATCGCTGGACAATTCTTTTTTTCCCGGCCTATAATAATTTTTACCGGTTCATGGAAATTATCTGAGAAGACAAGTAAATAGCATCAACTCAGTTCCCCTGCAATATTCTCGACGAGGTGTTTCCCATGCTGCAAAATATGCGGATCAAAACCCGAATTCTTTTTATCCTGGTCGGTATCGTTATCCTGTTTCTGGTCATGGCCTTTTACATCACCAGCACGGTGCAACAAATTCGCGATCTCGGCACGGAGGCCACGTCAAAGGTGATGCTCGAGGGGCAGAAGGCTAAAATCAAAGTCTCCAGTCATGCCATGGCAACTGCCTTGGCAGAGGCGGTCAAGCAATCGGGACGCACGCAACCCGATGAGGTCAACGCATTGTTGCGGGCCATGGTCAATCCGGCCCGATATGAAGATGACCTTTCCGGTTACTTCTTTATTTATCAGGGGAATGTCAACATCGCTTTTCCCGTCCAACAGCAAAGCCAGGGAAAGGACCTGGGGGGGCTGAAGGACAAAAACGGGGTGTACGTCATCCGTGAGTTGGATCAAAAGGCCCAGGCCGGTGGCGGCTATGTGGAGTACATCTGGCCCAAACCCGGTGCCGGGGATACCCCCAAGCTCAGTTACGCCGAAATGATTCCCGGGCTCGATATGTGGGTGGGCACAGGCGTCTATATAGATACCATCGAAAAAACCAAAACGCTTCTCTACGACGAGATGAACCGGTTGGCCAGCAGGAAAATCCGGCAGATGCAGATCATTGCGGGAATTATTTTCTTGAGTATCGTCGCCTTTTGCGTCTTGATCGCCAGAAGTATCAGCAGCGGCTTGAACAACCTCATTCGCAGCTTCCGTACGATTGCCGATGGCAAGGGCGATCTTACCAGACGAATCAAGATTGAGTCCAAAGATGAACTCGGCGATCTGGGCGGCCTGTTCAACGTCTTCCTTGGCAACCTGCAGGAACTGATTAAAAAAATTGGCCAAGAGGCGAAAAACGTCAGCAGCTCCGCCCAGTCCCTGACCGACATATCCGCTTTGATCAGCACCAGGGCCAAGGAAACGTCCAAGGTTGCCGCCAATGTTGCCCATGGTACCGGTGAAATGAGTGATAATCTGAAGATGGTGGCCTTGACCATGGATGATTCCTCGTCCAATACCGCTATGGTCGCTTCGGTGGCTCAGGAGATGAGCGGCACCATCAACGCCATTGCCGCCAATGCCGAAAAGGCCAATGCCATTACCGGTGAAGCGGTGGAACAGGCAACCACGGCTTCCAAACGCATGGGAGAACTTGGCGGCGCTGCGGCAGCCATAGGCAAGGTCACGGAAACCATTACCGATATCTCCGAGCAGACCAACCTGCTTGCCCTCAACGCCACCATCGAGGCGGCCAGGGCCGGAGAATCGGGCAAGGGCTTTGCC
This sequence comes from Desulfobulbus sp., assembly GCA_050255935.1. Lineage (GTDB taxonomy): Bacteria > Desulfobacterota > Desulfobulbia > Desulfobulbales > Desulfobulbaceae > Desulfobulbus. Next base: position 13,151 of record JBFWIP010000036.1, read on the forward strand.
GTGGTTGCCAACGAAATCAAGGAACTGGCCAAGCAGACCGCGGAGGCGACCCAGCACATCAAAAACCAGATCGAGGACATGCAGTCCACCACCCAGTTGACGGTGAGCGAGATCGAGGGGATCTCAGCCATCATCAATCAAGTCAGTGAACTGGTCGGGAGCATTACTCAGGCGGTGGAGGAACAGAGCACGGCCACCGGCGAAATCGCCACCAGCATCGGCTCGGTCTCCAAGGGATTGCACGATATTAACGAGAGTATTGGCCAGAGTTCCAAGGTGGCGGAAGATATTGCCGGCGACATCGGCAAGGTCAGTGGTGCAGCCGGCGAGATTACCGGTTCCAGCGACCAGATGCGGCAACAGGCGCAACAACTGCAAAATATGGCAGGGGAATTGAACGATATCGTCGATCGCTTCCGGACCTGATTATTTTTTTACCGGTGAAAGGGCCGCGTCGTCTTCGGCGCGGCCTGTTTGTTTCATGGGGCTGCAAAGAGCCGGCCGATACTCCGGGGAATGTTTCCTTTCGGGACAAGGCGCCCTTTGCTATCCACGCTGTACACCCCAAACCATTGTTCCGGATCTTCCGCATCCTGGTGCAGGGCCGCTTCCGGCCCCTTGGCACTTTTCCACCATTCATCCTGCAGTTCAAAGAAACTCATCCCGCAAAACCGTTCCCTGCCCCTGGCCGTGCGGATATCCCGCCAGACCGAGGCGAATACCGCCGGGACTTCTGCCGCCGTATGCCCACCGAACCCAGGAATATCCGGACGTGGGGCAATGGGTGAGGTGGAGAGTCCTACCTGGGTGACCAGGATGGGTTGATGAAACTCGGTCGCCAGTTGTTCCAGGTATCCCTGGTAGGTGGTCTCGGTCACCGAGCCTGGCGGCGAGGTCTTCACCCCGTTGGCATAGGTATAAACATTGAGGCAAATCAGATCCCCCATATCCGGAACCAGTACACTTTTCCGGCTCACCTCGATATCGGGCCGGTCGGCAATCGGTCCCACATGGGTCCAACTGGTATGGCAATAGAGATGGCGGCGGCCATAGCGGCTCAGTTCATACTCCATGGCCCCGTCCACCAGCTTGGCCAGGGCGATTTCGGTGGGGGTGCGGTTGGTCAGTTGGAGATGCTTGCCATGGTACTCGCGGATATCGGGGTGGCGGGCATCGGTTGCGGTGATGCATTTGGCCTGCAATTCGTCGCCGATGGAAAAAAGCACCAGTTTATCCGGCCGGCCCACCTTGTAGGTATGATCGATCACCTCCTTGATATTTTCCAGGGTCTTTTCCTGAAAGGCCGGAGCGAGAAAGTCCTCCTCATAGGCCCAGACCCAGACATCCTGGCTGTAGGCCAGATCCGTCTTGTCCAGGGCTTCAAAAAATTTGGGCGGCATCAGGCGGGGAAAAACATGGAGATAGTTGGCGTTCATTGCCTTGATCAGGGCGAGGTGATGCGGATAACGGTCATCGTTGGCCGGCTGCAGGCCCAATACCGGCGTTTCCCCGGGAAGAAAGGGCGAATAGCCGATACCACGGAAAAAGACCGGTTTGCTTCCCGGCCGGGTCAGATCGATCAGGGACGAACCGCGTACCACAAAACGGGACGGCTCGGGCGTTTGCGGGTTGATCTGCATGGATTTGCCAGGGGCTGCAGTGACATAAGCCGGCAGGAACAAGCTCAGGAGAAATATAAGGGAGAAAAAACGGTTATCAATCATGATGGGTTCGTCAAAGGCCAAAGTCCGAGGAGCCCCGCATTGTAAAAACAGCACATTACGAAGCTCGAAACGTCGTTCTCGTGGCTTTTTCCGAGGACGACAATCATGAAACGTTCCCCAGACAATCAATGAAACAAGACAAGGAGAATCAGTGGGAGACCATGGGCGCATACCATACAGAGCCCATGGCTTCGGGAACAGCAAAAACTGTCGTTCGCGCGGATTTTTACGGGAAGAGTAAAAGAAAGGGAAAATTGAAGGCCGTGCCTTGCAAAAACAGTCTGTCCTCGAAGGGATGCATGTCCTTTTCGTCTTTTTTTTGCGCAATTGTCCCGGATCGCCAGCGTCTTGCCTGGACATTGCCGCTGAAGTGCAATATGACCTGAATGCCACAACCCAATACCCCCAACCAGAGCTTGTCGTTTCCTTGACAACCCGACAAGCCACGGGAACGAGGTATCGGGCTTCGTAATCTACTGTTTTACAATGCGTGATTTCTCGAAAATTTTGACTTTTCACGAACCTAGCAACATTCAGGAGGGAACCATGCGTTTTGTCATCATCGGTGGTGATGCCGCCGGCATGAGCGCGGCCAGCCGGGTCAAACGAAACAATCCGGAAATCGAGGTGATCGTGCTCGAGCAAGGGCAGGATGTCTCCTACAGCGCCTGTAACATCCCCTACAATATCGCCGACCCTGAGCGAAAGATCGATGACCTGGTGGTGCGAAGCGCCGCCGCCTTCCGCGAAAAACAACAGATTGACCTGCGCACCGGCCACCGGGTGGACCGGATCGATCGGGCTGCCAGGACCGTCGACGGAACGACCACGGAAGGCACCCCTTTTTCGGTTGCCTACGATCAACTACTCATCGCAACCGGTGCCCGCCCCATTCGACCCCGGATCGACGGCATTGACCTTCCGGGCGTTTTTGTGGTCAAGAATCTGGAGGATGGACGCCGCATCAAAAATTTCCTCGCCTCCCACCAGGTGCGGCGAACGGTCATTATCGGTATGGGCTATATTGCCTTGGAGATGGCCGAGGCCCTGAGCGGACGCGACATCCGGGTTGAGATGATCAAACCACGGAAAGGGCTGCTGCCCTGGCTGGACCCGGCGTTGTCCCACCACGTGCGGCAGCATCTCGAAGACCATGGAGTGACCCTGTGCGACGGACGGCCGATAGAGCGGATCACCCTTGATGGCGGTCACCTCCAGGTAGTTTCAACGCAGCTCCACCTTGATTGCGACATGGTTGTGGTCGCCACCGGCGTTCAGGCCAATGCAGAAATCGCCCGGGATGCGGGACTTGCACTCAGTGTCGGCGGTTCGATCAGTGTGGATCACTTTCTGCGCACCTCGGATCCGGCCATCTTTGCAGCCGGCGACTGTGCCGACAGCTACCACCTGGTAACCGGAGAAAAAACCTGGATTCCCCTGGCCCTCAGGGCCAACCGTGCCGGCTGGGCGGTCGCGGACACGGTCTGCGGCAAACCCATGTGGCTTCCCGGGGTGGCCGGAACCACCGTCTTCAAGGCCTTTTCCATGCAGGTGGCCCGTTCCGGGCTTTCAATGCCGGAGGCGGTCAAGGCCGGATTTGATCCCGTCAGCATTCAGATCACGTCCAATTCCCGGGCCGGTATCTATCCCGGTGCCCAGCCGGTGCATGTCTCCATGGTTGGTGACCGGTCCACCGGTCTTCTGCTGGGAGCGCAAATGGTGGGCACGGATCAGGTGGCCCACCGCATCAACGCCGTGGCCGTCGCCCTCCAGGCCCGAATGAGCGTGGCCGGGTTCTGCCAGAGCGATCTTGCCTACGCCCCACCCTTTGGGCCGACCTGGGACCCGCTCCTGGTTGCGGCCAATCAGTTGGTCAAAAAATTGGCCAGTGCATGAACAGAGTCCTCAGGCCCATTGACTGGCCGGCCGATTCCAGGAGAAACGGCGGTGGTGGATTGCGCTTGCCCATCCCTTTCCAATGAGGTACTTGTGCGGGCGCATTCTGTTGTCCCTGTTTGGGGATTATCGTTTTATCTTCAGGGGTATCCATGCCGAAAACACGAAAACCAAATGATGAAAACGCCATGGTCAGCAGCCAGCTGCAAAGCGGGTTGCTGATAAAGGGCCGTTTATGGATCGAGAATGATGGAGCGACCTATCTTTCCTGGGGGCGTGTGGTGCTGTTGGAACGCATCGGCGAGCTGGGCTCTGTATCGGCCGCGGCCAAATCAATGCAGATGAGTTTCAGCCATGCATGGCATCTGGTGGAAAAAATGAACACCCTCGCCCCGGAACCATTGGTGGAGAAACAGGCAGGCGGCCGGCAGGGAGGCGGGGCCTGGTTGACCGATGCCGGCAAGCAGGCCGTTGCCGACTTCTGGAAACTGGTGGCCCGGTTTCAACAATGGATTGATCAGGAAAAACTGCAAGACTGAAGCGTTTACCGCACCCTTCGCCTCTTAGATCAAACGGCGGAAGGCAGAGGCCTTGATGGCGGCCACCACTTCTTTGCCCTCCTCGATCCCAAGCTCCCGCACTGAATCGGGAACAACCTGCGCGATCAGTTGTTCCGATCCGCAGGTCAACTCCAGCCGCACCCGGTTGCCGACGGTGAAGGCCTTACGGACCATGCACGGCAGCAGGTTGCGGGCGCTGGTCGCTTTGGGATCGCGCTTGAAAAGGAGGATCTCCCGCGCATCCAGTTCAAAGACATTTTCCTCGTTGTCCCCCGACTCGGTCAGGATCAACTGCTGGTTGCCCCATTGATAGGCCCATAGATCGCCGTGAGGTTCAGGGCGGCCCAGCTTGAGAAGATTCACGTATCCCTGGCGCGGTGCGCCCCAAATCGAGCGCGCCAACTCTTCGGTGGCCAGACTCCGTTCCACTGTTCCGTTATCCACCAGAAGTACCTGTTCGGTCATCAACCGCATTTCCAGGAGGGAATGGCTGATGAAAAGCAACGGGATGTTGAACTGGGAAAACACCTTGCCCAGATAGGGGATGATGTGAAATTTCAGGTCTTCATCCAGCCCGGTCAGGGGTTCGTCCATCAAGATCAGGCGGGGACAGGTCAAAACCGCCCTCCCCAGCGCCACCCGTTGCCGCTCGCCTCCGGAGAGCAGATTCACCCCCCGGTCAAGAAGATGGGCCAGGTGGAGCACCTCGATGATGGCATCGGCATCGATATGCCGTTCCCGTTCCGGAATCCGCTTCCAGCCATAGAACAGGTTCCGGCGCACATCCATGTGGGGAAAGAGATGGGCATGCTGGAACACGACCCCCACCCGTCTTTTTTCGGGGGGGAGGTTTACCTTGGCCGAACTGTCGAACAGCACGGTTTCATCGAGACGAATATGCCCCCTGTCGGGTCGGCGGAGCCCGGCAAGCAGATACATCAGGGTTGACTTGCCGCTGCCGGAAGGTCCGAACAGACCGATACGGTTCCCCTGGAGACAAAAGCGGGCGTTAAAAACAAAATCACCCTGTTTTTTCTGTATATCGATATCCAGCTGCATTCCTATTTTCTCTCAATTGATTTGTTGGCCAGGCTGTTTGCGAGAAGGACAAGAAAGGAAAGCATGATGGAAACCATGCAGAGCGAAAGGGCCATGCGGTCGCCGCCCGGGGTGCTGGTATATTCATAGATGGCCAGGGGAATGGTCTGGGTGACCCCGGGGATGTTTCCGGCCAGGATGATGGTTGCCCCGAACTCGCCGAGACTGCGCGCAAACATCAGGGTCATCCCGGCAAAAACGGCCCGGCCGGAAAGCGGCAGGGTAATGGTGAAAAAGGCATCCCAAGGGTTGGCGCCAAGGGTTCGCGCCGCATTGCGGTAGGAGCCGTCAACCGACTCCATGCCCAGACGGATCGATCGGACCAAAAGCGGAAAGCCCACCACCGCAGAGGCGATTATCGCCCCGGTCAGGGAAAAAATAATCTGGATATCGAGATGGTAGAGCCAGGAGCCGACCAGGCCGCGGCGGCCGAACAGCAGCAGCAGCAGATAACCGACCACGACCGGCGGCAGGACCAGCGGCAAGTTGACAATCCCTTCGATCAGGGTCTTGCCGGGTATTTTGGTATGGACCAGCAGATAGGAGACGCCAATGCCCACGGGAGTGGCAAGCAAGGTGGCCGAACAGGCCACCTTGAAGGACAAGAGGATCGCGTCAAGATCCGAGGGTTGAAGAAAGGACATGGTGTCGCCTGAGGGGTACGGATGAGGGGCAAAAAATACTTTTATTTCGAAGGGCTGAAGCCGTACTTGACAAACAGCTTGGAAGCTTCCGGTCCAAGCAGGTATTCATAAAAGGCCTTGGCTTCTTTCTTGCCGGAGCCTTCGGGGGTCAGGGCAACGGGATAGGTTACCGGCTTATACAGATCCTGGGGCACCTCGAACAAAATAATCGCCTGGGTCGCCAGCAGTGCATCGGTCTTGTACACGAAGGCACCGGCGGTCTCGCCACGGTCGGCATAGGCCAGGGCCTGGCGGACATCCTTTGCCATGACCAGTTTGTTGTCTTCCTGCAATTTTTTGTAAATACCTGCTTTTTCCATGGCCTGGGCGGCATAGTCGCCGGCGGGAACGCTCTTGGGGCTGCCGATGGCGATCTGCTTCAGGTTGACGATATCGGCCATTTTGGTCACTGCCGGATTCTTCATGCCCACGAACACCAGGGAGTTTTTGGCAATGATGGTTTCTGTGGCCACATCGATCTTTTTCTTATCGCGGAGAAAGGTCATCCATTTCTGGTTGGCGGAGATATAAATATCGGCCGGTGCGCCTTGATCGATCTGCTTGGCCAACCCGCCGGAGGGCCCGAAGTTGGGGAGGATCTCCACCTTGTTGCCGGCGGCATTGTACTGGGCAATGATGTCCTTGGTGACATTGGTCATGCTCGCCGCCACTGACAGACGAATCAAATCGGCGGCCTGGACGGTGGAAACAGCCAGCAAGAGACCGGCAACCAGCCCGGCCCACAACACTTTCATTGTTTTCATTGTATTTCTCCTGTGTTGAAAAAAGCGTTCCGGTCCTGCCGGAACGCAGTTGATGCGATGGGGCCCTTCAGGCCACGGCCAGCAGCACGTCCGAGGCCTTGATCACCGCAGTGACGGGCATCCCCTCTTTCAGGCCGATCCGACGGACACTTTCCGAGGTGAGAATCGAGGTCACGGTGTTGCCGCCGGCAAGATCAATGATCACCTCGTCGTTGACCACCCCGGAAAGGATGCGGTTGACCGTCCCCTTGAGGATATTGCGGGCCGAAATCTTTTTGGGGTCCACTTCCTGGGCCAACATCACGGAGGGTGCCTTGACAATGGCCAGGACTTCGGCCCCTTCCTTGAGGCCGAGACGCTGTACAGAATTGTCGGTAATCACCGAAACAATCTGGTCCTGACCGCGCAACGACATGGTGACCACGCTGTTGACCGCCCCTTTCTCGATTTTGGAGACGTTTCCGAGCCAGACGTTGCGGGCACTGATTTTCATCTCGATTCTCCGTAATGTTTTCAGTGTGTTAAAGGCTTCTTCCGGGGAAAAATAAAAAAAATTGAGAAAACTGGTGAATTCCCGCTGCAGCAAATGCGCTTTTTTGAGAAACTCATGCCCGGCTTCGGTCAGCACTGTTCCACCGCCGCCGCTGCCGCCGACCTGACGGTTGATTAACGGCTTGGGACTGATATTGTTGATGTTCTCAATCCTCTCCCACGCTGCCTTGTAACTCATACCCACGTTTTTTGCGGCCCGATTGATCGAACCACAGGCATCGATTGTCTCCAGGAGAGTGACCACCGGATTTTTCTGCTCGGAAGAACCGATCATATGCTGGAGAAACAGCGTATCCGGAGCCGGAGGTGCTTTCGTTTTTTTCATAGAGAGATTCCTGAGGTCACGTTATTCCATTTTTGGATAACGAAATACGAAAAAATTAAAATTTTGTAAAGCACCAATCGTGCCAACACCGGTCTTTGCTTTTTGATCCGGAAAAAAATCCGAAGATATAAATGGTTCACGCCAGGATGAGGTGTCGTCCGTCTGACCCTTCCCTCAAACAGCGTTCATCTTGAGACAAAAACGACACATCAATTCACAGAAATGTGACAAATCGACCCGGCGACGGGGGATGTCAAGGGACGCTTGTTCCCGTTTTTTTTATCCGATAAATGCCCTATTTGCAAATGCCCGGCGGAATCGGAGGATACTATTTGTTGCGGATACCACGGGAGATCCATCTATTGATTTTTTGCGACTATCCTGAATTGAGGACGGCGGATATCCATTGCACCCCATCATCTGCTCGCCTTGTTGCTGATTGCGGCTGGCCTGCTTTATCCCCGCCCTACTTCATCCAATTTCTCAAACAAGGAGTGCATCAACTCCAGCGGACTCTTGCACCTGGCCTGGGTATACGTAGGGTCCTGTGCCCAATTATGGGCCGAACGAATTTCCCGGTTGAAGATACGTGCCACAATGTTGGCCCCCAACGCCTTGCGAGCGGCGTGAAATACTTGCCACGGTCGCATTCTCTGCTGGTGTTCTGACATGGACTGAAGCTCGCTCATGTATATCGTTGCTCTATAG
>JBFWIP010000037.1:0-13684 GCA_050255935.1 Desulfobulbus sp.
CGGGGAAAGAGGAAGTAGGATTTAAACTGGAGGGCAAGCTGGCTTGGGTGGAGCTTGAGGCAAGCAATAAGGGATAGTAATTATTTTTCGCCTCGCAGGCAGGGAAAAATGCGTCGCTTATTTTTCAAAATCAGGGGTACAGGTTTCTCACGTTGCATGAAAAAGTTTCTATGAATACGTGACAGCTTACACAGGGGAAATCGCGTTATCCGAAAAGGAATCTCGCCTGCGGACCGGAGAAAGGCCGGGGAAAAACAAAAAAAGGGTTTAGAGAAAAAACTCTAAACCCTTGAATATTTGGCGCGCCTGGAGAGATTCGAACTCCCGACCTACGGATTCGTAGTCCGGCGCTCTATCCAGCTGAGCTACAGGCGCAAGAACGGTCCCTCATATACTCTGAAGAACAATTATAAGCAAGCACTTTCTGTGGGCTGATGTTTCATGACCTGATTTCCCCGCCCATTGCTCAACGGCTGGAATCGGCTTCAAAGAAGTCGATCTGGTTTTCGGCCGGCTTCATTTCACATCGGGGAATGATATCGATCTTGGCCCGGTGTTTGGATTCGAGGTCCGTCAACTCAGTCCGTTTTTTGTTGAGCAGGTACTGGGCCACGTCCAGCGGGAAACGGCATTCAATTCTGGCGACTTTTTTACGGGTAATCCCGGTTTGAATCCGGCGCAGGTAGTAAAGTGCCAGTGTTTCCACCGAACGGACCACCCCGCGCCCCTGGCAGAATTCACAGGTTCGGTAGCTGCCCTTTTCGATGGGAGCCCCCATTTTCTGCCGGGAAATCTGCATCAATCCGAAACGGGATATTTTGCTGATATCGACCTTGGCCTTGTCCCGTTTCATACTGGACTTGACCTGGCGTTCCACCTCGCGGATGTGTTTCTTGTTCCGCATGTCGATGAAATCGACCACGATCAGGCCGCCGAGGTCACGTAGCCGCAGTTGCCGGGCCAGTTCGGCCGCTGCTTCCATATTGGCGAGGAAAATGGTCTCGTCGAAATCGGAATTCTTGGAGGTGCGGCCTGAGTTGACGTCAATGGCGACCAGGGCCTCGGTCGGGTCGATCACGATCGAGCCGCCGGACGGCAGGGGAACCTGGGGCTTGAAGATGGACTCGATCTGTTCCTCGATGTTGTGTTGGTTGAAAATCGGCTTGCTGCCGCGATGCAGGCGCACCTTAACCTGCCGCTGTTTGGAGGGCAGGGCCTCGATAAAGGTCTCGACATTTTCCAGGGATTCCTGGGTGTCAACCATAATTTCCTGGATTTCCGGGATGAAGTGATCGCGGAGAAAGCGGATCACCGTGTCCTGTTCCTCATAAATCAGGGCCGGTGCCTCCTTGCTCTGGCCGCGTCGTTTGATCTCCTCCCAAAGAGCCAGCAGGGACTGAAGATCTTTTTTCAGGGCGTTACGGGTGATATCGACCGAGGCGGTACGAATGATGTAGCCGATCCCCTCGGGTATCTCGAATTCACTCATCATTTCCCGTAGTGAGGAACGCCGCTCCTCGCCGACAATTTTGCGGGAGATGCCGGAGCTGTCGCTGCCGGGCATCAGGACCAGAAAGCGGCCGGGCAGGGAGAGGAAGGTGGTCATGTTGGCGCCTTTGTTGCCGGTGACCTCCTTGACCACCTGCACCAGGACCTCCTGCCCCCGCTGCATCACGTCTTCGATCTTGAGTTTTTTCCACTGCTGCTGGGCAATAAGTGTGCGGACCCGGTCGTTGACGTCCTGACGATAATATTCGGGGTGAATCTCGTTGAAGGGGAGAAAACCGTTACGGCCGGTTCCTATATCGACAAAGGCGGCTTGGAGATTGGCCTCAATGGAAACGATCCGTCCCTTGTAAATATTGTTTTTCGTGGGCTCCCGGTCCACGGTTGTGACATGGAACGACTCAAGTCGTCCGTCCTCGATCAGGGCAATCCGGCACTCCTCCGGCTCTTCGGCATTGATGAGCAGCTTGTAGACCACCGGTTTCTCCGGGAGGTCGGAGGAATCGTCCGCGACAACGTCATTTTCCTCGTCCTCTTCGTTCTCGGCTTCCAGGACAGTGGTCACCGGTTGCTCCGCCAGTTCGGCAGCGGGCTCGGCCGAGGCTGCTTCAGCCTGTTTGTTCCGTTTTTTGCCCCCGCGGCGGGAACGCCGTTTTTTGGCTGGAGGTGGTTCCTGAACTGCCTCTACCGAAGGCTCCCCGGCCTGCTGGTTTTCAGGGGCCGTCGCTTCAGCGGATTTTTCCCGGCCGTTTTGAGACGAAGGTTCAACCGGCTGGGATTCGGTTTGGGGTGAACCGGTTTCCTGCAAGGCGACGGGTGCCTCGGTCAACGGAGGGGAGGGGGCCTTTTCGGTTTGGTCGATCCGAGAGGGAGGTTGTTCTGTTGCCTCCTGCTTCCCGGAGGAGGTTTCACTAACCGTTGCCGGGATGGTGGGTTCGGGTTCGGCTTTGTTTGTTGCTGCCGCCTTCGGCCGAGCAGGGATCGTTGTCGTGCTTGCCGGCATCGGGGCGTTCTCCATCCCGGTCTCCGTTTCTCCGGCCGGCGGTTGGCTGACAGTGGCTACCGCTGCTGCAACCGAATCGGAGCCGCTCCCTTCAGTGGGCTCGGATACCGGGATGCTTTGCTGCTGTATCTGGGGTTCGGGATCCGGGGCGAGGCTTTTCCACCACGCGCCTTTCTTAGCCTTACGCACCGGGGGGGCTATGTCTTCTTTTTCCTGGGTTGTTTTCTTGGTCATTCGTATCCTTGAGGTAATTTGTTACAAGCAGCCGAACCGTTGCGCTGGAGGGAAGCATGCTGTTGGCGATAAACGTTTGCATGCATGCCCCTCACGAAGCGATTTGATAAAAACATTGACCGCCGTGCTCTTGAAGATGCAAGGCTCCGGATCGGATCAACGGTTCGAGCAGGTGCTCAACTTTGTCCAGACCGTTCAGATGAAAGGTCCGGTCTATATCAGCAGCGGTACAGGGGCGCCGCTGCAACATCTCAACAATTTCCCGGAGAACCGCCTCCGTGCCCGCCGCGGGATGCGGTACGGCAGCAGTACACGATTTCTCGGGAAGCATGGGGGCTGTCGCCGGGGCAAAGGGCAGATCCACCGGCAGGGCCAGGGCTTGCCGGAATCGCCTGGCAATGGCGGCGAGATCCCGGTGGGATACCGCCTGGGCAAAGGTTTCCGCCGGAGGGCGGACAACGGTGTTGAGCTGGATCCGGTCAATACGCATCGGCCGGATCGCAGCGATCAGGGCGTCGATATCCCCAGGTGCGTCGTTCATTCCCCGGGCCAGCAATATTTCCAGCCACAGTTTCCCCCCATATTGATGGGAGAAGGTCTGCAAACCGGTGATGATCCCACCCAGGTCCATTTCGGCCATGGGGCGGTCTATTCTGCGGAAACTCTCTTCCCGGGCGGCATCGAGCGACGGGGTGATGATATCGGCCGGCAACAGATCGGCCCGGACCTGCGGGTCGCCCAAGGTGGTCCCGTTGGTCAAGACCGCCAGTGGTTTGTTCATTGATGCTTTCAGGTGACGGAGGATTTTCCCCAGATCAAGATGCAGTGTCGGTTCCCCCTTGGCGGTCACCGTTACCACGTCCACCTCGGCGAGACGCGCGCTGTCCGCGCAAAAGAGATCGATTTCGGCCAGCAGTTCCGCAGTCTTTGAATACACGGCACGTTTGCCGGCAGGAACGGAGGTTCGCCCGACTTCACAGTAAATGCAGTTGAGATTGCAGATCTTTTCGGGAAAGAGATCGATACCGAGGGACCGGCCGAGCCGCCTGGAATTCACCGGGCCGAAGATATAATTCATGCAGGGTTGTGACTGGTTTATGCCGCTGTGGCAAGCGTATGCAAGGGGGAAGATGCAAGCCTTGGAAAATCAAGTTATTAGGCAAATTTATGAATGGCGATTTGTATACCAATTTCCGCGGTCACGCAAGGCAAATCTACGCTTTTAGCTTGACACGATTTGGGGTGGCTCGTACATTCGGGCCAGTTATCGGTGATTATTGATTTTTCGTTTCTTTAATCGCTCCAACCGGTTGGGCGCAGGGCAATGAGCCCCTGATCATGGACCGATGTGCCCGTTTTCCAGCCCTATCCTTTTCATGTAACAAGGAGCCCGTCGAGGTGAAGCATCCCCCTCTTAATCATTCCAAGCCCATGTTGCTCCTGCTCCCGGTGCTGTTCGTTTTGTTTTCTTCGCCGGTTTGGGCAGCCGTCTCCATTGACGCCAAACAGTGGAATATCACTGCCGACAGGATGGTCCGTGAGGAAAATCCGCCGTTGCTGGTCGCAGAGGGAAATGTCCTCCTCGAAAAAAAAGTACCGGTTGAGAACGGAACCGCAACCGCTACCGGGAAAACGGCTCCTGAGCTGAAAACCGTCACCACCGTGCGGGCCGACCGGGTTGTCTACGACATCACCAAAGGAACCATGGAGGCCACGGGGCATCTTTATATCTCCGTGGGTAGCGATCAACTCACTGCGGATTCAGGCGTGATCGACCTGGAAAAGTCCACCGGCAGTTTCAAGAACGCCACGGTCGTTCGCGAGGGAAACGACCTGCTGCACTTTGAAGGGGAGTTGATCGAGAAGACCGGTGAACTGACCTATCATATCGAGGACGGCTGGGTGGTAACCTGTAAGCTGCAACCCGGCGAGGTGCCGCCTTGGAGTTTTGCCGCCGCCGATACCGAGCTCACCGATGGCGGGTACGCCTATCTCAAACATGCCACCTTCCGTATCAAGAACGTGCCCATCCTCTATTCACCGGTCATGATCCTGCCGGCCAAGCGTAAGCGGCAGACCGGTTTTCTTTTTCCATCGTTTTATATGTCGGACCGCGATGGTTTCGGCATTGAAACCCCGTTTTTCATCAATCTGTCGCCGAATTCCGATATCACCTTGTATCCCCGGTACATGGCCAATCGAGGCTTTATGTGGGGGGGCGAATATCGTTATGTCCTTGATGAGGAAAGCAAGGGCATGTTTATGGGGCATTATTTAAATGACGACCTGTCCGATCCTTCCGAAGTCGATTATTATCGAGACGGTGGGTTTACCCATACCAACAGCGAGCGCTATTGGCTGCGGGGGAAAGTGGATCAGAACGTCCAGTCCTGGACGACCCGGCTCGACCTGGACATCGTTTCCGATGGCGACTATTTGCGGGAGTTTAGTTCCGGCTCCACGAGTTTTGATATGTCGCAGCATCGCTTCCTGGACGTCTTTGGACGAGGCGTTACCGACAAGAATAATCCGTATCGTGAAAACTCCTTTGCCGCCCTCCGTTCCTGGGACAACGGAACGGCCCTTCTCGGTGAATTCTTTGCCATCAACGATGTCAGTGAAACAAAGTATACCGCGGACAACCCCTCCCAGCCCTGGCGGCTGCCCTCGTTGACCTACTCGGGGCTCCTTCCCATAGGGGACTCCGCGGGGCCTGATTTTTCCTGGGATGCCAATTATACCCATTACTGGCGGGATAAGGGGGTAGGCGCCCAGCGGCTTGATCTCATGCCCACGATCACGGCGGGCATTCCCCTGACGCCGTATATAGAGAGTTTCGTGAGTGGCGGTGTCCGCGATACCTCCTATATTATTCAGGACAACGGTGCCTCGGAGTGGCAGGACACGGATTCGAGAAACCGTTTTCTCTACAACCTGAATACCGAGATCGGCACCACCTTGATGCGGGATTTCTCCGTCTCGCTGGGAGAGGTGGACAATATCAGCCACACAATACGGCCCTATGTGGCCTATGGATATACCGAAATACCGGAAGAGAAGACCCTCCCGCTATTTGATTTGGTCGACGAGCTTGAAGAAGAGAATACGGTCTATCTCGGGGTCAACAACTTCTTTTCCATTTCCGGCGAACATAACGGCCGTGCCTTTGACCGGGATTACGCCTATTTCAAAATCAAGCAGGGTTATGATCTCCGCGATGCCGAAAGCGATACCCCGTTGACCCCGATCGAGGCGGAAACCGGTTGGTATCCGGTCGAGCGGATGCGCATCAAGTATACAACCAAGTTCGACGTCTACGGGGACGGCGCCTTTTACCACTCCATCGACAGCGATTATGCCAGCAGCCGGGGAGACATGTTTTCCCTGGATTATCGGTATAATGAACTCACGGACGTCAACTCGGTGAAGGGCAGCCTCTGGTATTATCTTCCTTATAACCTGGCGGCCGGATATTCCCTGGAGCGGACGATTGAGGATAACGATACCGTTGAGGAAACCGTCCGTTTACGCTACATCCAGCCCTGCTGGTCGGTGGAACTCTCCTCCCACAACGAGTCGGGAGATCAAAGCTTCATGCTTGTCTTCCGCCTGGCGAACATCGGCAATTCCTTCGGCTTTGGTCTGGGCGGCAACTGACCGTTTTCAATGGTGAGAATGCCTGTCCAAATCGACGTTTTCAACGGGGATGCCGACGGCATCTGTGCCCTGCACCAGTTACGCCTGCATGCGCCTTGTCCACAGGCCCGTCTGGTAACCGGGGTGAAGCGCGATATCGGATTGCTCGCCCGTCTCCTGGATGTGCGGGACAGCCGGATCACCGTGCTCGACATTTCCCTGGACCGCAACCGGGACGCACTGATGCAACTCCTCGACCAGGGGAATCGGGTCTTTTATGCCGATCACCACTATAGCGGCAATATTCCCGATTCCGGGACGCTGGAAACCCATATCGATCCATCGCCCCTGCTCTGCACCTCACTGATTATCGATCAGTTGCTGGCGGGTATGTACCGGGCCTGGGCCATTGTCGGCGCCTTTGGCGACAATCTCGACGATGTGGTCACGGCCCTGGCCGTCTCTTCGCTTGACCTTTCGGAAAACGACATTGCCGCGCTCAGGGAAACCGGGCGGCTGCTGAATTACAATGGATACGGCATGGAGGAATCCGATCTGCTCTACCACCCGGCTGATCTGTTCCGGGAGGTGCAACGTTTCAACGACCCGTTGGCAATGTTCCACGGCTCGGCCATCCTTGCCCGTCTTCGGCAGGGATATGCCGAGGACATGGCCCGGGCGGCAGGTCTGCAACCCTGTCACCGCACCGATTCCGGCCGGGTCTATTGCCTGCCGGATGCGGCCTGGTCCAAGCGGGTGGTCGGTGTTTTCGCCAATCAACTGGCCCGCGAACAGCCGGACATGGCGCATGCCACCCTTATCCCCCGGGCCGAGGGCAGCTACCTGGTCAGTGTGCGGGCGCCTCTGTCCAGCCGCCGGGGGGCCGATACCCTCTGCCGTCGGTTTGCCACCGGTGGCGGCCGTGCCGCCGCAGCCGGTATCAACGTCCTGCCGCGAGCAGGCCTGGACGATTTCCTCGCCGCCTTTACCGAGCAATTCACCAGCCCTTCATCCTGATGACCGGAAGGGCGTCCCCGATCGTTGCCGAGTGGACAACAGGCCTTGCCAGGAGACTGGTCGCTGCGGCTCGGCACCGTCTGCTCCGGGACTTGGTCCTGGGAATGTTCCTGTTGCATCTCTGCGTGTGCCCGGCCCCGGCCGCATCGCGGATTGCCGATGATCTTGATCGGCAGAGCCTGTCTCAGGCGCTTTTGCGCAGCCTTTCCTACCTCAATGCACTTCCCCCCGACACTCGATTTCGTTTTGCCCGGACAGAGGTTCCGGTCACCAGGCTGATCGACACGGCCCGCCACCTGCGCGACCTGGTACTCTCTTCGTTGGATGACCCGGCGTTTCAGCGGCAGGTGGCCCGGGACTTCATCCAACTTCCTTGTCTCTCTTCCCCGGGGAGCCCTCTGTTGATCACCGGTTACTATCAACCCGTATTTCAGGGCAGTCTGCACCGGGAACCACCTTTTCTCCATCCCCTCTATTCCCCGCCCGGCGATCTGGTGGTTCGGAGGCGGGCGGGAAGAAAACCGGTCATCGGACGCTTGGCCGGCGGCCGGTTGCAACCGTACTGGACCCGGCGCGAGATTGAACAGGGAAGGATTTTGCAGGGCGGGGAGTTGGTCTGGCTGCGGGATCCCTTTGATGCCTTCACCCTGCATGTCCAGGGCTCGGGAATTATACGTCTGGCCGACGGCAGTCTCCGTGGAGTCCACTATGCCCGGAGCAATGGCCGGACCTACACCAGTATCGGCACATTCCTGGTCAAAACCGGGCGGATGCGGCTGGCCGACGTGACCATGGACAGCATCCGGACCTATCTCGAGCGGCATCCGCATGAGGTGGAATTGATCCTCCACCAGAACGACGCGTTCATTTTTTTTGAGTGGAGCAGTCCCGGACCGGCTCTCGGCAGCCTCAACCAACCCTTGACGCCCGGCAGGTCGGTGGCCGCCGACCAGCGTATCTATCCGCCGGGGTCGGTTTTATTGGTGAAGAGCCGTCGGCCGGTGATGGACAGGGGGCAGGTGGCCGGGTGGAAGCCCATGCAGCGTTTGCTGACGGTGCAGGATACCGGTTCCGCCATCAACGGACCGGAGCGATTGGATATTTTTTGGGGCACCGGTGAACGGGCCGGGCTGGAAGCGGGGCAGATGAAGGAAACAGGCGACGTTGTTCTCCTGCTGGTGAAAGAACCCGCCTTGGCCGCCCCCTGAGGTGGAAGTCCGCAGTGGCGAAGACCGCCGGAAGGAGGCAGTGGTTGCCCGCCCCGGGAAAGATTAACGATGCGGCGGGGGTGGTCCTTCCTTGGGCTCCGGTTGTTCAAAATGACCCAAGGGACGCTTGAAGGTGTAGGCGGCCGGAGCGACCACCAGGTTGTCCCAGGCCTCCCCCGCATTGCCCCCGAGAAGCGAGAAGGGAGAAGAAACCAGGAACAGGGCAAAGCCGGTGATGGTTGCCGCGGCCCCCACAGGACGAACCAGGGCTATGTCGGCGGTTGTCGTCAGGCCGGGATCTTCGGGCAACGTCGGATCCTTTTCCACGGCCGGGCTGGAAGAGATGCAACCGCTCAGGAACAGCAGGGCCGTTGCCAGCAAGGTGACGCGTGTAGGACCTTTCTTTTTCATACAACCTCCCGTGATAGAAACGGTCTCTTTGCTCAATCTCGGCGTTATGCTCAAAATTTTATTCTCGGGATATCAATCATATGACTGCGGTAAAATTTTTCGCATGCCTTGCACTTGAACGAAAATCCTCATTTCTGGACAGATACTATCTTACCGTGCCCGGCACAAAAGAGACACCTGATATTGAAGCTGAACGCTGATCGCCTCGCAAAAAAAATCATCGTTCGGGAAACTGTGCATCATAAAAAAAGAGCGATTGGCAAGGCCGGAAATATCGTTTCCCGGGGTTGGTGAAGAAGAGGGCAAGCTCGTCTTGATGTTCATTTCTTCATCTCCCGGGCCTTGGCATGGTCCTTGGCCACCAGCATATAGATCGAGGGGATGACGAACAGGGTGAACAAGGAACCGATGGCCATCCCCCCCACCAGGACCAGGCCGATCGAGTTTCGAGCCGCCGCACCGGCACCGGTGACCAGGGTCAGCGGGAAATGGCCGGCAATGGTGGCGCCGGTGGTCATCAGGATAGGCCGCAGGCGGGTCATGGCCGCCTCGAGCACGGCCTCGCGTTTGTTCAAGCCCTGCAATTGGAGTTTGTTGGCAAATTCAACGATGAGGATGCCGTTTTTGGAAACCAGCCCGACCAGGGTCACCAAGCCGACCTGGGAGTAGATGTTGAGCGATGTGGTCCAACCGGTGGTGAAGAAGGAAACGTTGGGATCCGGCATCTTGAGAAAAGTGAAGACCAGGGCGCCGAACATCGCCAGGGGCACGGATCCGGCCAAGATGACAAAGGGATCGCGGAAGCTGTTGAACTGCGCAGCCAGCACCAGGAAGATCAGCATGATGGCCAGGCCGAAGGCCTGGATGAAGGTGTTGCCTTCCACCCGCAGTTGGCGGGACTCACCGGTATAGTCCAGGGTGTATCCCTGGGGCAGGATCTTGGCGGCTTCGTCCTCCAGGAATCGCAGGGCTTCGTCCAGCGGCCGCACCGGCCAGGCGCTGAGGGTGACCGCGTTCAACTGCTGAAAACGGTTCAGTGAACGGGCCACGGTCGAATCCTTGATGGTGGCGATGGTGGACAACGGCACCAGTTGGCCGTTGGGGCCGGTGACGTATATCCGGCCCAATTGCTCCGGATTGAGCCGATCGACCCGTTTGACCTGCGGCACCACCTTGTAGCTGCGTCCGGCGATGTTGAAGCGGTTGACGTAATTGCCGCCGAGCATGGTCGTCAGGTCTCCGCCCACCTGCTGGAGGTTGAGCCCCAGATCGGCCACCTTGTCACGGTCGATGACCAGCTCGGACTGGGGCTGGTCGATCTTGACGTCGATCAACGGCGGGAAGGCGAACATCTTGCTCTTGATGGCCGCCCTTTGGATTTGCTGGGCAAAATCGAGCACCTGGTTCAACTCGGCAGTGGAGGCGATGACGAATTCCACCGGGAACTGGCCGCCACCGGGCAGCGCGGGAGGTGTGACCGGCAGCACCCGGATGCCGGGGATGCGGTGCAGCTTCATCGCCACCTCGGGCATGATCTCGAAGATGGTCCGTTCGCGTTCCTGCCAAGGTTTGGCCACCATGCCGCTGAAGCCGGAGCTGGGTTGGGTCAACTGAAAGACGAAGTCGGTTTCCTTGACGCTTAAAAAGGTTCGGCTGACCTCCGCGGTGAAGAAGCGGTTCTGATCCAGGGTGGAATTGGCCGCCGAATCGATGATGCCGAAGATGACGCCCTGATCCTCGGTGGGCGCCAGTTCCTTGGCCGACATCGAAAACATCGGAACCGACAGCAGGCCGAGGGCGATCCAGACCATATAGACCGCGGGCCGATTGTCGAGGATGGTGTTGAGCCGGCGACCATAGGCGGCGCGAAGCCGTTTGAAGTCGCGCTCGATCCGTCCGGCCAGGCCATGTTCGGTCATGCCCGCCTTCAGCAGGCGGGACGACATCATCGGCGAAAGAGTCAGGGCCACCACGCCGGAGATGAAGACCGCACCGGCCAGGGTAAAGGCGAACTCGCGGAACAGGGCGCCGGTCAGGCCGCCCTGGAGACCGATCGGGGCATAGACCGCCGCCAGGGTGAGGGTCATGGAAATCAGCGGGCTGACCAGTTCGCGGCCGCTGAGCAGGGCCGCCTCGATGGGCGATTTGCCCTCACTGAGGTGGCGTTCGACGTTTTCCACCACCACGATGGCATCGTCCACCACAAGCCCCACCGAAAGGACGATAGCCAGCAGGGTGAGCAGGTTGATGGTGAAGCCGAAAACCTGCATCAGGAACAGGGCGCCGATCAACGACATCGGAATGGTTACCACCGGGATGAGGGCTGAGCGCAACGATCCCAGGAAGAGGAAGATGATGATCACCACGATCAGCAGGGTTTCGCTGAGGGTCTTGATGACCTCCCTGATGGCGTTGTTGATGTAGTCGGTGCCGTCATAGGCGATACGGGCGGTGATGCCGTTGGGCAGCTGTTTGCCGATTGCGGCCATTTCATGGCGCACCCGCTTGATGACATCGAGCGAGTTGGCGTTGGGCAGGGGCCAGATGCCCATGAACACCGCGGTCTGGCCGGAAAACTGCACCTCGCTGTCATAGTCCTCGGCGCCGAGCACCACTTTGGCCACATTTTCGATGCGGACAATGGCGCCCCCCTCCTCACGGATCACCAGCCGCTTGAAATCCGCTACCGAGCGCATGTCGGTATTGGAGGTCAGGTTGACCTCGACCAGCGAACCTTTGGTTTTGCCGACCGCGGCGAGGAAATTGTTGGCCGCCAGCGCCTGGCGGATCTGGGCCGGGCTGACGTTGAAGGCCGCCATCCGGGCCGGATCGAGCCAGATGCGCATGGCAAAGGTGCGGCCGCCGAGCACGTCCGCGCGCTGGACGCCCTCGATCGAGGAAAGCCGGGGCTGGATCACCCGCACCAGATAATCGGTGATTTCGTTCTGTTTGAGCGCATCTGAGGTGAAGCTGAGGTAGGCCGAGGCGAATTGCGAATCCGCGGATTCAACGTTGATGACCGGGATTTCGGCCTCGGGCGGCATGTCGCCGCGGACCTGGTCCACCTTGGAGCTGATTTCGGACAGGGCCTTGATCGGATCGTAGTTGAGACGCAGACGGGCGGTGATCGTCGACACGCCCAGCGAGCTTTGCGACTGGAGGTAGTCGATGCCGTCGGCGGCTGCGATAGCCCGTTCGAGCGGGGTGGTGATGAATCCTCGCACCAGCTCGGCGCTGGCGCCGGTATAGACCGTGGTGATCGTGACCGCCGCGTTATCGCTGCGCGGGTACTGGCGGACGCTGAGCGAGCCGATGGCCTGGAGCCCGGCAATGAGGATCAGCAGGCTGGTGACGATGGCAAGCACCGGCCGTTCGACAAAAATGTCGGTGAATTTCATGCGTTAACTGTCCTCGGGTTTGGGGGCCAGTTTGAATTCAGGGGAAAGGGTGTTGTCGATTTCCACGCTTTGGCCGTTGCGCAGCTTGAACACGCCGGTGCTGACCACGCTCTGGCCGGGCTTGATCCCGGAGATGACCGCCACGAAGTCGCCGCGCCGTTCGCCGAGGCGGACAAACTGCTGATGCGCCACCTTGCCCTCGGTCCCTTCTCCGGCGCTTTCGACCAGGAAGACGGAATCGCTGTAGGGGGCGTAGAGGATGGCCGTGGCCGGCACGGTCAGGACAGGTTTGTGTCCCGGCAGGACCACCGCCACCTGGACAAACATGCCCGGCCGCAATTCTTCCCTGGTATTGGCGACCGTGGCCTGGATACGGATGTTGCGGCTGGCGGCATCGACATCGGGGTTGATGGCGGTGACCGTCCCCTCGACCACATGTCCCGGCGGCAGGCCGTCGGAAGTGAGCCGTACCGGATAGCCCAGCCGGATCAGCGGCAACTGCTGCTGGGGGACAAGGAAGTTGGCGTAGATCGGATCGAGCGCCTGCAGGGAAACGATCGCCTGGCCTTCCTTGATGATCTGCCCGAGATTGACCATGCGGATGCCGAGGCGGCCGCTGAAGGGGGCGCGGATGGTCTTCTTGGCAATGGCGGCACGGATGTTGTCGGCCTGGGCCAGGGCCTGTTTCAGCGTGGCCGAGGCGTTGTCGTAATTCGATTCGGCCACAACCTTGGTCGCCAGCATCTTCTTGGCCCGTGCCAGGGTGATCCGCGCCAGTTCGACCGCCGCCTCGGCGGAACGGAGTTGGGCGGTTTCAGCGGCGATATCCTGCTGCACCAGCAGTTCCCCGGCCTTGACCTTGCTCCCCGGCTCAAAGGCGATGGCCGTGACCTTGCCGGTGACCTCGGCGGTGACGGTCACGCCCTGGACCGCCTCCAGCGAACCGACGGCGGTGACCAGCGATTCCCAATACTGTTCCCTGGCCTGGAAGGTGGTCACTACCTCCGGCGGCGTTTTGGCCTCCTTGCTCTGTTTGATCAGGGTCGAGATCTGCAGGACCTTGGTCCCGGCCAGCAGGCCGACGACACCGACGATACCCGCAATGCCGAAAAGAACCGCCTTGAATTTCATTCTGTTCCCTCCGCGCAAAGAAAAAGCAGCCCGTGCCGTGCCCGGAAGCCGCCAAGTTCACAATCGTCGCCAAGGTAACATCCCGCGCACAGGTTGGTCAACAAAGAGCGCCGATCTTCATGGAATCAAAATACAAGCAT
>JBFWIP010000037.1:13784-15698 GCA_050255935.1 Desulfobulbus sp.
ATAGCCCTTTTCGGCAAGAGCCTTGCGCAACGCCTCTGTTTCGATTGATCCTTGATACCTGGCCTCACCGCTGTCCAGGTTGATTTCAACCTCGGTGGCTCCCAGATTTTCCAGGACCTTGGTGGCCGTCTTTGCACAATGTTGGCATTTCATGCCTTCGATTCGTCGGGTTGTCATGGTCAGACCTCCTCGGAGTTGAAAGAATCCCTTTGGATTCCATTAGTTCAAAATATGGGCCGTTCTCATGAACAATCACGCGAACGACGTTTCATGCCTAGGTTGACTCAGGATTGTTCCTGAATGGTTTTGATCAGGGCCGAGGTCGAACAGGCGTGCTCGAACACAATCCGTTCCACCCGGCCACCGGCGGCCTTGACTTCCGCCGCCCCCACGATTTCATCTTCCTCGTAATCCGCTCCCTTGACCAGGACATCCGGCTGGATGGCGGTGATCAGTCGAATCGGCGTCTCCTCGGCAAACAGAACCACATAATCCACGCAGCCCAATGCCGCCAGGACCCTCGCCCGCCCGTTTTCGCCGTTGACAGGACGGCTCGGACCCTTCAGCTTGCGCACCGAATCATCGGTGTTGAGGCCGACCACCAGGCAATCCGCACTGCGGCGTGCCCGCTCCAGATAACTGACATGACCGGCATGGAGGATGTCGAAACAGCCGTTGGTGAAGGCGACCCGGCTGCCGTGCCGGCGGATCAGGCGGAGTTCCGCCAATAACCGGTTCAAAGGGATAATTTTGTTTTCGTCCGCACCGGGCCAGGGACGCTCGCCGGCGGGAAAGAAGCGGCGGCGTTCTTCATCGACCACCGCAGGGGCCATGGGGGCGCTTATCAGGGTGGCCTCGGTTCCGGCCTGGCGGAGGATCCCCCCGTCGGGAGCGACGATCATGGAATGCCCGGCCATCTCCATGCCGCCGGTCAGGCCACAACCGTTGCAGGCGGCGATGTAGCACTGGTTTTCGATCGCCCGTGCCCTGAGCAGGATTTGCCAGTGTTCGAGCCGGCTGAGCGGCCACTGTGCCGAAACCACCAACAGACGGCTGCCTGCAAAGGCCTGGCGCCTGGCCACTTCGGGGAAACGCAGGTCGTAGCAGATCAGTCCGCCCAAGGGCCCGTGGACCGTGGAGAGCAGCGGCCCGGCCTGACCCGCCCGATAATAGTGGTCTTCCTGCCAAAAACGAAAAAGGTGCTGTTTGGAAAGCGATCCCGCCACTCCCTCGGGACCGACCAGGAACAAGGTATTGTGCGGCAGGTGTTGTTCAGTCTTCAGGTCGGTCAGGGAACCGGCCAGGAAAATGTCGAACCTGGCCGCCATCTCCTGCATGGCATCCAGGATTTCCGGGGTGTGTTGGCCCAGCCTGCGGGTCTGCGGGTAATCAAAGCCCGTGGCCCAAATCTCCGGGAGCAGAACCAGGGTGCCTCCTGCTGGAGGATGGGCCTCGAGCGCGGCCCGGACCTCGGCGATGTTGCGTTCGACCTCGCCCAGGGCAATGGGAAACTGGAGGCAGGCAACCGCTGGGAAAAGTCCGTCCCGGCTCATGGCCCTATCGCCTCCAGGGCCTGCCCGGCTAATTGCCCCACGCTGACGCGTTCAAAGGCGCCGTCTTGATAGAATTGGAACGTGGCCGTGTCGCCGGCGAGCCGGCGCAGTCCGGGTGCGGCCGCCTTGATGGCCAACCGGCCACAGGCCAGGGCCGCCAGGCCGCGTATCTCGCCGTCTTCCGAAAGGAGATAGGGGGGGATGTCGGCATCCGCCCCCTGTTGCAGCAGCAGGTCCGGGCGGCAGGCACTCAATCGTGCCACTCCCCAGAGCAGGCCCCGTTGCAGCAGGGGATGCTCGATATAGTTGCCGTCCTGGCAGACCTCCTCACCGTCCTCGCGCATGTAGGAGATGAGCAGGT
>JBFWIP010000037.1:15798-21395 GCA_050255935.1 Desulfobulbus sp.
TCCGGGCGGCAGGCACTCAATCGTGCCACTCCCCAGAGCAGGCCCCGTTGCAGCAGGGGATGCTCGATATAGTTGCCGTCCTGGCAGACCTCCTCACCGTCCTCGCGCATGTAGGAGATGAGCAGGTGAACATACTCCCTTGCCAGACCGTCCTGGCAACACATGACCTCGGCCATCGATTCCGGGGCGCCCCAGCCGATACCGCCGGATTCGTCGTTGAGGCTCCACAGGAAGCGGCGCATCACGACTCGCGCCTCCTCCATCTCCTGACCGGCCAGCCGCGCCACCGTCCTTCCCATACAGCTGATGGCCCGCCAGCGCAGAGCGGGGTCCTCCCGACAGATCAGCGAAAAAAGGGCGTTGACCGCGTCCTTGGCGGCAATGGCCTCGAGTTCCTGCAAAATATCGGCAAGGTCCCGGTCGTTGAACAACTCCAGGACCTTGTTCTTGATTGCGCGGCTGCTCACCACTTCTGCCTCATGCGGCGGTGTCCGCCGGCATGACAAAAACCCGTTTGCCCAATTCCGCATCGATCATGAACAGGCCTGAGGAATTGTCTTTGATCAATTTCAGCCTCTCGACGATCTCACTGGCCGATGCCTCTTCCTCGACCTGCTCGGAAACGAACCATTGGAGGAAGTTGTTGGTGGCATGATCCTTCTCGCTGATGGCCAGGTCGACCAGGTCATTGATCAGGCTGGTGACATGCTCCTCGTGCTTTAAAATCGCCTCAAAAGCGACCAGCGGCGATTCCCACACCGATTCCGGTTTTGCAATGGCCTCCAGGGTGACCTTGCCACCGCGCTCGTTGACAAAATCATAAAATTTCATCGCATGCATCAATTCTTCCTGAACCTGGACGCGCATCCAGGTTGCGAAACCGGTCAGGCTGATCGACTGGAAATAGGATTCGATGGATAGGTAGAGATAGGAGGAAAACATTTCGGCATTGATTTGATCGTTCAGAGCCTTCAGTATCTTTTTTTTCAGCATGGTGATCTCCTTTAGACCGAGCCAAGAGGGGTGGTGATAATCCGTCACCGGGACAATGGTTGGATTATAAGCACAACCATGAGGAATTCCAGGGTGTTCGGGAAAAATGTTGTCTTTTGGAGGGAAACCTGTTTCCCTTAACGAATTGAAAAGGAGTAAACCATGCGGAAAATCATTTGTATTACCGGCGCCACCTCGGGTTTCGGCAGGGCCTGTGCCGAGCGTTTCGCCGCCGAAGGCTGGCGCCTGATCCTGACCGGCCGCCGGGTTGACCGGCTGCAGGCCCTGCAGCAGGAACTAAACGGAACGCCGGTGCATATCGTTGCCTTGGATGTGCGTGATTTCGAGGCCGTTGAAGCCATGGTCCGGAACCTGCCGGAAGATTTCAGGGATATCGATGTCCTCGTCAACAACGCCGGCCTGGCCCTGGGCCTTGAAGGAGCCCAAAAGGCCGACATCCGCGATTGGGAAACCATGATCGATACCAACATCAAGGGATTGTGTTATCTTACCCGGTGTATTCTTCCGGGCATGGTCGAACGGAACCGGGGGCATATCATCAACATGGGGTCGATCGCCGGCAACTATCCCTATCCGGGGGGCAATGTCTACGGCGCCACCAAGGCCTTTGTCAAACAGTTCTCCCGCAATCTCCTCACCGACCTCAACCATACCAAGGTGCGGGTGACCAATATCGAGCCCGGTCTGGCGGAGAGCGAATTTTCCATCGTCCGTTTCCACGGCGACAGGGACAAGGCCGATGCGGTCTACAAGGGAACCGAACCGTTGCGGCCGGTGGATATCGCCGAGATCGTCCATTGGGTGACCAGTGTGCCACCGCATGTCAACATCTGTACGGTGGAGGTCATGCCGGTTTGCCAGAGCTGCGGGCCGCTGGCCATTCATCGGCAAGCAGAAAGGCGGGAGGACTGATGCGACGGGTTGTGATTACAGGGATGGGGATCGTCTCGCCGTTGGGCGACAGCGTTGACGAGGTGCTGGATTCGTTACGGCAGGGCCGTTCGGGCGTCCGTTTTCATGAAAGGTACCGGGAGATCGGCCTGCGGGCACAGATCGGCAGCTTTACCCGGATCGATATCAAGGAACACCTGGACAAGAAAAACCTGCGTTTCATGGGCAATGCCGCGGCCTATGCCTCGATTGCCCTGTCGCAGGCGGTTGCCGACGCCGGATTGAGCGAGGAGGAAGTCTCCCATCCCCGGACCGGATTGATCATCGGCTCCGGCGGCACCTCGGCCGAGAATGTGGTCGCCACCGCCGACATCATGCGGGCCAAGGGCATCAAACGGCTCAGCCCCTTCATGGTGCCGCGCACCATGAGCAGCACGGTCTCCGCCTGCCTCACCAGCACCCATCATATCAAGGGCCTCTGCTATTCCATTTCCTCGGCCTGCGCCACCGGTTCCCATTGCATCGGCGCGGCCATGGAGCAGATCCAGCTGGGCAAGCAGGATATTGTCTTTGCCGGCGGCTCGGATGAGGAACACTGGACCCAGACCGCCATGTTCGACGCCATGGGCGCTCTGTCGACCAAGTACAACGACACCCCGGAGCGGGCCTCCCGGCCCTACGACCGCAACCGTGACGGCTTTGTGGTCGCCAACGGCGCCGGGCTGGTGGTGCTGGAGGAGTACGAGCGGGCCCGGAAGCGCGGCGCCCGGATCTACGGCGAGGTGGTCGGCTACGGGGCCACCGCCGACGGGGCCGACATGGTCCAGCCCACCGGCGAGGGGGCGGTGCGCTGCATCCGCCTGGCCCTGGAAACCGCAGGGTCGTCGATCGATTATATCAATGCCCACGGCACCTCCACCCCCATCGGCGACCTGATCGAGTTGCGCGCCATCCGCGAGGTCTTCGGCGCAAACAACCCGCCGATCAGTTCGACCAAGTCACTTTCAGGACACAGTCTGGGTGCTGCCGGGGTGCACGAGGCCATTTATTCCCTGCTGATGTTGGGGCACAATTTCATCTGCGGCACCGCCAATATTGAGGAGATGGATCCCGAGGCCGAAGGCATGCACATCGTCGATGCCAACCGCGATGCCGTGCTCACCACGGTGATGAGCAACAGTTATGGCTTTGGCGGCACCAACGCCTGCCTGATTTTTCGGAGGGTGTAGGCTGTGCGACTGTAGCTGGCAGGTTTCGGGGCAGGGGGGGCTTTTTCCTGCATTGTGTCTCTTGAGCAAAAAAAACGGTGGCCGGGTTACGTGAACCCGGCCACCGTTTTTTTTGAGACGGACGGGCGGCAGCCCGTCAAAGGACAACCCTGTTATGCGTCCTTTTGCTGGCGCTGGGCGTTGTCGTAGAGGGCGATGAAATTGATCGGTTCCATCAAGAACGGCATGAAACCGCCGTCAACCGCGGCCTGGCAGACGATCTGGCGGGTGAAGGGGAAGAGCATCAGCGGGCAGTCGACCGCCAGCACGCGATCGTGGTGCTCCGCGGGGATGTTGCGCATCATGAACACTGCGGCGTGTTCGATTTCGATAATGAACATTACCTGGTCGTCGTTGTTCTTGTCCAGGACCTTGGCGGTGATGGCGATGGAAACCTCGCTGTGATCGTCGTCGAGTTTCTGGTTTTTCAGCTGGAGGTTGAAATCCACCTTGGGATTCTGATTTTTCGTGAGAAAGACCTTGGGGGCGTTGGGGCTCTCAAAGGAAAAATCCTTGATATACATCTTCTGCATGCGAAAGATCGGGATCTCCTGCTGTTCGGGGCTTTGGTCTGCCATGATATGTCCTTGTGATCGAAGTCAATGAAAACCGGCCACTCTTATGGTACCGGCAAGGTTTCTTTGCGCCGCATGGTAACAGGGGCGAGCGGCGAACGCCAAGGAAAAACAGTGAAAAACTCTATTCATAACCGTTGAGGAACTGCTTGAGGAACATCCCGGTATAGGATTTGGGTTCGCGGGCAATGGCTTCCGGGGTGCCTTCTGCAATCACCCGGCCGCCGCCGCTGCCGCCTTCGGGACCGATGTCGATCACCCAGTCCGCGGTCTTGATCACATCCAGGTTGTGCTCGATCACCACCACGGTGTTGCCGCCGTCCACCAGCCGGCCGAGGACCCGCAGCAGATGCTGGATGTCCGCCGGATGGAGGCCGGTGGTCGGCTCGTCGAGGATGTAGAGGGTCTTGCCGGTGGAGCGCCGGCTCAGTTCCTTGGCCAGCTTGACCCGCTGGGCCTCGCCGCCTGAAAGGGTCACGGACGATTGCCCCAGGCTGAGGTAACCGAGTCCGACATCGACGATGGTCTGCAGGCGGCCGGCAATCGGCGGCACGTTCTGGAAAAACTCGAGCGCCTCCTCCACGGTCATCTGCAGGATCTCGGCGATGTTCTTGCCCTTGTAGCGGATGTCGAGGGTCTCCTGGTTGTAGCGTTTGCCCTGGCAGCGTTCGCAGGTGACGTAGATGTCGGGGAGGAAGTGCATGGCGATGCGGATGACGCCGTCGCCCTCGCAGGTCTCGCAGCGGCCGCCCTTGAGGTTGAAGCTGAACCGTCCGGGCTGATAGCCGCGTGCCCGCGACTCGGGCAGGCGGGCCAGCAGTTCGCGGATCGGGGTCATCACCCCGGTGTAGGTGGCCGGGTTGGAGCGCGGGGTGCGGCCGATGGGGCTCTGGTCGATATCGATCACCTTGTCGAGCAGGTCCAACCCCTTGAGCAGCTGCGGGCCACGCAGATACCCCTTGCGGTCGGTGAAGGCGCGCTGGGCCTCGTTGAACAGGGTTTCGATCACCAGGGAACTCTTGCCCGAACCGGAAACACCGGTGACACAGGTCATCACCCCGAGCGGAAACTTGACGGTCAGGTTCTGGAGGTTGTTGATGGTGGCGCCCCGGACCTCGATGAACCGTCCCTCCTCGACATGCAGGGGCCGCCGCTGCTCCGGGACCTCGATCCTGAGCCGGCCCGAGAGGTAGCCGCCGGTCTGGGAGGCCTCGCAGTCGAGCAGGCCGGGCACGGGGCCGGAGTAGAGGATCTCGCCGCCGTGCACGCCCGCGCCCGGACCGATATCGAGCACATGGTCGGCGCTGGCGATGGTGTCCGAGTCGTGCTCGACCACGATCACCGTATTGCCGAGGTCGCGGAGGTTGATCAGGGTCTTGATCAGCTTGTTGTTGTCGCGCTGGTGGAGGCCGATGCTGGGCTCGTCAAGGATGTAGAGCACCCCGGCCAGGCCGGAGCCGATCTGCGACGCCAAGCGGATGCGCTGGGCCTCGCCGCCGGAAAGGGTGCCCGCCCGGCGATCGAGCGACAGGTAGCCCAACCCCACCCCCTGGAGGAAGAAGAGCCGTTCGCGGATCTCCTTGAGGATCGGTTGGGCGATGATCGCCTGGCGCGGTTCAAAGCTGAGCGTGTCCAACTCCTTGATCAACCGCTCGATGGCCATGCGGCAGAGATCGATGATCGACCAGGGCCCGACCCGTACCGCCAGTGCCTCGGGTTTGAGGCGCGCGCCCCGGCAGGCCGGACAGCCCTGCTCGGTCATGAAGCCTTCGATTTCCTCGCGCAGACGGGAAGAGGTGGTCTCGCGGAAGAGGCGGTTGAGGCGGGGGACGATGCCCTCAAAGGGCAG
>JBFWIP010000038.1:0-5683 GCA_050255935.1 Desulfobulbus sp.
GCAGACGCACCAGGAGTTCGCCAATCCGGGGATAAATATAGGTGAGGGCACAGCCGGCAAAGATCCCGACCACCGGCTTGTCGGCCTCCCCCTGAAGGAATTCCGGCACCAGGTCAAAGAGAAAACGGTCGGGCAGGGGCGGAAGGCTGCGGTCCTTCAAGAGATCAGGGGAAAAACGCAGCCGCAGGCCGCTGGCCTCCGGGATCTTTTTAAACAGCAGCGGCGAAAGCATGTCCGCCCCCTTGATCAGCGTTTTCAGGAGGGATTTTGAGCCGGTGAGGGTAGCCACCTTTTTGCCGACCGGGGACAAGCCGTGTTCCCCGGTGATCCGCCTGCGCAGGGCTCCGACAATGGCATCGGTGGGGACCTTGTTGGGGCATTTGGCCACACAGGAGCCACAAAGGAGGCAGAGGCTGATCTCCTCGCGGAGTCGGTCATCAAGTTCTATTGCCCCCGCCAGGACCGAAGCGGCCAGGACGATCTTTCCCCGGGCCACCGATCCCTCGCGGCCGGTTTCCCTGTACACCGGGCAATGGGCCTGACAGGCGCCGCAGCGGACGCATTGGCTGAGAATGTCGCGGTACTCTTCGAGTTGTTTCTGTTGACTCATGCTGCCGGTGTATCCAACGGGAGAAAATTATCCCCTGTGGAGGATTGAGGGAAAATTTTGCCCGGATTCATGATGTTGTTGGGATCAAGGGCCTGTTTGACGGCCCGCATCACGGCCAGGGTTTCCGGGCTCAGTTCCATGCCGATGAAGGGGGCCTTTGCGGTGCCGATTCCGTGTTCTCCGCTGATCGAACCGTCCAGTTCCACCGTGGTGCGGAAGATCTCCCTGAGAACCTCCTCGACCGTGGCCTCCATGCCGGGCTCGGCCAGATCGACCATGACGTTGACATGGATGTTGCCGTCGCCGGCATGGCCGAAGTTGACGATGGGGACCGAATATTTTTCAGCAATGCGCTCCAGGGCGCGGATCATCTCCGGGACCCGTGACCGGGGGACCACGACATCCTCGTTGAATTTGTTGGGGTTGAGGTTCCGCAAGCTCGGGCTGACCGCGCGCCGCACTTTCCAGATCGCTTCGGATTCCTCGGTGTTTTCCGCAATCCGGGTTTCCAGGACCCCCAAGGGTTCGATCAGTTCCAGGATGCGCGCAACCTGGCCCTGCAACTGCTCCTTATCCCCGTCCACTTCGATGATCAGCACCGCACGGCAGGCCTCGGGCAGGTCGAGAGGCATGGCCTTGCGCACGCAGGCAATGGCCGATCCATCCATGAATTCCAGGGTGGTGGGAATGATCTTGCCGCCAATGATGGTCGAGACCGCCTCGGCAGCCCCTTCGATGGAGGCGAACGCCACCAGCATGGTCTTGCGGGCCTCGGGTTTGGGCAGCAGCCGGAGGATGATCCGGGTGACCACCCCCAGGGTCCCCTCGGCGCCGACAAAGAGGCGGGTCAGGTCATAGCCGACCACGTTCTTGATGGTCCGGCCGCCGGTCTGGATGACATCACCCTTGGGGGTGACCACGGTCAATCCCAGCACATAGTCGCGGGTAACGCCGTATTTGACACAACGCGGTCCACCGGCGCACTCGGCAATATTGCCGCCAAGGGTGGAGAAATCCTTGGAGGCCGGATCGGGCGGATAAAACAGCCCCAGCCGTTCCACCGCCCGCTGCAGGTCGCCGGTGACCACTCCGGGTTCGACCACGGCAAGGAGGTTGTCGGTGTCGATTTCCAGGATGCGGTTCATCCGGGTCAGGACAAGGACAATACCCCCGTGGACGGGCAGACTGCCGCCGCTGAAGCCGCTGCCGGCGCCCCGTGGCAGGATGGGGATCTTTTCCCGGTCGGCCAGGCGGACAATGCGGCTTATTTCTTCGGTGCTGTGCGGATACACGACCACCTCGGGCAGGCACTGACGCTGGGTGGCGTCAAAGGAGTGGGTTATCCGGTCGGCGGTCCGGGACGAGACGTTGTCCTTGCCGACGATCTCCGCCAGTTGGTCGAGGATATCTTGGTTGAGCATGGTTCCTGTTATCGGGCCGGGCCGGGCAGGTGGACCGTCATCTGCGGGAAAGGGATCTCCCAGTTGTTTTGGTTGCAGCATTCAACGCACCATTTGGAAATGGACCGCTCGATTTTGCTGAACGCAGGGGCCTGCTCGCCCTTCATGTTGGCAAAGACGACCACATCCAGGGAAGAGGCGCCGGCCTGGAGAAAATCCACGGAAAGGCTGAGGCAATCCTCGGCAAAGCCATGTTCCTCGAATTTTTGTTGAATATAGGCAAGCAGTTTTTCCAGGACCGAGGTGGTGATTTCCGCCTGCAGGTCATAGGAGAGGCCAAAGACCACCCGCACGTAAAAGTTGGTGGAAAGATTTGCCGGTGACAGGCTGAGAAAATCGCCGGTGGGATAGACGATCTTGCGGCCGCCGAGTTCCACCAATTCGACCTGTTCGGGGGAAATGCTCACCACCTTGGCGTTTGATTTCCCCTCGATCGCCACCCAGTCTCCCGTCTGGCAGGGAAACCAGGGTTCGTTTTGTTCATAGGGGCGGGAAACCAGGTCTGTTATGTTTTCTATGGGGATGCGGATATGCATTCCCAGGGCGGGATTGTGTAATTTGCAGAAAAAATTGATCGCCTCTATTTTCCAGGGAACGCCTTGATAGACTACCCGTTCGCCTTCCCGGATCGCCCCCATGTTCAACATCAATCGAACCTGGCGCCACATTTTGGGGACGGCCTGGCGGACAGTCCAGGCAAGGCCGACGATAAAGATGATGGTCGCACTTAAAAGGAACCAGTCTTCTCCCAGGTACAGGATGAGAACAAAACCGCAAATTGCGGAGATGATGGAAAAAAACTGAAAAAATATATCAAGGACACGAACATGGATGGGTCGCTGGTCTTTTCGCGCGCCCGGAAACATTTTCAGGACGAGCCGGGCAAAGAGGCGGAAACAGAGGAGGACGGCGACAAAGGTCCCCATGGCCATGAGCAGATACCAGCCGCGGTCACGGAAGAAATTCCGGATCGAATTGCTGGAGTTCTGTATAAAGGAGACATCCTTGGCCTCCATCTTGTTCAACTCGCGTTCGGCGAGATCGAGCTTGCCGCTGATGCGCTGCTGCATATTTTGCCAGGCCGGCAGCAGTTCGTTCAAATATTGTTTGATTTTCGGGTTATTCGCTTCCGCGATTAACCGTTTGATGTGTTCGACCGCAGCGTTGGCTGTGGAAAGCTGGTATTCATAGCGGACGATGGAGTCTTTCAAGTTCGATTTCTGGCGGACATGGGCCGTGAGTTGCTTGAGTTCCTTGATGGTGGGTTCGATCAGCACGGAAATTTCATTTTTCCAACTGAAGCTCTCCTCTTTTTGATCGGAGAACACACTCGAATCAACCCCTGTGGCCAACCGTTCGAAATCAGCGCTGGAGTCGTTGAGTTGCTTGTCCAGGTTGTCCAATTCGGCAAGAAGATCCTGTTTCTTCGATTCGGACAGGCTGCGCTTCAGTTGTTTGCCTGTGGCATCGATTTGTTGTTTGAGGTTTTTTTGCAGCTCCACCAGGGAAGAGAGCATCTTCAGGGTGTCGCCGGCTTGGCGCATTTGGTTCTGCCGATCCAGTTCCTTGGTGAGGACCGATTCAATTTTGATCGGTTCACCCTCATCAGCCGTGGCATCTGCCGGTGTTTTTTTGCCGTTTTTTGCCGGTGCGGCGGACTTCGGTTTCACCGCGATCTTGGCTTTCGTACCCCCTTTGCCGCCTTTGCCAATCTTGGCCTCAGCCGTTGCAGCGGGTTGATCGCTCTTTTCGATGGAAGTCGCGGTTTTCGCCGGCCCTTTGACGACAAAAGTGGACGGCGTCGTTGCTGGTCGTTTCTGGGGCAGCCAGGCCGGTGGCTGAGCCTGAGCCGGAACCGTCGTGGAAGGGGTGAGGAGCGGTGGCGGCGCAGGTGTGTCGGGTGCCGCGGTCTGCGATTCAGCGTGCGCTGGAACGGCAAGGGAGAAAAGCAAGCTCAAAACAAGCAGAAAGCGCATGAAAAGGCTCCTGAACAAGAGGTGATGATCGGATCGGTGGAACGAGCGAAGGCCGGGGCAACCGGTGACGATGGTTTGATCAAGGGGCCAGACGTTTGACAGCCCAACTCCCATCGTCGTTTCGCGAGTAGAGGAAACGGTCATGCAGCCGGCTGGTCTGTCCCTGCCAGAATTCAATCGTCTCGGGGCGGACGCGGTAGCCTCCCCAGAAATCGGGCAGGGGAACCTCGCCGTTGAGGAATTTGGCCTTGATCTTTGCCAGTTCCGCCATCAGCATCTGTCGGGAGCCGAGAATCGAACTCTGCCTGGAGATCCAGGCTCCCAATTGGCTTTCGCGGGGGCGGGTGGCGAAATACCGGGCCGACTCGGCGGTACTGACCTTTTCGGCCTTCCCGGTAACGGCGACCTGACGGGGCAGCTTCACCCAGGGGAAGAGCAGGGCGACCTGGTGGTTTTCCTCAATTTGACGGGCCTTGCGGCTGCCGTAGTTGGTGAAGAAAACAAAACCTTCCCGGTCAAAGAATTTCAGCAGCACGGTGCGCAGGGTCGGTTGCCCGTCGGCGCCGACCGTCGCCAGGGTCATGGCATTGGGCTCGGGCACCTCTGCCTCGCAGGCTTCCCGAAACCAACGTTCAAACTGGTCATAGGGGTCGGCCGCCAGCATGTCGCGGCGCAGGATCTGGTTGTTGTAATCTTTCCGTAATCCTTGAATATTCATGGAGCACTTCATCACGCACGTTTGATGGATTCGTCCATGGACAAAAACGGCCACCCGCGCATTTCTGGAAGGGGATATCGTCAAGCAAAAGGCGCCGTTTTCGTGGTCATGAACGAGAAGGACAAATTTAGCAGCACGATAAGAAGAAATACCGCTCCGGTCAACAGCGGCCATGGAAGAGAATGACGGGAACGAGGTGTCCAGGGACATTGAGGCAATCTTTTTCCCGTCGTTTTGCGGTCAGTCCGCCCCGGGAATTCGGAGAAGGGGCGTGGAGAAAAGGCTGGGACCCTCCTCGTACCGGGAGTGGCCGGGGAAGGCAATGAAGTCCCGGCTCAAGGTTCGGGATGGACAGAATCAGCTTCATCCGTCAACTCCCGCATTCCCCGGGCCAGGTCCTTCAGTTTTTCGGAAAAGGAGATGGCATGCTTGTTGAGTATCCCATCGTAGAGGTATTGCGCTTCATTGGCCCAGTCGGCCACCCCGCATTGGAGCAGCGTCCCCTTGAGGCTGTGCACGGCCCGGCTGAAAGCCGGGAAATTGTTGCGCGCCAATGACTCCTGCGCCACGGACAGATGCTCGGCAATGCTTTTTTGCGCGGCTTGTATAATTGTGTCGATCTGCTCGGGGGTCAAGGTGGTTGCACGCTGGAGATGCAACCGGATGTCGTGCGGCGTGGGCGGAACCAGAGGTTTGTCATCCCTCGGTGTCGCCGCCGGTGTTGATGCGCCGTTGAGGTCCCGGGCTGCCGGATTTGTCTGTGTCGATTTGGCCAGCGTCCTCAACACCCCGCCCAGCTTGTCGAGTTGCAGCGGTTTGGTGATGTATGCATCCATGCCGGCCGCTAGGCATCGTTGCTTGTCTTCCTCCATGGCATGGGCGGTCATCGCCACAATGGGAATATGCCCGCCTTTCAGTT
>JBFWIP010000038.1:5783-20580 GCA_050255935.1 Desulfobulbus sp.
CCCAGCTTGTCGAGTTGCAGCGGTTTGGTGATGTATGCATCCATGCCGGCCGCTAGGCATCGTTGCTTGTCTTCCTCCATGGCATGGGCGGTCATCGCCACAATGGGAATATGCCCGCCTTTCAGTTTCCCGGCGAGAAGGGTGCGGCAGGTTTCCTCCAGATCGAGCCATACCTCGAGTCCCGCCTCGAAATCACGGATAACCGTGGTCGCGGTCAGCCCATCCATTTCCGGCATCTGGACATCCATGAACACCAGGTCAAAGGTTTCCGAGGCCAATAAATGAAGCGCCGCCTGGCCGTTGGTCGCGGTTTGCACATGATGATCCTGTTCGAGCATCATCTGCGCCACGTCCAGATTGACGGGATTGTCATCGACAATGAGTATACATAGTCCCCTCACCGGAGATTGCAGTGTTTCTCCCGTTTTTTCCTTTTCAGGCACGGCTTGCTCATCCACGGGCAAGGGAACGACAAAGTGAAAGGCACTGCCGACATTTTCCCGGCTTTCCACCCAGATTCTTCCCCCCATTATTTCGACCAGTTGCTTGCAAATGGAAAGTCCAAGGCCGGTACCGCCGAATCGTCTGCTGTAGGAGGCATCGGCCTGTTCAAAGGAATTGAAGATTGAGGACAGCTTAGCGGGAGGGATGCCAATGCCGGTGTCGGTGACTGAAAAATGAACGGCCAGTCCACCCGTTTCCGTTGCCCCTTGCCGGCAGGCATGCACGGCGACCGAGCCGGTACTCGTGAATTTGATGGCGTTTCCGGTAAGGTTGATCAGGATTTGCCGCAATCGGATGTCGTCCCCGATCAGTACCGGGGGCATGTCGTCGGCCACGCTGCATTGCAGTTGCAACTGTTTTTCCACAGCGGGGACATTCATTGTCGAAAGAATGCCTTCCAGCAACTGCGCCGGGGAAAAGGGCACCGGATTGAGTTGAAACTGGCCGGATTCCATTTTGGAAAAGTCGAGAATGTCATTGAGGATATTCAGCAGGTTTTCCGAGGAAAAGTGCACTGTTTTCAGGAGACGCTGCCGTTTGGCCTCGGATTTTTCCCGCATGGCCAAATAGGTCATCCCGAGAATCGCATTCATCGGCGTCCGGATTTCATGACTCATGTTGGCGAGAAAAATCGATTTGCTTTTATTGGCGGCTTCCGCCTGTTCGGCAAGTTGCAGCGCTTTTTCGGCATGCTGCTTGAGTTCACTTGTTCTTGATGCGATTTTCTGTTCAAGCGATTGCTGGTGGACCAGCAAATCCCCCTCCAGCCGGAGAACGACGAGGAGCGGAAGGCGATAGATCAACAAGGCGAGAATGGTCCCGACCGATGCACAGAGCAGGAATACCGCCAGGAACGACAAAAACAAGGCATAGGTCGAGAGGCGGATTCTCACTTTGCCTATGGAGTGGTTGTTGAAAAAAATATCCGCCGGTTTACCGTATATCCCGAAAATCGATACAAAAGGCGTTTGCTTGCTTTGATGGGAATAATGGGTAATCGGCACGTTCTGATCGTCAAAAACCGTGATTTCCACAATCCCTTTGTCGGGGACAAAGCTGTCTAAAATCTGTTTATACTTGGCCGTTTGGTATTTCCAGAGCTGGGGGGAGGAGGCCGCCAGGCTGCTTATTTGAGCGGACAGCTGCCTGGCATGGTTTTGCGCCGACTGGCGGAGCTTGTTGCATTCAAGTCCCCAGTACCCGCCGGGAATGCAGAACGCAAGGATGCAGAAGACCGCCACCGCCAACGGCAACAGTTTTCGGGCAAGGTTGCAGCTTATGCTATTTTCTTGGGGAATCTTGAACATCTGCCGGTACGGTTATTGACGGGGCGCGTACTTATTTTCCCGCAGGATTCTTTTTCCCGCATCGGAAAAGACAAAAGCCATGAAGGCCTTTGCTTCCGGTGAAAGTTTATCGGCGCGAAAGACAAAGGCAAGTTCCCGGGTCAACGGGTATTGGCCGCTGGCAACATTGTCCAAGGTAGCAGGGATACCGTCGAGGCTGAGCGGTTTGATCGCTAAATGTTCGCAGGTGATCATCCCCAAATCGGCAACACCCAGGGCATATGGCGTTGAGGAAAGAGCCCGGTTTGCATCCTGATCAGTGAAAAAGAGGGTCCACCGTTTTGCGGCGCGACTTTCGTCCCAGGCCTGCCTGAACCCGGAAATCTTGTCTGACAGCACCTGGAAACCGCTGTCCCCCTCCTCACGCGCCAGAACGATAATTTCGTTGCCATCCTGCCAGTGGCTTTTATTGCCTTGGAATATTTGTACCAACTCAGCGGAGGTTATATTTTTCTCGGCAACGGTGGGATGGACGCCGATCATCATGGCCACCTGCGCATATGGGTGGTACACGAGTCCGAGGCGTTGCTCTTTTGCCTTCAACGGCCGGGAAACAAGGCCTAGGGCAATGGCGCCTTCCGCAGCAGCGGTGATTGCGCCCTTGGAGCCGATACTGCCCGGAACATCCACCATCGTAGTGGGGTGTTGCCTGCTGAACGCCGCCGCCAGAAGCCGGGTGATCCCAAGATTTACCCCGGATCCTGCGGCGGTGATCATTGTTTTCTTGCCGGTGGGCAATTCCTCTCCTTGCGCGGGATGCGGCGTAACGGAAAACAGTGAAAAGGAGATGATGGCAATGAAAACGATGAGTTGTGAAGGTAGCTGAGGCATGTTGCTCCTGTTGGGGGAAGGTGGATAAAGCGCCATCTTCTCCAGGGGCGCTTTGGGGGCACGGCGTGGAGAGGGGGGATTCTAACAGTCTGGCACTACTAAAATTTTAAATCTGATGATTATATTGGTAGCATATCGCTTCCCGGCAAGACAAGCGGGAAAACGCATCAATGGATGGAGGTGACCAAATCTTTACCGAAAAGTCGTTGCGGTGGGGAAGGGAGGGAGGAATGGATGCCGTAATCACGCAGGGGGGACACCGCCGCCGAGGTTGTCCGCTCCTGGTTGCCGGCATCAAATGGTCCCTGTGTCGGAGTTTCCCGCCGGGGATGTGCTCAGAGGGGTTGCCCGGTCATGATTTCGAACAGCAAGGGGAGGGCAGTTGCGCTTGATTCCCGGATGAAGAAACCGTGTTGCGTGTTCTGTGCCAGTTGGGAGAACGGGTTTTGTTCGATGTTGATATCGACGATCACCCCGTCGTGGCCGTAGACTTCCCTCGCCACTTGGTTGGGGAGGTTGGTGGCGCCGGCCGTGCCGACAATCAGCAACAGGGCGGTCTGGCGCGCGGTGCTCAACGAACTGTAGAAGTGATAGTGGTGTTCGTTGTAGCTCTCGTCGAAGAGGAGAACGTGTGGCCGGGTGAGGGCGCCGCACAGAGGGCAGCGCAGGCCTTGGCGGTCGGCGTCGGTCAGCTTTTCCTCCTTTGCCTTGGGACGCACGCTTTCGGGGATGGGGTAGACCTCCTCGCTGCAGCCGAGGGAACAGCGCATGTAAAACACATTGCCGTGGATCTGGTAGGTTCGCGCAAGGGAATTGCCGGCCCGCAGATGAAGCCCGTCGACATTTTGGGTGATAAGGGTGAACCGGTCGCCGAAATGGTTTTCCATGGCCACCAGGGCCCGATGGCCGGGATTGGGTTCGGCGGCCCCACAGACCCCCATGCGGTAAAGGTACCATCGCCAGACTTCATCCGGCATTTGGCAGAACATGTGGAAGGTGGCCATCTCCTGGGGTTGATAGACCTTGGATCCCACGGTCCAGTACCCTTCCGGTCCACGAAAGGTGGGGATGCCGCTTTCAGCGGAAATGCCGGCTCCGGTAAGCACGGTGATGTTGCCGTTTCCCGCCGCGATTTCCCGCAGCAATTGCCGTTTCTCTTCCTGCATGAGTCCTTCCCCCTGTTGTTTGCCGTAGGCTGACGGGCGTTCTCAATGATCCGGCAGCGCCGTTTCTTTCGAACTGCTGAATAAAGCCGAGAAATCAGCGTTTTTCAAGCAGTATTTCAAAACGCGCTTGAAACCATGGCCGGGGGGAATGTCGCTGGGAATATCAACGACTGGCGGTCGCCAGTTTCAGGGCCAGTCCGGCAAAGATGGTGCCGGCGATCCGGTTGAGCCATTTTTGTGCCCAATCGGACCGCCGCAGCCACTGCCCGAGGATGGCGGCAAGCAGGCTGATACCGCCGAAGACGATCAGAGTGGCGAGGATGAACAAACCGCCAAGGGTCAACATCTGCAGCGGCAGGTGGCCGCGTTCCGGATGGGTGAATTGGGGAAGGAAGGCGAGAAAGAAGATCGAAACCTTGGGGTTGGTGACGTTCATGATGATCCCCCGCAGATAATAGCGGGACAGGCTCGGCTCGCGGTCGGCCTTGCCCTCCAGTGACTCGGCCCCGGCCCGTATGGCACCCCAGGCCAAGTACAACAGATAGGCGGCGCCTACAAACTTGAGCAGGTTGAAGGCGGTGGCCGAGGCTTGGAAGATGGCCGCCACCCCCAGGGCCACTGCCGAGGTGTGCACGATCAATCCCGTGCAGAGGCCGAGCGTGACCACCAGGCCGACCAGCCTGCCCTTGACCGCCGATTGGGTCAGGACAAAGATATTGTCCGGTCCCGGAGCCAGGGCCAGGAGCAGGGAGGCGGTGATAAACAGAATCAGTGAACTGAAATCAAACATGACGACTTCCTCGGGCCTGAAGATGGCGGCCACGGAAAAATCTTGCAAGCATGGAACCTTGCCTCACGAGACATCGATTGCCGCGTTCTTGCCAGACGTGGAAGAACAGGAGGATGGACATGGCTCTTGATCAGGCCCCGGTGGAATCGGCGGTCGTCGCAAGGTCCGGCGGCGCATCGCTCCCCCGTGGGAAAATCTTGAATTTTTCTATGAATCCTGTGGGCTTGTAACTGAGTTTTGCCTGGCGTAACCCCTGGTCCCCCATGTCCTGTTCCCGATTGATGGTTGTATAATCTTCAGGCAGGACCGAGGCAAAAGACTGATTGATGAATTGGTAGAGCCCCTTGTAGCCGGATATCGCCTTTTCAAAATGAATCAGGTAGGTTGCCCTGGATGTCTGCTCTTCTCCCAGGGTATAGGCCACAGGCCGGTCCTCAACGTAATAGATCCCGCCGCAGAGCTGAAGAGCGTCCATCTGCTCCAAGGCTTCGCGGGCGGCCTCGAAGTCGCCGCCCTGGTCGTTGCCGGCACGCCAGCCCTCCAGGACCTGGATCGCATCGCCGATATACGCTTCCCCAAGTGGTTTGGCCGCATAATTATGGTTGGTGACAAAGGCTTTGATCAGGTTTCGTTTCTTGTGATAGGAGCGGCCGCCCAGTACGGCCAAATCATGGCGCCGGTAGAGATAATCAAAGTTATCCCGATCGGCCAGCACGCGGTAGCCGGCCTTGGCAAGCAGGTCCGCCTGCGATGTTGAGGCCGCTTTCATCATCAAGTGATCATGAAGGAGCCGGTCCAGGAGGGGACCTTCCGGCAGGCCGAAGGGCAGCATGAAGAACGGCTGGTTGGTATCCCGGCCAAGCAGGGCCAAAGTACCGTCGGCCAGGCTGGTCAGGCGGTAATTGTGCGCTGTTCGAAACAGGTAAATATTGGCAAAGGTGAATTCGGATATTCCGTCGCCAAGCTGCTGAAACATGGGATGCAGCAGGGGGCGGTGCTCAAGGGTCAACTCGCTTGATTCTGGATAGTCGGGAAACATGAACAACAGGGAAGCAGGGCAATGGAAACCAGGTTGGAAGAATAACCACCGGCTGCGGGCAGGGGTGGAAACGGGGAAAAACGAACAAAGGGCTATACCTTAATGCTTATTGTAGTCATCATGAGGTGGTCCGGCAAGCCCGTATCCAGATTTCCCTGATTGCTCTTTCTCCTTTCAAGTGAATTGTCCAACCCATTGAAAGGCATCCTCGAGGGGATTACTGTTCGCTGCCGAGCACCTTGCCGATGATCATTTGTTGCGTATGGGTGTCCGGCTCAGGGCTTTTCCAGTTGATGAACTGTTTGACCACCCGCATAAAACTGCCGTTATCCGCCTTGCACTGATCGCAGATCGATTCGGCATTGTCACGGTACATGATGATCTCACTGGCCGGATCGCCGTTTTTATCGACAGCGGCCATCTTGCGGCAACCGCAATCATAACGGATCACGGCCACGCCGATTGCATCCGGGCTGCCCTCGATGATCCCTTCGATCATGGCCTGTTCCCCTTTCTCCGGGCTGTAACCGCCCGCCTTCTTTTTCTGCTGTTTTTTTGCCATGGAAAATCTCCTTTTTTGGGTGGGCATGAACGCTGCCTCTTCTTACCCTTGATTTTCGCGCCTGCAAACGAAAAAAAATGGAAATCATGGCAGGGCGCGGTCCCTGGCAGGGAACCGGGATCGGGAAGGAAAGTGCGTAGGAGAAAACACCCGCGGACGCTTCCGCTTGAATGATATTTTGACTTGACAAAGAATACCCAGTCTTTTAAAGAAAATCGATTCTTACGTATTGTTTGCCTTGTACCCGAGGTTGTAACAACATCGTGTTTCGAGTTATTCATTCATTCATTTGGAGGTTGTGCCATGTGGGAAATCGTTGTTGATAAAGACAAATGTTCTGGTGATGAAGAGTGTGTAAACGCTTGTCCCGCTCAGGTTTTCGAAATGCAGGACGGCAAGGCCGAGCCGGTTAACTCCGACGAGTGCCTTGGTTGTGAGACCTGTGTTGAGGTTTGCCCCGAGGGTGCCATCACCGTTACCGAAATCTGATTTTTTTCGAATATTCGGTTGGTTTGCAAGCCCACCCCTGTACGGGGGTGGGCTTCATTTGTTTTGGGGTTCTCCGCTGCGGGGTTGTTGCGATTGAAGGCTGCGAGTAAATTCACCCAACGGGTCAAGCCAGGTGTCCCACGGGCGGTCCACCTTTTTGCCGCACCGTTTTTGTGGACCGTCATCGGTTGCATGTTGATGGTGCGGGGTTTTCTTTGGATGGGGTCCGGGAACGGCCGTTGGCTGATTGTCGTCTCCTTCCTGCTCGGCACCATGAAATCATTGCTGATTCTTGACAGGGTCGCCCGCAAATCCATCCAACGGATCATTCTTTTCAAGGACGGTACCTGCCTCGGTGCGATTTATTCCTGGAAAAGCTGGCTGATGGTGGCCATGATGATGGCGTTTGGTTTTGTCATTCGTCGTGTTGGCCATCCCGGTCAGGGAACGGGTCTGTTCTACTGTGCCATCGGCTGGGCGCTTTGTTTTTCCAGCCGCCTTGGCTGGTCACAGTGGTACGCCTTACGAACGCCTATTGGGAAGGATGCATGAGATCACTGAATCGTGTCACGGTCAGCCGTTCGGCCCTGATTCACAATTTTCAACTTTGCCGTCAGCGTGCCCAAGGGGCGGCGATCATGCCGCTGGTCAAGGCCGACGGCTATGGTCACGGGCAGATCGACTGCGCCCGCATTTTCGCCGAGCAGGGTGCCGCCGCCTTTGGGGTGGCCGAGGTTGTGGAAGGGATACGCATGCGCCGGGCGGGAATCACCCAGCCGATCCTGGTACTTGCCGGTGTGATGCCTCAAACCCTGGCCGCCCTGGTCGAGGCCGATCTGGTCCCGGTCGTGGGAGATGCATCGGTTTTGCCGGAACTCTCCCGGCTTGCCGCAAAACGGGGCAAGCCCCTGGATGTGCACATCA
Source organism: Desulfobulbus sp. (assembly GCA_050255935.1). Taxonomy (GTDB): domain Bacteria; phylum Desulfobacterota; class Desulfobulbia; order Desulfobulbales; family Desulfobulbaceae; genus Desulfobulbus. The sequence continues at coordinate 13,435 of JBFWIP010000038.1, forward strand.
AGCTCGATGCCGGCATGGGCCGCCAGGGTGTGCTGCCCGGGGAGTTTGCCGACCTGGTGCGGACCCTCCAACAGCTGGAGCCCCTTCATCTTGCCGGGGTGATGGCCCACTTCCCCATGGCCGATGATCGGCAGTCAGCCAACTCGGCGGAGGTCCTCGAAACCTTCAAGCGGACCACGAACCAACTGCGACAATTGATTCCGGGGAAATGCTGTCTCCATCTTGCCAACTCCGGCGGATTATTTTATGTTGCCGGCGCCCGGCTCGACATGGTGCGCCCCGGTATTGCCCTCTACGGTTATTATCCCGACGGCGCCGATGGCCGAGTCGTTGCCGAACCGCCCCTGTTGCAGCCTGCCATGCGTTTTGTCACCCGTGTCCTTCAGGTACGCGAGGTGCCCGCAGGCAAGAGCCTGGGGTACGGTCATCTTTACACCACCACCCGGCCCTCAACCATTGCCGTGCTGCCGATCGGGTATGAAGATGGCTATCTGCGCATCCTCTCCAACCGGGCCTCCGTGCTGATCAACGGTCGCCGTGCTCCAGTTGTCGGCCGGGTTTCCATGAACCTGACCCTGGCCGATGTGACCGGGCTGGGTCCTGTTCAGCCGGGGGACGAGGTTGTGGTGTTGGGCAGGCAGGGCGATGAGGAAATCACTGCCGACGATATTGCGGCCTGGATGGAGACCATCAGTTACGAGGTGCTCTGCCTGTTCGGCAACCTCAATGACCGTGAACTGGTAGACTGATTCCGCGCGTTGCGGCCACGGGAAACCGTTTTCCTGCAAATAAATCGAAAATGACGTTTTGCGCTTCGTCACCGGCTGTTTTTTGTTTTTGCAGTGCCTGATTTGTTTTTTGTAAGAGACGAGGCCATTATTCTTGCCAAGCAGTCGGTCTGAAGACCGCGTTGTGAGCCCATGATAAAATCGCACATTAAAGAGATTGTTGATCGCTGTTTCCAGGATGGTGTCGCCCGGGGCTGGTGGAGTGGCGCCGCCGCCGGCCGTTATGCCATAGAAGTGCCCAAACGTGAAGGGCAGGGCGATTTTTCCACCAATTTTGCCCTGGTGGCTGCCGGACTCGACAAGCGTAAACCACGCGATCTGGCGATGCAGTTGGCGGGGCTTCTCGAGAGCCAGCCGATGATCGAGCGGGTCGAGGTGGCCGGACCGGGCTTTATCAACCTTTTTCTCGCCAACGATGTCTGGTCTACCGTGTTTGCCCCGATTTACGAGCAGGATCGGGAATTCGGCCGTTCCGATATCGGGGCCGGCAAAAGGGTGCTGGTGGAGTTCGTCAGCGCCAATCCCACCGGACCGCTCAGTGTCGGCCATGGCCGCAATGCCGTTCTCGGCGACACCATTGCCCGGGTACTGGCCGCCGCCGGCTACCAGGTGCAGCGCGAATACTACTTTAACGACGCCGGCCGCCAGATGCGGGTCTTGGGCGAATCGACCAGTGCCCGCTATCTGGAATTGCTCGGCCTGGCCAGCACCTTTCCCGAGGACGGGTACCAGGGCGACTACATCTACGATATCGCCAGGTCGATGGTCGAGGAAGGCGGGGATTCCTTTAAAGATGCCGAGATCGGCGTGTTCAAGGATCGGGCTCAGAAGGCCATCTTCGCCGACATCGATGCGACTCTGCAACGGATCGGAATCGGCTTTGACACCTATTTCAATGAACATACCCTTTATGAGGACGGGCGCATCGACCAGGTGGTCGACGAGCTGAAGGCCAAGGGACTGGTGTACGAGAAAGAGGGCGCCACCTGGTTCAAGACCTCGGAGCTTGGCCAGGAACAGGATCGGGTCATAATCAAGAGTACCGGCGAACCCACTTACCGGTTGCCCGACATCGCCTATCACCTCGATAAGTTCAGGCGCGGCTACGACTGGATGATCAACGTTTTCGGCTCCGACCACATTGCCACCGTGCCCGATGTGCTGGCCGGTGTTCGCGCCCTTGGTTGCGACGACGGCAAGATCACCGTGGTCCTGTACCAGTTCGTTACCCTACTGCGTGACGGCAAGCAGGTGAAGATGTCGACCCGCAAGGCGACCTTTGTCACCGTGGATGAACTGGTGGATGAGGTCGGTCCCGATGCCCTGCGATTTTTCTTCCTGATGCGCAAGCCCGACAATCTGATCGAGTTTGATCTCGATCTGGCCAAGAAGCAGAGCCAGGAAAATCCCGTGTATTATGTGCAGTATGCCCATGCCCGCCTGTGCAGCATCGAACGCCAGGCCAGGGAGCAGGGTGTCACTACCGAGGGAGCCTCCGGGGACCTGGAACGGTTGGTCGAGCCCGAAGAGTATGCATTGCTTAAGGCCTTGGCCGATTATCCGCAACTGGTGGCAGGGGCGGCCGCCGACCTGGCTCCGCATCGGGTGATTTTCTACCTGATGGAGCTGGCCGGACAATTTCACGGTTACTACAACAAACACAAGGTATTGACGGATGATGCGCGTTTGAGTGCGGTCCGACTCTATTTCTGCGGGGCCTTGAAACGGGTTTTCCGCAACGGCCTGGAGTTGATCGGGCTCCATGCGCCGGAGACCATGTAACAACCGCCTTTCCTTCTTCTTTCGAATTACTGCTTGCATTTTCAGCGGGAGGACTTACCAAATACGACGGGTGCCGGATTGGTTCCGTCCCTGTCCACGACCATTTCTCCCCCAGGCTCGCCTGAGACGCTATGAGACTGTTCACCCGCAAAGGCGCGTCCTCTGCAGCATCTTCCCGGGATGTGGCTCGACCCAAAAAGGCCAAGGCCTTTCGTGTCGAGTTGGGCTGGCGGGGGATGTTCAGCCTGATACTGGTTTGTTTTTGTTTGTTTTTCTGGATGTTTGTGTTAGGAATCTGGGCCGGCCAGACCATCCTTTTCCCCCAACGGGACTCTCGGGTGGCTCCCGCGGCCGCTGCAAAACAATCCCCCCCGGCACGGATCGCCGAACCAGCTGCTCCGCCCCGGTAAGAGGAACCCCTCCCTGGACGGTATGTTTGTTTGGCGATGAATGCTCCACGAAGAAGGCGACCACCAAAACGGAAACGAGTTTCAATCCTTGCAACCCTGCTTCAGGGAATACGTCACCATCTCGTTACCCGGGTTGGTTGGTATGTACCCGCAGTTGCTCCTTTTTTGCTGTTTATCCTGGCCCATGTGCTGACCCTGATCGTCTTCATTCTCATCCACTACGGCCTGGTCGCCCAAAACCCGGCGCTGTATGAAACAGTGGTGACTTGGGCGGTCTACGGGTTTTTTCCGCTCCTGCTCTGTTCCTATGGCTGTTTTTTTGCACTGGCGCGACCCGGGCTTTTTTTTCTCGCCAAACGGTTTCCCCACTGGTCGGTTTCCCGCCTGCATCTGGCCAATGGTGGTGTCTACGGGGCGGGAACAGGCTTGGCGCTGTTGGCCTTGTTGCAGCCCGGGGTCGGCCCCAAATCACTGTTACTGTTTCTTATCGGCCTGACGAGCGGAGTGGGAAACTGGCTGCTCTATCGCCGGTTGATTGCCGTCGATCCCCTGGACGGGATGCAGCAAACGGAGACAGATACCGACAAAAACGGAACGGAGTGAAGTTACGATCTTTTGCTGGAAGAAATGAGAATATCTATGTCTGATGCCAAAGTACAAGTACCGGTTGGCCGGATTCGGCCGGCACGAATGGGCGACGTCCGGGCAATCCATGCCCTGCTCACTGTTTTTGCCGACAAGGGGTTGATGTTGCCGCGTTCCATCAGCTCACTCTATGATCACCTGCGCGATTTCGTGGTCTACGAGGAGGCGGGGAGAATTTTGGGGATCTGTGCCCTGCATATCTGCTGGGACGACCTGGCGGAGATACGTTCCCTGGCCGTGGCCGAGGAACGGCAGAAATGCGGGATTGGGGCGATGTTGGTCGAATCCTGCCTGGACGAGGCAAAAAGCCTGGAAATTTCCCGGGTGTTTGTGTTGACTTATCAGGCACCCTTTTTTCGCAAATTCGGCTTTGCAGATTGCGACAAGCAGGAACTGCCCCATAAAATCTGGAGTGACTGCATTCATTGTTCCAAATTTCCGGACTGTGACGAGGATGCCCTGGTCCGGACCACAACGCTCAACTCCGCTTCCTGATACACAATTCAACAATTCTTTTCCTTTTCCCGGGGGCTGGCAGCCTCCGATGGAGAGTGACGATGCTCGGAAAAATACTGGCAAAAACTTTCGGCAGTAAAAACGATAGGATGATCAAGCGCTACCGGCGAAAGGTGAAAACAATCAACGACCTGGAACCCTCGATTGAGCCGCTCACGGATGACGAACTCAGGGCCAAGACCGCTGAATTCAAGGAGCGCTACGCCAACGGAGAGACGCTTGACGACCTGCTGCCCGAGGCCTTTGCCGTGGTCCGGGAGGCGGCCAAGCGGGTGCTGGGCGAACGTCATTACGATGTCCAGCTCATCGGCGGCATCGTGCTCCATCAGGGAATGATTGCCGAGATGAAAACCGGTGAGGGCAAGACCCTGACCTCGACCGCTCCGGTCTACCTGAATGCGCTGTCCGGAAAAGGCGTGCATATCGTCACGGTGAACGACTACCTGGCTCGCCGCGACGTTGAATGGATGGGACAGGTCTATCGCTTTCTCGGCATGACCACCGGCTGCATCCTCCACGAAATGAACGATGAAGAGCGGCGGGAGGCTTACGGCGCCGATATCACCTACGGAACCAATAACGAGTTCGGTTTTGATTATCTGCGCGACAACATGAAATTTTCCTTGAGCGATTACTGCCAGCGCGGGTTCAACTACGCCATTGTCGACGAGGTTGATTCGATTTTGATCGATGAGGCGCGGACCCCGCTGATCATCTCCGGCCCGGCGGAACAGTCCACCGACCTCTATCTCAAGGTTGACCGGATCATGCACCGTTTCAAGACGGAGGACCATTATACCAAGGACGAAAAGGCGCGCCAGATCATGCTCACCGATGACGGCGTGGCCCTGGCCGAGGAACTGCTGGAACTGGATAACCTCTACGATCCGCGCAACATCAACTACCTCCACCATGTCAACCAGGCCCTCAAGGCCCATTTCCTTTTCCAGCGTGACGTCGATTATATCGTGCGCAACGGCGCGGTGGTCATTGTCGATGAATTCACCGGCCGAACCATGGAAGGACGGCGGTATTCGGACGGACTCCACCAGGCACTGGAAGCCAAGGAAGGCGTCAAGATCGAGAAGGAGAACCAGACCCTGGCCTCGATCACCTTCCAGAATTATTTCCGCATGTATGACAAACTCGCCGGCATGACCGGTACCGCCGATACCGAGGCCCCGGAGTTCAAAAAGATTTACAACCTCGATGTGGTCATCATCCCCACCCATCAGAAAATGATCCGCATGGACTATGCGGATCTGATCTACAAGAACCAGGCGGCCAAGTATCGCAATATCGTCCGCGAGATCAGGGAGCTCAATGAAAAAGGGCAACCCATCCTTGTCGGCACGATTTCGATCGACGTCTCGGAGAAGATTTCCGACATGCTGACCAAGGAAGGCATTGCCCACGATGTGCTCAACGCCAAGCAGCATGAGCGCGAGGCGGAAATCATCGCCCAGGCAGGGCAGAAGGGCAGGGTGACCATTGCCACCAATATGGCAGGCCGCGGCACCGATATCAAGCTCGGTGACGGCGTTCGTGAACTCGGTGGCCTGCATATCCTCGGTACCGGCCGGCACGAGAGCCGCCGTATCGACAATCAGTTGCGCGGTCGTTCCGGGCGTCAGGGGGATCCGGGGTCTTCCCGTTTTTACCTCTCCCTGGAAGACGACCTGCTGCGCATCTTTGGTTCCGACCGGCTCAGCTCGATCATGGACAAGCTCGGCATGGAGGAAGACGAACCCATCGAGCACTCCATGGTCACCCGGGCGATTGAAAACGCCCAACGCAAGGTGGAAGGCCATAACTTTGATATCCGCAAGCACCTGCTCGAATATGACGACGTCATGAACAAGCAGCGTGAAGTGGTCTACACCCAACGGCGCGAAGTCCTGGAAGGGGACAATATCCGGCCAATCGTCGATGACTTCATTGGCGATCTGGTCGGGCAGGTGGCGGGTGAACTTGCCCCCCACCGGATGAGTGCCGAGGAATGGGATTGGCCGGCCATCGAGGATCGGGTCGAGCAGCTGTTCAATCTCAAGCTCGACTGGAGCGAGGAAGAACGGAACGAATTCACCCATGATATTTTTGTCGAGAAGCTGCTCGAGGCGGTGCAGCGGGTTTATGCCCTCCAGGAGGAGCGGAACGGTGCCGAGCAGATGCGGCAGTTGGAGCGGATGGTGATGCTGCAGATAGTCGACGGACTGTGGAAGGAACATCTGCTGCAGATGGATCACCTCAAGGAGGGCATCGGCCTGCGGGGCTATGGCCAGAAAAATCCGCTGCTCGAGTACAAGCGGGAGGGCTATGATCTCTTTGCCACCATGGTGGAAGGGATCAAACAGCACACCATTGCCAACCTGATGCGGATTCAGTTGGTTCAGGATGACGAGCTCGCCCGCCTGGAAGAGGAACGGCGCCAACAACGGGAACGGGAGATGGCGGAGATGAAGCGACACAGCAGTTCCGAGCCGGCACCACCCATGGCGGACCGCAAACCGATCCAACGGGCCGAGGACAAGATCGGCCGCAACGCCCCCTGTCCCTGCGGTTCCGGAAAAAAATACAAGAAATGCTGCGGGAAGACCGCCTGAATCACCTGTTCCATGATTTGTTGTCCCAAGCCGTCTTCCCTTCAGGGGAGGCGGCTTTTTCTATTTTTGCGATATCCCCTGCAGGCTGCAGGGATTCGGCAAACAACACGATTTTTGTGGTACAAGCCGAGGGACGGGTTTATATGAAGGGGATGGATTCTACCGGAAATAAAATCACCAGGGTATCTTGAATAATTGCTTTTTCTGCCAATCTCCCGGAGTCTGCGCTTACCTCGTTATGCTCAAAATTTTATCCTCGGAATATCATGTATATGCCTGCGGTAAAATTTTTCGCATGCCTTGATCTTGATTGAAAAATCTAATTATTCAAGACACCCACCAATAAATTGAAGGAGATTTGAACATGAACGCGACATTGCAGGCTATTGAGGATTTCATTGC
>JBFWIP010000039.1:0-14261 GCA_050255935.1 Desulfobulbus sp.
TAACCCCTTGGAATCTCTGGTGCCGAGACCAGGATTTGAACCAGGGACACACGGATTTTCAGTCCGTTGCTCTACCGACTGAGCTATCTCGGCACCCCATGAAGGCCTGCATTAGTAACAAAAAGGCAGAGTTATTGTCAATTCTTTTTTTCTTTTTTCTTCTCGGAGAAAAGATCTCCGAGGTCAATATTGAACTTATCGAGTGCCGTTCCGGTCTTGACCGAGGGCAAATAGCGTTTGCCCGCGGCACTGCCGGACACAATTTTGGCCGGTGATTCAAGATTTAAACCGTCAAAATTAAGATCTTCCAACCCGGATTTGCCCCTCCCTTTCTTGCTTGTTGCGTTTGGCTGGGGCGGAGGAGGACTGGGTGGATTCGGTTGTGCTGGTGCAGCCTCGAGAACAAGCTCCTCCTCCCGGAACGAGATTTCCGTTTCTTTCTTTTCTTCCGTGGTCGGCGGCCCTAAATCGGAGATGTCGAGATCACCAAAATCAATAGGCGGGAGCTGGGCATCGTCTTCATCGGATTGACCTTCAATGTCCAAGGTGAATTCATCACGTGGGGCGACTTCTTGAAAATCGTCAAGGTCGACCACGGGCTCTTCCTTTTCTTCGGCAAAAGAAATTCCCTCATCCTGCTCCACCCCTGTGACCAATTCTTCGTCAAGGGTGAACTCGGTATCTATGCCGCGCCGAAGGGGTGTCTGCTCGTCCTCCTCGAGTTCAACTTCCTCAAAGTCGATTTTTTGAACCGGATTCGAAGCGGCTTTTTCTTCCAACTCTCTGGTTATCTTCAGGAAAAGCGGCACCACGGCTTCATAGGTGGTTCCATTTATTTCATCTGCCGCGGTTCCAAAGGATTTGTGGCATTTCTTACAGCTTTCCATATGATCAAAGGATGTGTAACCGCATTTAGGACAACGCATAGTATTCGCCCACCAAGAAAAACACCGCTCAATCAGCGGAGAAAAAGAAAAATGAGTGACCAGACAAAACGATTATCGCACAGGATTTTAGAGAAAATCAAGGTGGGAAAGAAAAATAAGCCCTCAACCTGAAAAAAGTGCAGGATCGAGGGCAATCAACCCGGAAGATCGATCTGTTCCGTTTATTGACACGGTGCATACCGTTTTGCCGGTGATGCCGGGAAAATTGCAGAAACGAGAAAATTTAACCAAATCCAAATGTAAGATAGGTATAATATAATGTTATGGCTTCGAAAAATCCCAAACCCATGCATCGCAAAGACAAGGGTATCGAAGCCCAATATTTTGTTTTTTCGGCATTATTGCAAAACCGATAATCGTCACTGCCATCCCTTTTTTTTTGTGTCATCATTATGGAATCGGAACCGCTCCCCCCCGCATCGAACACACCGGCACCCATCACCAATCTTGAATCCCCGGAATGGTATCTTAATCGAGAACTCACCTGGTTAGCCTTTAATCGCCGGGTCCTGCATGAAGGCCAGGACGAACGGGTTCCCTTGCTGGAACGGGTTTTTTTCCTGGCCGTGGTGGGATCCAACCTGGATGAGTTTTTCATGAAACGGATCGGCGGCCTCAAGCAGCAGGTGGGCGCCGGGGTACGGGAATTGTCGGTGGATGGTCGACTGCCCCAGGAACAGATCGACGCCTGCAACCTGGAAGTACGCGATATTTTCCGCCAGCAGGAAGAACTGGAGGAAGAACTCAAACGACATCTGGGCCGTAAAAAGATACGCCTCGTCGCCTATGCCGATCTCAGTCTTGCCGAAAAGGCGGAGGCCGAAAAGTATTTCCTGGAACAGGTCTATCCCATGCTGACCCCCCAGGGTATGGATCCGGCCCATCCCTTTCCCTTCATTTCCAACCTGTCCATCAACCTCCTGGTCAGCGTGCGTTATCCGGAGAGCGAGCACAGTTACATGAACCGGCTCAAAGTGCCGGTAAGCGAGGATATGCCCCGTTTTCTCTCTTTTGGCGACAACGGCCAATTCATCACCCTGGAGGATCTGATCGGCAATAACCTGGAACTGCTTTTTCCGGAAATGGTGGTTGAGAGCAGTGAAATTTTTCGCGTGACCAGAAATGCCATCACCGAACCTCATCAGGAGCAGGCCAATGATCTGCTGCAGATGATCGAATCGGCCTTGCGCGAGCGAAAATTTGCCGAAATCGTTCGTTTGGAGGTGGCCACCGGTATGGAAAATCTCCATCGGGGGATGTTGGCGGCTGAATTGGGAGTGGACGAGGGGCAGGATGTTTTTGAAGTCAATGGCATCGTCGGCAAACGCGATCTGTTTGAGATCGCCAAACTTGATCGGCCCGATCTTCATTATCCGCCGCACAAACCGATCGACAACCCCGAGCTGCTTGACGACGATCCCAACATTTTCCATGTGATCCGCAAGCACGGCTCGATCCTGGTGCAGCACCCCTATGAGTCCTTTGATACCTCGGTTGAGCGGTATCTGCGGGAAGCGAGCACCGATCCCAAGGTCCGGGCGATCAAAATGACCCTCTATCGCACCGCCGGTGATTCCCGGGTCATCGAATACCTGATAGACGCCGCCCTGAACGGCAAGCAAGTGGCGGTAGTGGTTGAACTGAAGGCCCGTTTCGACGAACAGGCCAACATCCGTTGGGCGGAGTACATGGAGGCGGCGGGGATTCATGTCACCTACGGGGTGGTCGGCCTGAAGACCCACTGCAAGGTGATTTTTGTTATCCGCAAGGATTTCAATGGATTGCGCCGCTATGCCCATATCGGGACCGGCAACTACCATTCGGGTACGGCGCGGAGTTACAGCGACCTCGGCCTGTTTACCTGCGACGCCGATATTGGCGCCGATCTTACCGAGCTGTTCAATTATCTCACCACCGGCTACACCCCGATGCGGCATTACCGCAAGCTGCTGCCCTCGCCGCGGATGCTGAAAAAAGCCCTGCTCAAGAAAATCGAGCGGGAGATCCGCAGCCACAGTGCCGAATCGCCCGGCCTGATCCAGTTGAAAGCCAACGCCCTTGAGGACAAAGATGTCATTGCCGCCCTCTATCGGGCCTCACAGGCCGGAGTCAGGATCGATCTCATTATCCGTGATACCTGCCGGCTGCGGCCCGGCATCCCCGGCTTATCCGAGACCATCCGCGTCATCTCCCTGGTGGGCCGCTTTCTCGAGCACGCCCGGCTGTTTTATTTCCGCAATCAGGGGGAAGAGGAGTATTTCATCGGCTCGGCGGACCTGATGCAGCGCAACCTCGAAAGCCGGGTGGAGGTCTGCGTGCCGGTGGAGGCGCCCAAGCTCCGCAAGCAGTTGCGTCAGTGGCTGGACCTGCAATTGGCCAACAAACGCAATGTCTGGGAAATGCAGCCCGACGGCACCTATGTCCAGCGGGTGGCCAAGGGGCGGATCGGCACGGTCTGTATTCACCGCAAGCTGATCGATCAGGCGCAAAGACGGGCGGCCATGGTGAATCGGACTTCCACCAAAAAAGCCCTGGGAAAAAAACGATAACCCCTTCAGGAGTCAGGCCTTTCCAGCGAATCCTCGATGTAGCGTTTGCGCTTGTTGGCCTTTAACTGGTGGATGTCCACCACCACTAGGCCGTCGACGCAGTTGCCGAAATCCCGGTCCACGTTGAAATCAAGAAAGATGACCCCGCCCGGAGAACAGAGTTCGGTGTACTGCTTGTACAGGGTGGGAATGGAGGCGCCCATGGAGGCGAGCAGCGATTTGAGGTGGACCAGATCCCGGCGGTAGTCGTTGCCGGCAAAGGAGGCGGCCAGATCGGTGACCGGCAGGGAGAAACGGAAGGGATTGCGGGAACAGGGCTGGTTGCGGGTGTCGGTGAAATAGAGTTTGTAAAAGAAGATGAGCAGCTCCTTGGCCGCCTGCGGCATGGCGTTGCTGATGCTCACCGGGCCGAAGAGAAAGCGGTAGCGCGGATTACGGCGGAGAAAGGCACCGATGCCGTACCAGAGGTAATCCAGGCTGCGTTTGCCCCAGTATTTCTGCTGGACAAAACTCCGCCCCAATTCCAGCCCCTGATCCAGATAGGGAAAATGGTCCTGGTTGAAGTGAAACAGGCTGTGGCTGTACAGGCCTTTGACGCCATGTTCCCGGACCACCGCCCCGGCGTCGGCAAAGCGGTAGGCACCGACGATTTCCAGGTCCTCGGCGGACCAGAGCACCAGATGGCGGTAATATTGGTCATAGGTGTCGGTATCCCTGCGTTTGCCCGTGCCTTCACCCACGGCGCGGAAGGTAATTTCGCGCAGGCGGGCGATTTCCCGTAACACCGGCACATGTTCATTGCCGGCAAACAGGTATATTTCCTTGCCGTCCGGCGTTTTGCCAAGCAGTTCTCCCTCCTGGATATTTTTTTTGAGCACGATCCGCCGCTCCGGCCGGGCGATGGCGGTTTCCGTGGTAAAGATGCCCTTCTTGCCGGCGCCGATCCGATAAAGGTGCTTGCGGAACAGGGTCAGTTTGTCCCTTTCCCTCAATTTCATCCCTTCGTAGGCGCTGTAGGGAATCAGGCCGCCGATGGTCAGGCGCAGCGGGTTGCTCTGCCTGCGGAACATCTCACCGATCAGCATCAGGGTGGAGAGCGGTTTGGCGACCAGTGAGGCGGTGTAAAAAGAAACCGAATTGCGGCCACGGATATGGATCGGCAGGATGGGGGCCTTGGCCCGGGCGGCCAGGCGGAGGAAACCCTTTCGCCAACGGCCGTCCCTGATTCCCCGGGTGCCGAAACGGGAGACCTCGCCGGCGGGAAAGATGATCACCGCTTCCTCATTGGCCAGGGCCCGGTCGATTTGGGCGATCTGCTGTTTGAGGGTGTTGCCGGTCATCACCTTGACCGAAAGCAGGCAGGGGCGCAGCGGCGCGATCGTTTCAAGCAGGTCGTTACCGACGATGCGCACATCGGGGCGGACGTCATGGACCAGCTTGAGCAGGGCCAGGCCGTCCAGGCTGCCGATGGGATGATTGGCCACAATCATCACCCGGCCGCTTACTGGAATATTTTCGCGGTCGCGGTCGCTTGCGCTATAGGTGCATTGCAGGGTTTCCAGGACCTGTTCGACGAAATCCATCCCCTGAAGGTGTGGATACTGTTCGCCAAAACGGAGGAACTCCCTTTCACGAAGCAAACGGCGGAGTATGGTCCTCAGCGGTGCGCTGATCAGGGGACGGTCACTGAGGCGCGGATAATACCGGTGGAGGATCTGGTCGACGGTGAACATGGCAACTCCTGGGAAAATCGAATCGATCAGGCAAAAACCCGGTTGTCGCGGTAACCAAGCCACTGCTCGCGGAAGGAGAGGGGAAAGGAGGGGCGGGAGGATCGCCTGCTCCTGCTGGGCTGCTTGATGTCAACGGTGAGGCTCACTCCGGGCAGCGCGCCGCATTGATCATCCTGCGCCGATTGAGCGGGAAAGGTGGTGACGGAACCGTTGCGGGCGGTGAGCAGGCTCAGTTGGCCGTCGCCGTTGGCGTCGAACTGAAAGGGGGTGTAGCTGGAATCCGCAGTGATGCCCGCCCATTGTTTCGGCGAAAGCAAAGCCTTCCGGTCTGTGCAGAGAACTACCGCGCCGTAGATTTCCTTGAGCAGGCTGTGCCGGAAAAGATCGGCTAATTGCACCCTCTGATCTGCCAGGGAATCGGCCAGGTGAAAGTTGAACATCAGTACCGATGCGCCGTTTTTGCGTACCAGGGCAAAGAGGACGACCTCTTTGCAGTCCTTCTCGCCAATGACGAAGCTGCCGCTATTGAGCATCCAGATTCCCGGACCGGTGAAAATCGCAACTCCCCGGAGCGGATGGCTTCCCCCGACCGCTGCCTCTTGTTGCTGCCGGTGGGGGGCAAAGCAACTGCAGGTCAGTTGGAGATGTTTGGCGAGCAGGTTGGTTTCGTCGCCCTGATGGTTGATTCCGCTGTTTTGGGGCGTGGACTGACGCGCCACGGACTGGCAGCAGAGCAGGTCGATCCCTTCATCGAGAAGGGGGGCCATCTGTTTTGAGAGTTCCTTGGCGCTTGTTTGGTGACAGGGTTTGCTCAGGGTGGTTATTCGAAACATGGCAGCCTCGTGAAAAAAGTCGAATCGAAAAAGAATGCAGCATAAAAACGGTATGTTGCGAAGCACTCATTTTTGTTTTTTTTGGTGACAACGGTGAATTGGCGCGGTGAACTGACGGAACATGAAGCACCGAAAACGGCCTGGTGTTCAATCCGGTGCATGCACTCTCGCCGGAGCCCATGATCGTGCCGGTTTTCACCCCCGCAGCAGACCGGTTCAGGCGGCAAGTTGTGCACGCCTGCGGCCGGCGGTGGGGTGCTTTGAGGAAAAAGGGCGCATCTCCAAAGGCTTGCGCTGAAACCACTCGGAGAGTATCCGTCCCCGCCAATCCGGATGGGGTGCCAGACCGAGGATGGAGGCCATGGTCGGTGCCAGGTCAAGCAGGGATACGGGTTGTTCAACCACCAGCCCCCGGGAAATTCCGGGTCCGGCAAGCAGCAGCGGCACGCTGTGCCGGTTGGTTTCCTCCCCGTCGGGAGGCGTTGTGCGGCAGCCCACCACCAGGGTGGTGTACTCCCGGTCCGCGCCGACAAAGAGAAGGTGTTCCATGATCACCCCCAGGGCGCGATCCGCCTGCTCCACACTTTCCAGATAGGGTTCGGCCTTGCAGCCGAAATGGGAGCCGATAATGGCGGCGCCCTCGAGATAGAGCAGGCAGCAGTCGGGTTTTTCACGCTGCAGATGGCGGGCCGCCTGTTCGGCAATCTCCCGGTCAACGTTGCGGATGGCCTGGGAGTTGATCAGCACCCCGGTTTGCAGGCTTCCCATGGGGAAGAGCAGGCGCAGCCGGTCGTTGGAGTAGAAGGCGGAGACCTGTTGATGGCGATAGCGCAGCAGGGAAAACAGAGAAACCGCATGGGGGGAAACGGACGAGGATGCGCCGTTGCTGAGGATGCCATGCTCGTGTGGCGGCAGGGAGGTGAACAGGCTGACCAGGGTGGGCAGGGTGCAATGCGGGTGTTGCGGTTGCAGATCTCTGGCGAGAACACCGCGTTTTGCCAGGCCGTCCATGCAGGGAACATGGGCACAGGCCAGGGCTTCGGGAGAGAGACCGTCGATGACGACCACAAACAGTTTGGACATGGGCGCTCCTTGCTGAAAAAAGGGGTCGCCTGCTTCGGTACGGGCGACCAGGATGTGCCCTTCTTCTACCGGCCCGCTGTTACGGTGTGGTTAACCGGCGATTATAATTTGATCAGGAACAGATGGAAATGATTCATCTTCACACAACCGTAATCATTTCGTAACAGAGGGTTAAAACCGATGGCGCATAGTTGATCAAACAAACGGGTGTCTTGAATAATTAGATTTTTCAATCAAGATCAAGGCATGCGAAAAATTTTACCGCCGGCATCTATATGATATTCCGAGGATAAAATTTTGAGCATACCGAGGTAAATGCAGACTCCGGGAGATTGGCAAAAAAAGCAATTATTCAAGATGCCCAAACAATCGTCTCGCAGCCTTTTCTGTTCTGCCATCTTTTCCATACTTGTTGAATTCTTATGCGATATGCCCTCTTCTTTGCACCTCCGTCCACCTCCCCTCTTTGGATCCAGGGCAGCCGGTGGCTCGGCCGGGATGCCGTTAGCGGTGAAGTATTGGCCCAACCCGTTTTCCGCAACCTTGACCGGGAAACCATCTCCGAACTGACCAGGACACCGGCCCGTTACGGCTTTCATGCCACCTTGGTGGCGCCCTTTCGCCTCAAAAACGGCTTGGTGGAGCACCAACTGCTCGATGCTGCGCGGGAATTCGCCGCCGACCTGCAGCCGCTCACCATTCCGCCGCTCACCGTCTCCCAGCTCGATCATTTCTTCTGCCTGCGCCCGGTCCGCCATTCCACTCCCCTGCAGGTCATGGCCTCCCTCTGTACCCGCGCTTTTGACCGGTTCCGGGCACCATTGAACCCCAGCGAACTGGCCCGGAGAAAAGCGGCACAGCTCAGTGGCCAGGAAAAGAAAAACCTGGAACTATGGGGCTACCCTTATGTCTTTGAGCAGTTCCGCTTCCATTTCACCCTCACCGTGCGCATGGCCGACGGCAAATGCAAGGACCGGGTGCACACCGCCCTGTTGAAGACCTTCGAACCCCTGCTCGACGATCCCCTGGTGATCGACGCCCTGTGTCTCTTTGCCGAACAGGCCCCCGGCCTGCCGATGCGCTGCCTGCACCGGTTTCCCTTTACCCCTCCAACCCCAGCAACCGGAGAACGAGTCTCCCATGACCAACACCCCCTCCCCCAAAACCTTTATCCTGGATACCAATGTCATCCTTCATGACTCGACCTGCATCAACCATTTCCAGGAGCACGACATCGTTATCCCCATCACCGTTCTCGAAGAACTCGATCAGTTTAAAAAAGGAAACCAGACCCTGAACTTTCATGCCCGTGAATTTGTCCGTTCCCTGGACACCCTCAGTGCCGGCAAGCTGCTCAACGGCGGGGTCAGGATCGGGCCGGACAAGGGGAGGGTCTCGATCAAGCTCGAACAGGAGATGCACCAGGATCTGCGCCTGCATTTCCCGGCTTCCTCCAAACCGGATCACCAGATTCTCAATATCGGCTATCACCTGGTCAAGGACGACCCCTCGAAGCGCTATATCCTGGTGACCAAGGATGTCAACCTGCGGATGAAGGCCAAGTCCGTGGGCCTGATGGCCGAGGATTACACCACTGATCACGTCAAGAATATCGGCGGACTGTACAGCGGATGCCGCCGCCTGGAAGAGGTGGATGCCGAGTTGATCGATGCCCTCCACCGCGATCCCCAGGGAATTCCGGTCGAGGCCCTGTCCGGACACGGCGAGTTGCAGGCCAACGAGTATCTCATTTTGCGCAACAGCCGGAAGTCGGTCCTCGCCACCCATCATCACGGCGAGCGGCGCCTGAAGAAGATTCACCGCACCTCGGTCTACGGGATCACCCCCCGCAATGCCGAGCAGAGTTTTGCCGTCCATGCCCTGTGCAACCCTGCCGTCCCCCTGGTGACGGTATCGGGCAAGGCCGGGACCGGCAAGACCCTGCTTGCCCTCGCCGCCGCCCTGGAGCAGCGATCGCGCTATCGCCAGATCATGCTGGCCCGTCCGATCGTGCCCCTGTCCAACAAGGACATCGGCTACCTGCCCGGCGACATCCAGTCCAAGATCGGCCCCTACATGCAGCCGCTCTACGACAACCTGGCCGTGATCCGCAATCAGTTTTCCGAACAGAGCGAGATGGGCCAGATCCTGAACCGACTCCAAGAGGAAAAACGGCTGATCATTGAACCGCTTGCCTATATCCGCGGCCGCAGCCTGGTAAAGATGTACATGATCGTCGACGAGGCGCAGAACCTGACCCCGCACGAGGTCAAGACCATCATCACCCGGGCCGGCGAATCCACCAAGGTGGTGTTCACCGGCGATATCCACCAGATCGACCATCCCTACCTCGACAGCCGCTCAAACGGCCTGAGCCACCTGATCGAAAAGATGCAGGGCCAGCCGCTTTATGCCCACGTCAATCTTGAAAAGGGCGAGCGCTCCGAACTCGCCATGCTCGCCAGTGAACTGTTATGAGAACCCGACTGCCGTCCCATCGGCCCCTGCGTGCCGTTATCCTCCTTGTCCTGGCCGCCCTGCTGCTCACGGCCACCGTGGTGCCGGCCTCGGCCCGCGAGCTTCGTTATCGCGAGCAAACCGGAGATCAAAGTCTCCTTTTTTCCTGGCAGGCCGATGCTACCCCCAACGAGGTCACGGTGACCGTGACCCAGCGGCAGGGGGAGGAGGTCTTCACCAGCGTCAACACCCCGGAGGGGACAACCCTGTCCTGGCACTACAGCAGGCAGCCGGACACCGATGTCCGGGTGGCGCGGAAGGGCAATTTTTTGCAGTTTTCCGGGCGCTTTCAAGGGCAACCGATTGAAAAAAAAGAAAAAATCGATCGCCGCCCCTGGTACCAGCCCCTTTCCTTTTCCCTCCACTGCATGGAAGGAAGAAAGCAGAACAAGGCCAGTTTCTGGACTATCCGCCCCGACAACCTGGATGCCGTCAGCCTGCAGGCGGAACGCCAGGGGAACGGCCGGTTGCCCGGGGCCGACGGTGGCGAGGTGCTGGCCAACAAGGTGGTGATTCGTCTGGAGGGGCTGCTGTCGGCCCTCTGGTCTGCGGAATATTGGTTCCGCCAGGGAGACAACCTTTTTATCCGCTATCGGGGGACCCATGGCCCCCCTGGCGTGCCGGAGACGGTGATCACCCTGGTCCGCCCCTGAGGGGCAAGCATCCTGCATAACAGGACCGTCAAGACGTATCTTGCCAGAATTCGGCGGGAAAAAATGGGCTTGCGCCGCCTGGGCGCGAGATTAAGTCTTTTCTTGATGCGAAATTTATGCGAAAGTACAGCGAAGATTGGAGCGCGGCCCGGATGGCCTTGCGCATCATGCGTACACGCTTTTGCCGATTGTTCTCGCTGCTCAGGATGTTCCATGGGATCAAAGATTCTCATAGCCGATGACGATAGCCTGGTCCGGATGGCGATTCAAAAAATCCTCACGCTCTTTGATCATGAGGTGGTGGCGGTTGAATCGGGACGCCAGGTGCTGGAACAGGTCTCCGAAGAGTTTGACGCCATCGTTTTGGATATCAACATGCCGGACATGGACGGTTTTGAAACCCTGGAACGGCTCAACCAGCAACAAGTTGATATTCCTGTTCTTTTCCTGACCGGCGTGGGCACGATGGATTATGCGGTCAAGGCGATTCATCTCGGTGCCTACGATTTTCTCACCAAGCCCATTGCCGATATCGAGCTGTTCAACATCAAGGTGAAGCGGGCGGTGGAGAAACGGCATTACCTGCTGCAGGAAAAGGCCTACAAACAGCAACTGGAATCCGAAGTCCGGGCCAAGACCCGGGAACTGGCGGAAAAGAACCTTTTGCTCGAGCAGTACAGCAACCACCTTGAAAATGCCACGGTCCAGATCATGTCCAGCCTGCAGGCGGCCATGGAGGAAAAGGACGGCTACACCGCCGGTCATACCGTGCGGGTGACGGAACTGGCCATGCTGCTCGGCCATGCGGCCCGACTCGATGGCGATGATCTGCTGGTCCTGCGGCGGGCTTCTCAGTTCCACGATATCGGCAAACTGGTGATCGATCTCTCCTGCATCCGCAAACCCGGCAAGCTGACTCCGGAAGAATGGGACCTGATCAAAAAACATCCCGAAACCGGCGCCAGCATCATTGAACCACTGACCTTCATGAAACGCGAACGGGAGATCATCCGCCACCACCATGAAAAACTGGACGGCACCGGTTATCCCGACGGCATCCGCGGCGATAAAATCGACTCGCTCACCAGGATCATCACCATCGTCGACAGTTACGACGCCATGACCTCCCGCCGGAATTACCGCAGAAACCTGACTGTTCCCGAGGCGGTCGGCGAATTGCGCCGTTGCGCCGGGACCCAGTTCGATCCCGAACTGGTGGAGGTCTTTGCGGGGGTTGTTCTTTCCGCGCGTTCGCTGTATAAACAGTAGCTGTTTTTTGGCGAACAACAACGCTCCGTCCTCCTTGTCTTTTTTGACCAGTTATGAAAATTTCCCGTGAAGAAGTGCAGCATGTGGCCAAGTTGGCCCGGCTTGACCTGTCCGAGGCCGAGGTGGACCGCATGACCGGCCAGCTCGATGCCATTTTGTCCTATGTGGCCAAACTCGATGAACTCGATACCGAAGGGGTGCCGGTGACCACCCACACCCAGGCCGTGGTCAACGCTTTCCGAGAGGATGAAGTCCGGCCCTCGTTGCCCCGCGAACTGGCCCTGCAAAACGGTCCGAACCAGAACGGCGAAGCCTTTGTCGTTCCCCGCGTGATCAACTGATCGGTACCGATTTTCTTCTTTTTTCCCTTACCTACATGCACCCATGGAATTGTCTGCATTAACCCTACATGAGGCCCTGGATCTGCTCGGCTCAGGTGCAACCACTTCGCTTGCCCTGACCGAAGCCGTGCTCAATCGTATCGATCAGGTGGAGCCCAAGGTTCAGGCCTATCTGGCCCTGGACCGCGAAGGCGCGCTGCGCCGGGCCGAAACGGCCGATATCCGGCGAAAGAACGGTCAGGGCGGTCCGTTGAACGGAATCCCCCTGGCGATCAAGGACGTGCTCTGCACCTCCACCATGCCCACCACCTGCGGTTCGCGCATGTTGGAGCATTTTGTCGCCCCCTACGACGCCACGGTGGTGAGCAAACTGGAGAATGCCGGCTCGGTGCTTCTGGGCAAGCTGGCCATGGACGAGTTCGCCATGGGCTCCACCAGCGAGAACTGTGCTTTCAAGACCCCGCACAATCCCTGGAAGCTCGGTTATGTGGCCGGAGGTTCCAGCGGTGGTTCGGCGGCGGCTGTGGCCTCCGATGAATGCTTCGCCTCGCTCGGTTCCGATACCGGCGGCTCGATCCGCCAACCGGCCTCGCTCTGCGGGACCGTGGGCATGAAGCCGACCTATGGCCGGGTTTCCCGCTACGGGCTGGTGGCCTTTGCCTCCTCCCTGGATCAGGTCGGACCGCTGACCAAGGATGTGCGCGACTGTGCCCTGATGATGAATGCCATCTCCGGTTACGATCCCCGTGACTCCACCTCCATCGACCTTCCGGTCCCGGATTTCAGCGCCGCCCTCCAGGATGGCCTCAAGGGCGTCAAAATCGGTGTGCCGGCGGAATATTTCGGCCAGGGCCTGGACCCGGAGGTCGACCAGACGGTGCGTGGCGGCATTGCCATGCTCAAGGAGGCCGGCGCCGAGGTGGTGGAGGTCAACCTGCCCCATACCGATTACTGCGTGGCGGTTTACTACCTGATCGCCCCGGCCGAGGCCAGCTCCAACCTGGCCCGGTTCGACGGGGTCCGCTACGGTTTTCGCGACAAATCCGCCGATTCCCTGATCGAGATGTACAACCGCAGCCGCTCGCAGGGCTTCGGCGACGAGGTCAAGCGCCGTATCCTCATCGGCACCTACGCCCTTTCTTCCGGCTATTACGATGCCTTTTACAAGAAGGCCTCCCAGGTGCGGACCCTGATCAAGGACGACTTTGCCAGGGCCTTTGCCCAGTGCGACCTGATGGTTTCCCCGGTGGCGCCGACCCCGGCCTGGAAAATCGGCGACAAGGCCGACGATCCGCTGGCGCTGTACCTCTCCGATATCCTCACCCTGTCGGCCAACCTCGCCGGTATTCCCGGGATGTCGGTTCCCTGCGGCTTCAGCAGCGACGGCCTGCCGATCGGCATGCAACTCCAAGCGGCCCACTTCAACGAGGAAATCCTCCTGCGGGCCGCCTACAACCTTGAACAACGCGCCGGCGTGGCCGGCAAGAAACCGGTGATCGCCTGATTATGCAACTCCCTGTTCCCCAACACATTGCCGCCATTGTCCCCTATCCGCCCGGCAAACCCATGGATGAGCTTGAACGCGAGTACGGGGTGACCAACGCCATTAAACTGGCCTCCAACGAGAATCCCTGGGGCCCGTCGCCCAAGGCGGTCGAGGCGATCGGCCGGATGCTCGACACCCTGCACCGCTATCCCGACGGCGCCAGTTATTACCTCACCGAGGCGTTGGCCAAATGGATCGGATCGTCCCCTGAAGAAATCGTCCTCGGCAACGGTTCCAACGAGGTGATCGAATTTCTGGTCAAGGCCTTTGTCCGCACCGGTGACCGGGTGATCACCAGTCACCCCTCCTTTTTGATGTACCAGAAGTTCGTCCAGGTGCGCGGCGGCGAGAATGTGGTCATTCCCCTCAAGGAAATGCGCCATGATCTGGATATGATCGCAGCGTCGGTCACCGATCGCACCCGGCTGATTTTCATCGACAATCCCAACAATCCCACCGGCACCCTGATCACCCGCGGGGAATTTGACCGCTTTTTGCGCGGCCTGCCCCAGTCGGTGGTCGTGGTCCTGGATGAGGCCTACGTGGATTTTGCCGAGCCGGAGAAACGGATTGATCTCCTCGGTTATATTCGGGATTGTGCGGATATTCCCGCCGTGGTGAGTCTGCGGACCTTTTCCAAGGCCTTTGGCCTGGCCGGGTTGCGGGTCGGGTTCGGAGTGATGCACCGGGAGGTGGCCTCCCTGTTGCATCGGGTGCGCCAGCCCTTCAATATCAACCTGCCCGCCCAGGCCGGCGCCCTGGCAGCCCTCGCCGATGTCGAACACTATCA
>JBFWIP010000039.1:14361-20224 GCA_050255935.1 Desulfobulbus sp.
GGCCGCGACACCGGCACGGTGGTCTTTCCCGACGCAGCCTGGAAGTTTTTTCTCGATGCCAGCGCCGAAATCCGGGCACGACGTCGGGCTGCGCAATTGCGCGGCAAGGGGGAGACCGTGGACGAGCAGCAGCTCCTGGCCCAGATCATCAAGCGGGACAAGGACGACCGGGAACGGAGCGTGGCCCCGCTTGCCGCAGCCCCCGACGCGGTGATCATCGACTCCACCCTACTGCCGGCCGAGGCGGTGGTGGAACGGATGTATACCCATATACGCTCCACCTCCTGTTGCTGCGACCAATAGTCAGCCAACGTCAGGACACGCCATAAAAAAAGCCCTGCACTCCCAATCGCGGAATGCAGGGCTTTTCCTCTTTTACTCAGATCAATGCCCATCAAAGCCCGATTCGGCACGTTGAATCGTTTGCACGGCGGCCATCGTTCTGCAGGGAAAAAACGGTTAAAAGGTGAGAATGGTATATCCCTGTTCGGTGAAATCAGCCATCGCCGGGTGTCCGGCCATCTCGCCGATCAGGGGAATGCCGGCCTTGGTCACGGCCTCGGTTACCTTCAGTTTGGCGGAGCAGGCCTTGCAGGCACCGACGATCAACCCCTGTTCCTTGGCTTTGACATAGAGAGCATGGAGAAAATGGCCGGGATCGGCCATGAGCGGAACCAGGGTCACCGCCTCGCCTTCCAGGACGATTTTTCCCTCCAGCCCTCGCTGGGCCATGTCCAGGGCGTTGAGCAGAACGTGGATGAAACAGAGCGGATTATCACGGAACGCGAAAAAGACTATCTTTTGCATGGTGTTGACCTCGGGGGATGGAATGGATTGAAGCATGACGCCGCAGGCAGGATAGCACGAAAGGACCCATGACGGAATCGTCACGGAAAAGTGGGATGTGGCACCGGAGCGAACAAACCGTTCGCCCGGAAACAGGTCCCCCTGCCCGAACGGATCGGGCAGGGGGAATACAATCAGACTTCCTCGAACTGGTCCTTGCTGGCGCCGCAGACCGGACAGACCCAGTCATCGGGAATGTCTTCAAAGGCCGTACCGGGCGCAATGCCGCCATCCGGGTCGCCGGCGGCGGGATCGTACTCATAGTCACAAACAACGCAGCGATATTTTTTCATCGTCTTTCCTCTAGGTTGGAATTGAGAGTGGGGTTCAGGTGCAATCAGGCTTTCCACAACCCGTGCAGGTTGCAGTATTCACGGGCGGAGACGTTTTCCGCCTTGATGCAGAAGGTTGCCTCCGGGGCGTCGCCGGGGTTGAGATTCTGTCGATAGACCTTGCCGTCGGCAATCAGTTCGATGAACTCGATCCAGTGCTTCTCTTCCATGGGATGGGGCACGGAACCAACGTTCACCTTGTATCCTTCAGGTACTTTGGTGATGACCGGTACATGTTTTTCCTTGGCCGCATCAACAGTGTTTTCACTCATCAGTCCCATGGGCTGGCCGCAACAGACCAGCTCGCCCGCACCTGCATGCAGGACTTCAACGATGTTGCCGCAGAGTGCGCATTTGTACACTTCATTCTTCTTGGTCATGGCATGTTCTCCTTTGGTTGGTAGAATGTTGACGAACTCGTAAAAAAACCGTCCACAAAAACTCATGCATCAGAAAAACACGTTCGTTACGAGACGATAACACGCTCTTTGGGTGGCTTTTTGCGAGAACGACTTTCTTGGGGATGAAAACCGGATCATTTCCATCCGTGCACCGGCAAAACACCAAAAAAGAATAAATCATATTCCTTGGTTGTGAAAGGGCGAAAATGTCTTGCCCCTGTTTTGCCGGAAACGACGGGTGAAATCAGCCGTTGTGTTTGGCAAGGTAATCGGCAACGCCTTCAGCGGTCGGAGTCATGGCCTCCTCGCCTTCCCGCCAATTGGCCGGACAGACATCGCCGTGTTGCTCATGGAACTGCAGGGCCTCGACCATGCGCAGGGCCTCGTCGATGTTACGGCCCAGGGGCAGGTCGTTGATCACCGCATGACGGATGATGCCGTCGCGGTCGATCAGGAAGGTGCCGCGCAGGGCGATACCGGCATCCAGCAGGACGCCGTACTGGAGGGAAATGTTCTTGTCGAGGTCGGAAATCAGGGGGAACTGGATATTGCCGATGCCGCCCTGCTTGATCGGGGTGTTTTTCCAGGCCCAGTGGGAGAACTGGGAATCAATGGAAACTCCGATGATTTCGCAGTTTTTTTCTTTGAATTTTGCCAACTCCTTGTCAAAGGCAAGGATTTCCGAGGGACAGACAAAAGTGAAATCCAGCGGATAGAAAAACAGGATGACATATTTGCCGCGATAGTCGGAGAGCTTGAAATCCGGCTTCATGGAGTTGTCCGGCATGACCGCGGTGGCGGTGAAATCCGGGGCCTCTTTGGTGATAAGAAAGCTCATGGTGCATATCTCCTGAGAAATTGAAAAAAATGTGTCACTGAATTAAAAAATCGTCATGCTTGCAGGTTGTTGCGAGAATTCTCTTTCGAAAAACTCCGCAAGCGGTTCAGGCAAGCTGGCTCTTGCCCGCTTCCGTGATCTCGTATTTGCAACGTTCGGGACTGCTGACAAATCCCTTTTTTTTCAATGCGGTGATTTGGCAACTGATCTGTTTGGACTCAAGACCGGTTGCCGCAGCCAGATCTTTGCTGCCGCTGGCTCCTCTGCTTTGGGCCAGGGCTTCGAGTACCTGGCGCTGGGTGTCGCTCAGACCGGCGGATTTGCATGATGTGCACGCCATATCGTTTTCTCCTGTGGATTTTTTTCTCTGTTGTGGTCCCTGGCATTCAGGGCAAATACCGTAAAATTCAATGCGGCATCCGGTAATCCGATACCCTTTTTGTTGGCTCGAATCGAGCGAGAGCAAGGAGGCGGCCACGGTAGGGATGTTGTCAACCCGGTGACATCGGGTGCAGTATACATGCTCGTGTTCCCGCGTGTCCCAGTCAAAACGTTTCTGCCGGCCGCTGATTTCCAATTTCTTGATCAACCCCGCCTCGGAAAGAATCTCCAGGTTACGGTACACCGTGGCCAAACTTATCCGAGGTAATTTTTTTTTTATCCGTTCGTACAACTCGTCCGCCGTCGGATGGCTTGGCCCCCGGCGTAACTCCTCAAGGATAATGGCACGTTGGTTGGTCATGCGTAAATTTTTGTTCATGTGCCCTCTATGAAAATTTTTCCTAAATGTATTTAATAATCATTCACATGTCAAGGAAAAAGAAAGCGATCGAAACCGGTCACCGGTACGCAATGATGCACAATTCGAAGAAGGCGGAAAAATGGAAAAAAAATTCCGGAAGCCCCAATTCGAGGGGCTGCCGGAAGGAGAAGGGGCGGGATCAGGGCCTTTCCTGAAAAAAGGCGAAACGCTGTTCAGACGCTGCCGGGCGTACTGTGGGGCCCGGTTCGCTTGAAAAGATGGTGAATTGCCGAACCCGCCAGCTATTCGAGGATAAAGTCGTCGCGGCGGTTATGTGCGTAATCGTCCTCGCTGCTGCCGGTGAACAGGGGCCGTTCCTCGCCGTAACTGACGGTGCGGACCCGGTTTTCCTCTATACCGTACAGCATCAGGTATTTCTTGGCACTGGCCGCTCGGCGTTCGCCCAGGGCCAGGTTGTACTCGTTGGTGCCCCGGACATCGGTGTTGCCTTCGACCAGGACCCGGGCGGAAGGATTGTTGCGCAGGTAGTTGCCGTTGAACTCCATGGTCGGGATCTGATCGCCTCGGACGGTCGACTGATCGTAATCAAAGTAGATCGGCTTGAATTCCGGTGAACAGCGGCCGTGTTCACGTTTATAGGCATCGCTCTGCTGGTCGGCATCACCGGCGAGACTGCCGCTGCCGCCCTGTCCGGTGGAGTCGAGGTTTTCCGTGGCTGGCCCCATCTCCTCGGTGATGTTGCCCATCCGATTGTTCGTGGATTCATCGGCACCCGGATTGGCGCCTCCGGCGTAGGGAGCCACTTGCTTTGGACCGCATCCTCCCAACAACAGAAGCGAACAGGAGAACAGAGCCGCAAGAAAAAAACGGGTAGGGTTGTGCATAAATCGGCCTCATTGGAGAAGAGAGGAAGAGAGGTATTTCATGGACGATGTATACCTGCAACCTCCTGAAAACGTCAAGAAAAACCTCTTTTTTTCAGGAAGAGCCATCGGCTTGATGTTTCGAGATTCGCCTGGAATTTGCCGAACCTTTTTCTTGCGGGGCTCCCCCCCGAATGGTAGATGGAGGCAACCGTGTTCGTCAAAGCCTCTTCGGGAGCGGCCTTTTTACCCGATTTCCCGGAGTCTTCGCGCACCCTCTTTTGCTTAAAAAAATTACCGCAATATCAGCTGGATGCATGGGGAAGATTTTCCGCGTGCGAACAACTGGAACAAAAAACCTCATTGCCGGGCAGGCACGCTCTTCAAGCAATCAACCGTGATGATCGACATCCTGCCCCAGATTCCGGCCCCGGCCACCCGATGAATATTCCCGAGAACCTGCTTGCAATCCACCGTCACGACGGCCCCGGTTACAAACCGCTGGTCGATTTCGAGGCCTGGCGGGTGGCGATCCTCAACTTCAGCGAGGATCTGCTCCCGGAAAACCTCACCCGCATGCAGCGCCATAACGAGACCGACGAGGTCTTTGTCCTGCTCGCGGGGCGTTGCATCCTTTTCGTCGGCGAAGGAACGGAAGCCGTGACCCGGATTCATGCCGAACCGCTTGAACCCGGCCGGGTCTACAATGTCGGGAAGGCGGTCTGGCACACCCATACCCTGAGCGTGGATGCCAGGGTGCTGGTGGTGGAGAATCGCGACACAACCTACGACAATTCGCCCTTCACCCCCTTGAGCGAGGCCCAACACCGGCAATTGATGGATCTGGCCGCCGCCCTGAAGGGCTGACCCTCTCTGGCTCCCGATCTGAAAATATTTAATTTTCTTTGTCAATTCAGCTGGTTGATTTAGCTTAATTCCACCCGGCCGGACTTGTCAAGCCGGAGCTGATCGGGTATAGTTCCATCCCGACCACATGCAGGCAGCCTGGCTGCCTTTCTCTTTTTTTCCCACTGCCAGCAAGGTAACGGTATGAAAGCTTCCCTGAGCAAAAAGACCAAATTTATTTTTATCACCGGTGGAGTCCTCTCCTCCCTGGGCAAGGGGCTTTCCGCCGCCTCCATCGGCTCCCTGCTCGAATCGCGGGGATTGACGGTCACCTTCCAGAAACTCGATCCCTACATCAACGTCGATCCCGGGACCATGAATCCCTTCCAGCACGGCGAGGTCTATGTGACCAACGACGGCGCGGAAACCGATCTCGACATGGGCCACTATGAACGCTACACCAACGCGATCATGGGCAAGAAGAACAACTACACCTCGGGACGGATTTACTACTCGGTGATCATGAAGGAACGCCGGGGCGAGTACCTCGGCGGCACGGTCCAGGTGATCCCCCATATCACCGACGAAATCAAGGAAGCGGTGCTCCAGCTCGACGGCTGTGCCGATGTGGCCATCATCGAGATCGGCGGCACCGTGGGCGACATCGAAGGGCTGCCGTTCATCGAGGCCATCCGCCAGCTGCGCACCGACCTGGGCAGGGAGTACACCCTTTTCATCCACCTGACCCTGGTGCCCTATATCAAGACCGCCGGGGAGGTGAAGACCAAGCCCACCCAGCATTCGGTCAAGGAACTACTGGCCTCCGGTATCCAGCCCGACATCCTCCTGTGCCGGACCGAGGCTCCGCTGAGCGACGATCTCAAGAAAAAGATCGCCCTCTTTTGCAATGTCGACGCCAATGCGGTCATTTCGGCGGTGGATGTGGATTCCATCTACGAACTGCCGCTCAAACT
>JBFWIP010000040.1:0-5079 GCA_050255935.1 Desulfobulbus sp.
CAGACTGGAATCCGGAGAGATTGCTGTGACCAGCAGTTGGGCCAGGGTTTCCTTCGCTTCGCCGTATGTCCATCCCATTGTGATCGCCGGCCCGCCCAGTGCTACCGACATCAGCCCCTGCACGGTGCAAATCCGCAACGTCACCTCGGAAGGATTCGATATACGCTTGGCACAGTGGCCGTATCAGGATGGGGTGCATGGACAGGAATTCGTCAGTTATTTGGTTTTGGAGCAAGGGCGTACGGTACTTGCCGATGGCTCGGTGATTGAGGCCGGTTCTTTTACCGGATCGTCCAAGCTGAAGTGGATTCCCTTTGCACCCCCCTTTGCCAGCACTCCCGTGGTACTCACCAGTGTTGTCTCGGTGAATGAATCGGCTGCTGTTGCTGGCCGTTTGCTCCCCTTGGGGAAATGGGGTTTTATCTATTTTTTGCAAAAACAGGAAAGCAATGCCTCCACCAAGCATGGAGGCGAAACCGTCCATTATGTCGCGTGGGAACCGGGCAGTGGCGTCGCAGGGACTCTACACTACGAGGCATTTACCACGGGGCTATCTGTTGACCATCTCTGGACGGATATTGCGTTGCGCAGCACCTTTGAGCAGCCACCGATTCTGCTTGCCCGCATGCAGACAATGGCGGAACTTGACACTGCCAATCTGCGTCTCCGTGAGGTGCACGCTTCAGGCTTTCAAACCAGGATTCAGGAAGAACAGTCGCTGGATGATGAGTTGGAACATAAGCTTGAAAAAGTTGGCTATTTGGCGTTGTCCCAGGCAAGCACAATGCGCCTCGCAACCTTTTCTTGGGAGTTTGACAAGGAGGAAGAGAGCGCTATTGGAGGATTTCGTCTTCTTGTCAACGGCCAGGCTTTGTGCACAACAAACGATGTCACTGCCCGGAGCTTGACCTGTAAGTTAGCCGGGTCAAGCCAGCCGCAAACATTTACCCTGGAAGCGATGAGCCTGAACAACGAAGCCAGTGATCCTTCCAACAGCATTGTTTATCAACCCTGATCGTCCCGCAAGCAACAAACACAAAAGCAAAACCCTGCCGACCGAAAAATAAAGGGGGCGTGGATGGAAATCCACGCCCCCTTTATTTTATACGGATGGCGAGAGAATCATTGCTTCCCCTTGCGGTAGGATTCCGCCAGCAGGGAAATGGTGTGCACCACATCCTGCCGGCCGCCGCCGCGGTTGATATTGTCGAGCAGCTGCATCATGCAGGCCGGGCAACCGGTGGACACGGTATCGGCCTGGGTACGGTTGATGTCCTCGGCCTTCTTTTTGCCGATGGCCGAGGAGGTGTCGTAATGGGAAAGGACAAAGGAACCACCGCTGCCGCAGCAGGAATCCGGGGGGGACATCTCCTTGAAGATGAGGCCGGGAATGGACTTGAGGATCTCGCGCGGCTCGACAAAGACCTGCATCGATTTTTTCAGGTGGCAGGAATCGTGATAGGTCACGGTCCGCTCGATCCGTCCCTTGGGTTCCCGCAGTTTGATCACCCGGGTGAGGAAGGTGGTGATATCGTAGGTTCGATTGGACCACTCCCGTGCCTTGGGCCCGTAGACCGGATCCATGGCCAGCAGTTCGACGTAGTCGTGTTGCCAGGCGCTGCCGCAGGAGCCGCAACCGGTGATCAGGTAGTCGCAGCCGGTGGCC
This sequence comes from Desulfobulbus sp., assembly GCA_050255935.1. Taxonomy (GTDB): domain Bacteria; phylum Desulfobacterota; class Desulfobulbia; order Desulfobulbales; family Desulfobulbaceae; genus Desulfobulbus. The sequence continues at coordinate 1,667 of JBFWIP010000040.1, forward strand.
TCGAAGGTGTCGATATTGTTGCGGGCCAGCGTGCGTGCGGTATCGATGTCTCCATGGACCAGAACCGGGACGCCGCAGCAGTTTTGCCCTTTGGGGATATGCACCTCGATGTTGTTGGCTATGAGCACATCGATCAGGTCCTTGCCGGCATCGGGGTAAAAATAGTTGAGTGAATCGCCGGTGAAGAACGCCACCTTGATCGTGGCGCCGGGGGCTCTGACGATCTCCGGTACCCGTTCCCGTAGAGGAGTGATCGTCAGCGAGGGCATCTGGCGATCGCTGTCAAAGCCCATGGATGAACCCACCCTGGCAAAGGGTGCACGCGGGGAGATGGTCTTGCCGCCTTTCTCGGTCTTGAATGCCAGTCCCTGCATGGCTGCGCCGACACGAAGCCCGGCGTCAAAAAGTTTGGGGTGCTTGAGGGTGGAAAAGATCGCCTTTTTGAGCCAGGGGAGACCATTCTTCCGCACCAATGCAGCCCGCAGGGCCAGCATAATCCGGTCGAAGTTGACCTTGGTCGGGCAGTTGGTCATGCAGGATTTACAGACCAGACAGTTGAACAGCATTGCATAGACCTGGGGATCGTCCAGTTCCAGGTCGCCGGCAAGAACAGCCTCGGCAACGGCAATCTTGGACCGGGTCACGGCGGATTCGACCTTGTCGACCCCGTAGACCGGGCAGACGGCCATGCAGTTGCCGCATTTCATGCATTTGTCCAGCTCTTCCTGAACGATCGCCAAGTCGTCGTGGTAGGTCTTTTCAGTGACGGCCATGGCTCAGTTCTCCCGCACGGGAACCATCTTGCCCGGATTGAGCAGGTAATCGGGGTCAAGGGACTCTTTGATGCTGCGCATCAGGTCCACGCCACTCCGGCCCAATTCATCGCCGAGGTATTTCATCTTGGCCACGCCGATGCCGTGTTCGCCCGATAAAGTACCGCCAAAATCAAGTGCTGCCTTGAAAATCTCATCGACCGCCTTGTGCATCCGGTTCATTTCGTCCTGGTTGTTCTTGTCGCAGAGGATGGTGGGATGGAGGTTGCCGTCACCGGCATGGCCGAAGGTGCCCAGAGTGAGGTTGTATTTTTTGCCGATCTCCTGGCAGGTGATCAGCATGTCGGTGATGCGGGAACGCGGCACGGTGGCGTCTTCGAGGATAACCGTATTGTTGAGTGAGGCCAGGGCGGGCAGGGCGTTCCGCCGGGCGGTCCACAACTGATCCCGCTCCTGGTCGCTTGCGGCGGCCTTGAGATCGCCGTGGTTGCCGGTGACCACCTGCATCACCGCCTCGGCTTCCGCACTTACCAGATCCTCGGACATGCCGTCCACTTCAATCAACAGCAGGGCCTCGGCATCGACCGGCAGGCCAATGTGGGCGAAATCCTCCACGGTCCGTATGGTCATGCGGTCCATGATCTCCAGGGTGGCCGGAATGACCTGGGCCGCAATGATGCCGGCGACGGCGTTGCCGGCATCGGCCAGGGAGGTGAACACGCCCATCAGGGTACGTCGGTATTTCGGCGCCGGGATCAGCTTGGCGGTGAGTTCGGTGATAATGCCGAGCGTGCCCTCGGAGCCGACAAAGAGATTGGAGAAATCATAGGCCGTGACGTTTTTCACTGTCTTGCTGCCGAACCGGACTGCTTCGCCGCTGGCGAGCACCACTTCCATACCCATGATATAGTTCTTGGTCACGCCGTACTTGAGGCCGCGCAGACCACCGGAGTTCTCCGCGGCAGATCCGCCCATGGTGGCTGTGGCCACGGTGCCGGGGTCCGGGGGATAGATCAGGCCGTGTTCGGCCACGGCCGTGTTGAGGGCATTGATGACCACCCCGGGTTGGACTACCGCGGTGAGGTTGGCGGCATCGATCTCAAGAATTTTGTTCATCTTCTGGAAGGAGAGCACAATCCCTTGCTTCAAGGGGACGGTGCCGCCGCTGAGATTGGTTCCGGCGCCACGGGGATAGACGGCGATATTGGCGCGGCGGGCCAGGCGGACAATCTCTTGCACCATTTCGGTGCTGGTCGGCAGGACCACCACATCCGGCGTCCGCCGGGGTAGGTCGGCGGTGGCGTCATAGCTGTAGGCCACTAGGTCAACCTTGCCGGTCAGTACATTCTCTTTTCCTGCCAGGGCTTCGAGCTGCTCAATAATGGTATGGTCAAGCATGCGACGGTTCTCCTCTGTTGCAGACGCATCCGCGATTGATGTTTCCCGCTACAATCACCGGAATGAAATGAGTTAGGCTTCGATATATTTGTCTTACCAATTATCATTTGAAAAATGATCTGTCAAATAATAATCTGCCCCACATGCAAAAAAAAGACTCGGAAACAACCTGTTATGCCGTGCAAGCCATTTCATTTCCTGAAAGTGTTTTGTTGTTTTTCCGGGAAACCATCGGGTTTGGATCCCTCGAAAAAAATGAACAAAGTAAAATGGTATGAAAAACAGAGAGTTGTATAGCCGGGAATCCAGCAGGCATCCATGGGGAAGAACGAAGCAGGGGCAGGGGGGCGATCGACCAAAAGGGAAGGCAGGCCTGGCGTACAGGGGGGAGGCGGAGGCAGGGTGTCCTGACGCCGGCTGGGGGAACCGGGCCGGAATCAGTCGGAGGTGTGGTGGGAGACGTAGGCGATGCTGCGTTGCTCGGCAAAAGTGAGATGGTGCATCATCGCCTCGCGTGCGGCTTCAGGATTTTTGTTTTTAATGGCGGCGACAATGGTGCTGTGATGGTCGAACAGGAGTTTGTGGTCTTCCGGGGTCAGGTAGACCGCCCGCCAGACGCCGCGCTGGAACTCCTTCATGGCGTCGAACAGGCTTTGCATCAGGTGCAGCCAGACGATGTTGTGGGTGGCGCGGGCAATGACGATATGGAGATTGGCATCCAGGTCCTCGGAAGAGGCCTGGTTGCCCAGGTTTTTCTCCATGCCCACGAGGATCTCGTCCATCCGGCGGATATCTTCGGGAAGGGCGCGTTGGGCCGCGTAAAAAGCGGTCCAGGATTCCATGCATTTGCGGACTTCGATCACTTCCAGGGCCCGGTCCTGCTGGATACGAATCAGGTCGCTGAGGGCATTGCCGTGGCTGGTCTCCATCAGGCTCTGCACCACGGTGCCGCCACCCTGGTAGGACATCACCAGCCCGGCCGAGGCCAGGATGTTGAGGGCCTCGCGGACCGAGGGGCGGGAAACGCCGAACATTTCGGCCAGTTCCCGTTCGGGCGGCAACTTGTCACCGGGGGCAAAGTCGCCAGCCAGGATCGATTCGCGGATCTGATCGGCTATTTGCGAGGAAACCTTTTTGGGCCTGATGGGTTTGAATCGCATGGTCATCCAGTAGGGCATAGAAAACATTCAAGAATCATCCTTTTACTGCATACGCTGTGGAAATGCAAGTCAATGCCTTGCT
>JBFWIP010000040.1:5179-13713 GCA_050255935.1 Desulfobulbus sp.
TATTTGCGAGGAAACCTTTTTGGGCCTGATGGGTTTGAATCGCATGGTCATCCAGTAGGGCATAGAAAACATTCAAGAATCATCCTTTTACTGCATACGCTGTGGAAATGCAAGTCAATGCCTTGCTTCCCCTGGTTTGCGGGGTTCGGGAGAAGGAGAGGGGAGGCGGGGAGGTGTTATGGGGAGTGACAGGGGGGGGGCGGCAGGGCGGGCCGCAAAAAAAATGACTCCGGGCGGCTTGACTGGAGCCGTCCGGAGTCGGGAGCGTCCCTTTCTTCAGGGGCGGGTTATCCGGCCTGGGGGAATCGGCCGGATAACGAAAGAAGAAAAGAGACAGGAGAAAACAGCAAGTTGGTCAGGGGCAATCGGGCGGTCGCAACGAACCGACCCAATGGTCGTCAATAGAGGCCCGGGAACAGCACATAAACAAACAAAATTCCGAGGATACCGGCAACCAGGCCGTAGATCAACAGGGGCAATGCGTTCCTGCGGATGAGCATTCCCTCCATGCCGGCCAGGCCAACGGTGGCCGAGGCAGCCACGATGTTGTGGATGCAGACCATGTTGCCCATGGCGCCGCCAACGGTCTGCAGGGCGACAACGACCAGGCGGGAGATCTCCAGTTGCGAGGCGGTCGCATACTGGAACTCGGCGAACAGCAGGTCGGAAACCGTGTTTGAGCCGGTGATGAACGAACCCAGGGCACCGACAAAGGAGGCGAACATCGGCCAGGTGCAGCCGGTCAATGCCGCGGCGGTCTCGGCCATGGACAAGGGCATGGATGGAATGCCGATGGTGTTTTTGGCGGACTGCTTGAAGATCTCCACCAGGGCAACGGCAAAGAACAGGGCGATGGCCGGGTTTTTCATCCGCTTGATGGAGTCGGACCAGGCGGCGGCCACCTTTTCGCCGGGCATTTTATGGATGAAGATTGTGAGGACGGCGACCAGCATGAAGGGAATCGTCCCCGGAAGATAGAGGGGCTTCATGGCGAAATCAACCGACGGATAGCCCATGATGTCGGGAATGGTGATGCTGAGAGCGTTGAGCCATCCCTTGAGTGGCAGGCAGGTCAGGCGGGTCAGTACCAGGATCAGGCCGATCAGTACATAGGGCAGCCAGGCACGGAACTGGCTCATGTGGGCCTTGAATTCACAGGTTTCGGCGGTGGCGATCTCGCCGGTCCAATCTTTGTCCCATTGCGTCTGCGGGCCGAAGTCCCAGGTGGTTTTCGGCAGGAGAAACCCTTTTTGGGCGGCAGTCACGACAAGGGCGGTCGCGAGCAACCCGCCGATGAGGCTGGGGAATTCCTCGCCGATGAAGAAGGCGGTCGCCAGGTAGGGGACGGCAAAACAGGTGGAGGCGAACAGGGAAAACTTCCAGGCGCCCAGCCCTTCGACCCAGGATTTTCTTTCGCCGAAGAAGCGGGTCAGCATCATGTTGACGAACAGGGGCATGATGTAGATCAGCGGTAGGTGGAGCACCGCTGCCCATTGACCGATCACTTTGAGGAAGAGGGCAAAGGAGGTGATGTCTCCGGCCTGGCCGGCGGCGATGGCCGCTTCGACCTGGGGCTTGAGGTTTTTCAGGCCGAACCAGATCGGGGTGCCGACCGCGCCGAAGGTGACCGGAAAGGAGTTGAGGACCAGGCAGACCATGGCTGCGGCCAGGGCCGGAAAGCCGAGGCTGAGCAGGAGCGGCGCGGCGATGGCGGCCGGGGTGCCGAATCCGGCGGCCCCTTCGAGGAAGGCCGAAAACACGGTGCCGATGATGATGACCTGTATGCGGCGGTCGCGGCTGATGCCGTGAAACCCGTGGTTGATGGTCTCCATGCCGCCGCTGTCGCGCAGGGTATAGAGGATGAGGATGGCGCCGAAAACGATGATCAGGACACTCACGGCGCCGCCGAAACCGTTCAGGGTTGAAGCGATGACAAATCCAAGCGGCATTTTCCAGACAAAAAAACCGGCCAGGGCGGTCACCAGCCAGGCCAGCGGCATGGCCCGGGTTGCCGGCCAGCGGAGGCCCACCATGAGCACGAGGGCAAGGGCGATGGGCGACAGGGCGATCAGGGCAAGCAGTTGAAGCGGCATCACGGGTCCTCCTTATTCATGGGTGGTGGTGCGCTGGAGAGCGCTTTCGGGATGGCCGGTGGCAGGGGCGGCAGCCGGGACGACTCCTCCTGGACGGCTTGCGGAGGGCGGGGGATTGGCAGGGTTCCAGGGCATAACAGGTACTCCTTCTCAAGTGGATTGGTCACGGATCCCCGGTAGGCGGGGTGAGTGGATTGCCAGGAAGAGGGCGCCTCTTTGTGCAACTTTAATTGGTAATACCAGTTATATTATCTCGAAAATGTTGTCAACATATTTTCCAGATAAAATTAAAAAACAATGTTGACAAAGGATGATAATCTGAAATATTGTGATTATGAAATTTGGTTTTACAATTTGAAAAAAGATGACCAGCGCTGTTGGGGCGGCTTGGGGATGGCCGACGGAATGGCCGGTCGCAGCTTCACCGGATCCGGATTGAAGGAGGATGCTGATGTACGAACAGTTTAAAGCCAAGGCCGAGGCCGTGAGTGCGGAGGTGCACCGGTTTGCCGGCCCGAACGAGGCGCTGGCCTTTCTGGCCGATCTGCTGGCGCGGGAAGGTATTGCCGAACAGCCCGGCCGGTATGGGGTCATGGCCGATTGCCCCTTCCTCGAGGCCATTGATCGCACGATATTGGAAGATATTGCCGGCCTCGGGTTCGAGGTCGGCCGTGAGCGGGCGGCCGAGGCCAGGATCGGCATCAGCCAGGTCGACTGGGCCATGGCCGACACCGGGACCCTGGTCCAGGATGCCACCGCCATCGATAAACGCTTGGTGTCCACCCTGCCGGCCATTCATGTCGCCCTGATCGCCACCGACGGTCTGCGGCCGGATATGCCCACCGTGCTCGCCGAGGTCGATCCGCAAACCGCCAACTACATCGCCATGATCACCGGCCCCAGCCGCACCGCGGACATCGAGCGGGTGCTGACCATCGGCGTCCATGGGCCAGAGCGGCTCATTGTCGTGTTCATCGATCAAATGGGAGGAATCAGCTGATGCAGCAGGCATTCAAACAATCCATTGATCGCGCCCTGCACGACGCCAACCTCACCGGGGCGCTCGGCAAATTTTCCGAGGCCTACAAGATCAATCGGGCCAAGGCCTACGAAGGCATCGATTTCGAGGCCCTGCGCACCACGATTGCCGGTCTGAAGGGCTATGCCGCCTCCCATATCGATGAACTCTGCGATCTGTTCCAGAAGAATGCCGAGGCCAAGGGGACCAAGGTCTTCCGCACCAAAGATCCGGCTCAGGTGCGTGCATACATCCTCAACGTGGCCCGGGAAAACGGGGTCAAGTCGATCGTCAAATCCAAATCCATGGCCACCGAGGAGATCCATCTCAACACCTCTCTGGAGAGGGCCGGGATCGAGGTCAACGAGACCGATCTGGGCGAGTGGATCATCCAACTGGCCGGCCAGACCCCCTCGCACATGGTCATGCCCGCCATTCACATGACCAAGGAAGAGGTGGCCGACATCTTCTCCAAGGAGGTTGACGAACGCCTCAGTTCCGACATCCCCCGCCTGGTCAAGGTGGCGAGAGGCGAGATGCGGCCCAAGTTCCTCCGCGCCGATATGGGGATTTCCGGAGGCAACATCGCCGTGGCCGAGACCGGGTCCATTGCCCTGGTGACCAACGAGGGCAACGCCCGCATGGTCACCACCCTGCCCAGGATTCATATCGCCGTGGTCGGGGTGGAGAAGCTGGTGGCCAAATTCAGCGAGATCGTCCCGATCCTCAAGGCCCTGCCGCGCAGTGCCACCGCCCAGTTGCTGACCTCCTACGTCACCATCGTTTCCGGCCCCACCCCGGCCACCGACGGCTCCATGAAGGAACTGCACGTCATCCTCATGGACAACCACCGCAGCGACATGGCGGCCGACCCGATGTTCAAGCAGGCCCTGCAATGCATCCGTTGTGCCTCCTGCCTCAATGTCTGCCCGATTTTCCGCCTGGTCGGCGGTCATGTCTTCGGCAAGGTCTACACCGGCGGCATCGGCACCATCCTCACCGCCTGGCATGACGAACTGAAAAGCTCCGAGGATATCCAGGGGCTCTGCATCCAGTGCGGTGCCTGCAAGGATGTCTGCCCGGGCAAGATCGACATCCCGGGCCTGATCATGGAAATCCGCCGTCGGCTGGTCAAGGAACAGGGCATGCCCGTGCTGCAGAAGTCGATCTTCGCCGTAGTCAACAACCGCCGGGTGTTTCATGCCATGCTCCGTGCCGCTTCGGTGGCGGCCAAGCCTTTTGCCAAGGGCACCAAGTTCATTCGTCACCTGCCGATGTTCCTGGCCGATCTCACCGACGGGCGCAGCCTGCCGGCCATTGCCCCCAAGCCGTTTCGCGACGTGTTCCTCACCATCGGGCAACCCAAGGGGCTCAAGGAAAAGGCCGTGTTCTATGCAGGCTGCCTGATCGATTTCGCCTATCCGGAGATGGGCGAGGCCCTGGTCAAGATCCTCAACAAGGCCGGGATCGAGGTCGTTTTCCCCGATGGGCAGACCTGTTGCGGGGCACCGGCCCGCTACAACGGCGCTTATGAGACCGCCGCCGGTAACGCGGAGGACAACATCCGGGCCCTGCTGGCCGAGCCGGCCGATTACGTGGTTTCCGCCTGCCCGACCTGTACCGTGGCCCTGGACCATGAGTTCATCGCCACCTTTGAGTCGCTGGGCCGGAAAAAATGGCTGCCGCAGGCGCGTGAGCTGGCCGCCAAGACCATCGATTTTTCGACCCTGGTGGAAAAGCTGGTGGACGAAGGGCGCTTGACCCTCAAGGAGGGGCAGGAACTCGGCAAGATCACCTATCACGATTCCTGCCATTTGAAGCGGACCCTCAAGGCGGATCAGCCGCCGCGGGCCCTGCTCGAGAAAGCCGGCTATGAACTGACCGAGATGTTCGAGTGCGACACCTGTTGCGGCATGGGTGGTTCCTATTCGCTGAAACTCCCGGAGATCTCAGCGCCGATCCTGCAACGGAAACTGAAGAACATCAAGGACACCGGCGCCCCGGTGGTGGCCATGGACTGTCCCGGCTGCGTGATGCAGATCCGCGGCGGCATGGACCAGGACGGTGCCGGGGTCGAGGTGCGGCACACGGTCGAATTGATTGCCGACCGACTGGCCGACTGACGGCTGCCCTGTTTCCGGTCCGGCCTGTCGCGTGCCGCGGCCGGAAGGGGCAGCCAAAAGTGCTTGATTTCATTTGATAGAAATCTGAAAGAATAATACACTACCATCAGAAAATATCGGCCCCTGCTCGGAGACGCTCGTTGTCCCCGACCGGGGTCCATCCGTTTTTTCCTTATATCCCTCCCCCTATATCGACGGGAGCAGGAGGTCTCCTCCCATGGCAAATAATTTATACGTCACCGCAGCGGAAGAGCGAAGCGGCAAGTCGGCGATCATCCTCGGGGTCATGCAGGTGATTCTCAAGGAGATCAGCCGGATCGCCTTTTTTCGCCCCATCATCAACGATCATGTCTTTGGCCGGGTCGATCACGATCTCAACCTGGTCCTGAAGTACTTCAAACTCGATATCGACTACAACGACACCCACGCCTACACCCTCAGCCAGGCCCGCCAGTTGATCACCTCCGGTCAGGAGGAAATCCTCTACGAAAATATCCTCAAAAAATACAAACAGCTGGAAGCGAAATACGATTTCGTTCTCTGCGAGGGCACCGATTTCCGCGGCAAGGATCCGGGATTCGAGTTCGACCTCAACGCCAACATCGCCGCCAACCTCGGTGCGCCGGTGCTGATCGTGGCCTCCGGCCGCGACAAGACCACCGAAGAAATCTGCACCCACACCGCCATCACCATCGATACCCTGGAAGAGAAAGGCGTCGATATCGCCGGTTGCATCATCAACCGCGCCCCGGAAACCTTTCTCCGCGATACGGCCAGCAATTCCAAGTGCCGCGAGCAGTTCGGCCGCAATTTTCCGCTCTATGTCATTCCGGAGAACAAGGCCCTGGGCAACCCGACCATCGACGATGTCAAGCGCTGGCTCGGCGCCGAGGTGCTCTACGGCAAACCGAGCATGCTCAACCTGGTCAACAATTACCTGGTGGCCGCGATGCAGATCAGCAACTTCCTCGACTATATCAAGGAAGGCAGCCTGATCATCACCCCCGGTGACCGCTCCGACATCATCATCGCCAGTCTGGCCAGCCGGATTTCTTCCGCTTATCCCAATATTTCCGGTATCCTCATCACCGGCGGCATCGAGGTCAGTACCAGCGTTCAACGGTTGATTCAGGGCTGGACCGGTATTCCGGTACCGGTGCTCTTTGTCGATTCCCATACCTACGATACGGTCCAGAGCGTCAACGAGCTGTACGGACGCATCGAGCCCACCGATACCAAGCGCATTGCCACCGCCCTGGGCTGGTTTGCCAAGTACGTCAATGTCGCCGACCTTTCCAAGCGGGTTGTTTCCCAGCGCTCCACCAGGATCACCCCCCGGATGTTCGAGTATTCGCTGGTGGAGAAGGCCGCGGCCGACCGGCAGCACATCGTCCTCCCCGAGGGGATGGGCGAACGCATCCTCAACGCCACCGACATCATCCTCCGGCGCGGCATTGCCGACATCACCTTGTTGGGCAATGCGGAGGAGATCCACACCAAGGCCTCCAAGCTCAACCTCAATATCGAGGGCGTCCAGATTCTCGATCCGATTACGTCCAGCTGCTACGATGATTTCGTCCAGACCTATTTCGATATCCGCAAGCACCGCGGCATCGTCATGGATGTGGCCCGCGACCGGATGTCCGATCCGACCTTCTTCGGCACCATGATGGTCCACAAGGGCATGGCCGACGGCATGGTTTCCGGGTCGATCACCACCACCGCCCAGACCATCCGTCCGGCCTTTGAGTTCATCAAGACCAAGCCCGGGGTTTCGGTGGTTTCGTCGATCTTCATCATGTGCCTCCAGTCCAAGATCATGGCCTTCGGCGACTGTGCGGTGGTGCCCAACCCCGATGCCCGTCAATTGGCCGAGATCGCGCTCAGCTCAGCGGAAACCGCCCAGATTTTCGGCATTGAGCCGCGGGTGGCCCTGCTGAGTTATTCCACCGGCATTTCCGGCTCGGGCCAAGATGTGGAGAAAGTGGTCCAGGCCACGGCCATAGCCAAGGAAATGATGGTCGAGCGGGGGCTGAGTTATCCGCTGGAAGGACCGCTTCAGTACGATGCCGCCTTCGATCCCCAGGTAGCCCGGTTCAAATCGCCTGACTCGGAGGTGGCCGGCCAGGCAACCGTCTTCATTTTTCCGGATCTCAATACCGGCAACAACACCTACAAGGCGGTCCAGCGGGCAGCCCATGCCGTGGCCATGGGCCCGGTCCTGCAAGGGCTCAACAAGCCGGTCAACGACCTTTCCCGCGGCTGCACCGTGCAGGACATCGTCGATACCGTCGCCCTGACCGCCATCCAGGCACAGGTTGCAAAAACACATTAATGCCCTTGGTGAACAGGAGAAGGGAATATGAAATTTTTTGTCATTAACTCGGGCAGTTCCTCGATCAAGTATCAGGTGATCGAGATGAAGACCGAAACCGTGCTCGCCTCCGGCCTGGTGGAACGGATCGGTGAGGATAGCGGCCGTCTCAAGAACACCTTTCTGCCGGGCAGCGCCACCACCGCGCGCGAGATCGTGATCGAGCAGCCGATCGAGGATCATTACAGCGGCATGATGCTGGTGATCAACCTGATCACCGACAAGGACAAGGGCATTATCAAGGATGCCTCGGAGATCACCGCCATCGGCCACCGCGTGGTGCATGGCGGCGAGGATTTTCACGCCTCGACCCGCATCACCCACAAGGTGACCGAGGCCATTCAATACAATATCCCCCTGGCACCGTTGCACAACCCGGCCAACCTCGACGGCATCCGGGTGGCCATGGAGCTGTTTCCCAATGTGTTCCAGGTGGCCGTGTTCGACACCGCCTTTCACCAGACCATGCCGCCGCACGCCTTCATGTATGCCCTGCCGTACAATTTGTACGAGCAGGACCGGGTGCGCCGCTACGGCTTCCACGGCACCTCGCACCGCTTTGTCGCCGGCGAGTGCGCCCGCCTGTTGGGCAAGCCGCTGCATGACAGCAACCTGATCACCGTGCACCTGGGCAACGGCTGTTCCATCACCGCGATCGAGAACGGTCGCAGCATCGACACCTCGCTCGGCATGACCCCGTTGGAAGGCCTGGTCATGGGTACTCGCTGCGGCGACCTCGACCCGGCGATCCATCTGTTTCTCAAGCAGCACAAGGGCATGGACCTGGAGGCGATCGACGCCATGCTCAACAAGGAATCCGGTTTGAAAGGGCTCTGCGGCATGAACGACATGCGCGATATCCACAAGGCCATTGCCGAGGGCGACAGCCGCGCCGCCATGGCCCTGGATGTGGCCACCTACCGCAA
>JBFWIP010000040.1:13813-18712 GCA_050255935.1 Desulfobulbus sp.
CCATGCTCAACAAGGAATCCGGTTTGAAAGGGCTCTGCGGCATGAACGACATGCGCGATATCCACAAGGCCATTGCCGAGGGCGACAGCCGCGCCGCCATGGCCCTGGATGTGGCCACCTACCGCAACCGCAAGTACATCGGCGCCTACATGGCCGTGCTTGGCCGGGTGGATGGTCTCGTCTTCACCGCCGGCATCGGCGAGAACGACGACGTCGTCCGTGCCCAGTCGCTCAAGGGACTGGAGGCATTCGGCGTTCGCCTGGATGCGAAAAAAAACAGCGAGCGCTCCAAGGAGGCCCGCTGCATCTCTACCCCGGACAGCTCGGTCCGGGTCTTCGTCATCCCCACCAACGAGGAATTGGCCATTGCCCGCGAGGTTGCCAACGTCCTGCGCGGATAAGCAATCTCTTGCATCGAAACAACAAAAAAAGCCCCTTTCCCGGCCGCTCCGGGAAAGGGGCTTTTTTCGATCCGCGAGTGCCCGCTGGAAAAGGAAGGTTGCTGATGGAAAGAGTGGCAACGAAAAATTTAGACTTTTTTCACATCGCCTCCAAATAGGCCAAAATCCCCTTGGCCGCCTGTCGTCCCTGCCAGATGGCGGTGACCACCAAATCCGAGCCACGCACCATATCCCCTCCGGCAAAAATTTTTGGATTGCTGGTTTGTAAAGGAAAGGCACTTTCTTCCTTGGCCACGACCCGGTCACGATCATTCACCTTGACTCCGTGCTCCGCCAACCATGCCGGCGGGTTGGGCCGGAAGCCAAAGGCAATCAGGACGATATCCGCAGCCACCGTGATCTGGCTGCCGCCCACCACCACCGGCCGCCTTCGTCCGGTGGCATCGGGCTCGCCCAATTCGGTGGTCACCAGTTCCACGCCTTCCGCCTCCCGCTCGCCGAGAATACCGACGGGCTGTTGGTTGAAGAGGAACTGGACCCCTTCCTCGCGGGCATTGGTCACCTCCCGCTTGGAGCCGGGCATATTGGCCTCGTCCCGGCGGTAGGCGCAGGTCACCGAGGCGGCGCCTTGACGGATGGCGGTCCGGCAACAGTCCATGGCCGTATCGCCGCCGCCGAGCACCACCACCCGCTTGCCCCCGGTATCGATGAAGGGGGACAGCCCTTCAAAGCCATGGTACTGGCAGGTATTGCCGATCAAAAAGGGCAGGGCGTCATGGACCCCCGCCAGGTCCTCGCCGGGGAAACCACCCTTCATGAACTGATAGGTCCCCATGCCGAGAAAGACGGCATCGAACGCATCCAGGAGTGAGTGAAAACTCAGATCGCGTCCGATCTCCACCCCGAGTCGGAATTCGATGCCCATGCGGGTAAAGAACTCCCGCCTGCGTTTCAAGACCGATTTCTCCAGCTTGAATTCAGGGATGCCAAAGGTGAGCAGGCCGCCGATCTCCGGGTAGCGGTCAAAGACCACCGGACGCACGCCGTTTCGCACCAGCACGTCCGCGCAGCCCAAACCTGCTGGTCCGGCGCCGATAACGGCCACCCGTTTATCGGAAAAGACCACGCCGCTCATGTTCGGTTGCCAGCCCTTTGCCAGGGCCTGGTCGGTGATGTATTTCTCGATATTGCCGATGGTGACCGCGCCGAAACCGTCGTTCAGGGTACAGGCCCCCTCGCAGAGGCGGTCCTGGGGACAGACCCGGCCGCAGATCTCGGGCAGGCTGTTGGTCTGGTGGCTCAGTTCCACCGCGAGCTCCAGGTTGCCCTCGGCGATCAGCTTGAGCCAGTTGGGGATGAAGTTGTGCACCGGGCATTGCCACTCGCAGTACGGGTTGCCGCAGGCGAGGCAACGGTGGGCCTGGTGCCGGATCAACGGTTCGGGCGTCGGCTCATAAATTTCGCGAAAACCGGTCTTGCGGGTGACGATGTTGATCTTGGGCGGCAGTTTGCGCTCGACATCGAGAAACTGAAATACATTGTTGAGTTGTTTCATCATCCTGTCTCCGCGAAATTATTCGCTCCGCTCCCGGAGCCGGTCAAGCAGGCTGGAGAGATCCGCGGCCTTGGGTTTGACCAGCCAGAACCTGCCGATGAAATCGGGGAAGTCGTCAAGAAGGCGCCATCCCCAGTCGCTGTTGGTCTCGCGGCAGAACTCCTCGATCACCTGGTGCAGGTGGTTGCGGTACTCCTCCATGTAGCCGGAATGGACGCGCTGGATTTCGACCAGTTCGTGGTTGTAGCGGTCGACAAAGCTGTTGTCCTGGTCGAGCACATAGGCAAAGCCGCCGGTCATGCCCGCACCGAAGTTGGTGCCCGTCGGACCGAGCACGGTGACCAGCCCGCCGGTCATGTATTCGCAGCCGTGGTCGCCCACGCCCTCTACCACGGCAAGGGCCCCGGAATTGCGGACCGCAAAGCGTTCGCCGGCCCGGCCGGAGGCGTAAAGGCGGCCGCCGGTGGCCCCGTAAAGGCAGGTATTGCCCATGATGCTGGTGAGCTGGCTCTCGAAGGTGGAGCGGTGCGGCGGTCGGATCACGATCTTGCCCCCGGCCATGCCCTTGCCCACGTAGTCGTTGGCATCGCCGCTGAGGTACATTTCCAGGCCGCCCACGTTCCAGGCGCCGAAACTCTGGCCGCCGATGCCGGTGAGCTTGAGCTTGACCGGTGTGTCGGCCATACCCTGGTTGCCCCAGCGCTTGGCGATCTCGCCGCTGAGCCGGGCGCCGAGGGAGCGGTCGCGGTTGGCGATGGTGTAGGCAAAGGTACCGCCGGATTTGGTTTCGATGGCAGGGAGGATATCTCGCACCATCCGCTCGGCAAGCGGTCCCTTGTCAAACGGTTGGTTGCGGGTGATGGCGCAGTGGCGCGGTTTTTTGGCCAGTCGTTCATCGGTGTGCAACAGCGGGCTCAGGTCCAGGCGCTGCTGGCGGCCGGTGATGCCCGAAAGCGGTTGGAGGAGATCGACCCGTCCAACCAGTTCCTCCAGGCTACGCACACCGAGGCGGGCCAACCACTCCCTGGTTTCCCCGGCCAGGAAGGTGAAGAAGTTGACCACCTTGTCCACCGTGCCTTTGTAGTGGTCGCGACGCAGGTCTTCGCGTTGGGTGGCCAGGCCGGTGGCGCAGTTGTTGAGATGGCAGATGCGCAGGTACTTGCAGCCAAGTGCCACCATGGGTGCGGTGCCGAAGCCGAAACTCTCGGCCCCGAGGATGGCCGCCTTGACCACATCGAGCCCGGTCTTGAGGCCGCCGTCGGTCTGCAGCCGGATCTTGTCGCGCAGGTCATTGGCCTGCAGGGTCTGGTGGACCTCGGCCAGACCCAGTTCCCAGGGCGAGCCCGCGTGGCGGATGGAGGAGATCGGGCTGGCGGCGGTGCCGCCGTCATAGCCGGAGACGGTGATCAGGTCGGCATAGGCCTTGGCCACTCCGGCGGCGATGGTGCCGATGCCGGGACGGGAAACCAGCTTGACCGAAACCAATGCCTCCGGGTTGACCTGCTTGAGGTCAAAAATCAGCTGGGCCAGGTCCTCGATGGAGTAGATGTCGTGGTGCGGCGGCGGTGAGATCAAGGTGACGCCGGGGACGCTGTAGCGCAGGCGGGCGATCAGCTCGTTGACCTTGCCGCCGGGCAGTTGGCCGCCTTCGCCGGGCTTGGCTCCCTGGGCGATCTTGATCTGCAGCACCTCGGCATTGACCAAGTAATGCGGGGTAACGCCGAAGCGGCCCGAGGCGATCTGCTTGATCTTGGAGACCTTGGTGGTGCCGAAGCGGGCCGGATCCTCACCGCCCTCGCCGCTGTTGGAACGGCCACCGAGGCTGTTCATGGCCTCGGCCAGGGCCTCGTGGGCTTCGGGCGAAAGGGCACCCAGCGACATGGCGGCGGTATCGAAGCGGCGGATGATGTGTGCAGCCGGTTCGACCTGGTCCAGGGGAATGGGCTTGATATCGCTGCGCAGTGCCAGCAGGTCGCGCAGGGTTGCAGGGGTGCGGTGATTGATCCGGTCGGCCAGTTTCTGCCATTTGGCCGTGTCGCCGCTGCCCACCGCCGCCTGCAGCCCCATGACCACGTCCGGGTTAAAGGCGTGGTATTCCTGGCCGTACATGAATTTCAGCAGACCGCCGGGCCGGATCGGCTGCTGGGCCTTGACCGCCTCTTTGGCGAGAATTTTTTGATCCGCTTCCAACTCGGCAAAACCGGCACCCTGAATACGGCTCGGGGTGCCGGGAAAACAGAGATCGACCACCGATTCGTCCAGGCCGACGATCTCAAAAAGCTGGGCGCCGCGGTAGGAGGCCACGGTGGAAATGCCCATCTTGGAAAGAATCTTGAGGAGCCCCTTCTTGATTCCCTTGCGGTAGTTCTTCACCGCCTGGTCCGGGGCCATGGCCATCTCGCCGCTCCGGCAGAGATCGCCCAGGACCGCATAGCTCAGGTAGGGGTAGACGGCGGTGGCGCCGAAACCGATCAGGCAGGCAATCTGGTGTGAATCCCTTGCGGTGGCCGTGGCCACAATCAGGTTGGCGTTGCAGCGCAGGCCCAAGCGGGAGAGGTGGTGATGCACCGCACCGGTGGCCAGCAGGGCGTGAATCGGCAACAGCGGCGGCTTGCAGTCCTGGTCGGTGAGCAGAAGGAGGACGCAGCCGGAGCCGACCGCTTCCGCCGCCTGGTTGCAGAGCTGTTCAATCGCCTGGCGGAGGCTCTGGCGGTCGGGATCGTAGCCCAGCGACAGCCGGCAGAGCCGGTAGCCCCAGCGGTCGAGATGGAGCAGGGCGCGGTATTTGATGGTCGAGAGCACCGGCGAGGTGAGAATGACCCGGTTGGCGTGCTGCTCGGTCTCCTCGAAGATCGATTGCTGTTCCGGGCCGATGGTGGTTTCCAGCGACATGACCACCGCCTCGCGCAGGGGGTCGATCGGCGGATTGGTCACCTGGGCGAA
>JBFWIP010000041.1:0-12808 GCA_050255935.1 Desulfobulbus sp.
TTCTTGAACATCTCCACATAGGGGCCGTATTCGATCGCCGCCCGGTTGGGTCCGTTGATGTAGTAGATCTTGTCCTGGCCTTCGCGCATCCGGCCGACATACTCGTCGAGCGAAATCATCTGGCCGGGCTCGCTGGCCGAGGACTCAAAACGCAGCAGTTTGGCCAGATCGGTGCGATACTCGAAATCCGAGGTCACGCCCTCCTTGATGAAGATGCCGAAGGTCTTCCAGAATTCGAGGTACTTGGCACTGTCGCGCCCGGCTTCCTCGGCCAGAAACTTGATCACCCGTTTGGTGAGCACCTTGCGCAGCTTGATGACCAGGGCATTGTCCTGCAGCGACTGGCGGGAGATGTTCAGCGGCAGGTCTTCGGAATCGACCACGCCCTTGAGGAAACGCAGCCACTCGGGGAGGATGTTTTCGCTGTGCTGGTCGATCAGGACCTTCTGGCAGTACAGGTTGACCCCGGGTGGCATCCGGCCCATGCCCAGGACCTCGAAGTTTTCCTTGGGCACATAAACTAGGGCATTGATCGCCAGCGGGGCGTCGGCGGAAAAATGAAGCCGGTACATGGGCTCGTCCCCCGCAGTGGCGATAAACTTGTAGAACTCGTTGTATTCCTCATCGGTGATTTCGCTTTTGGACCGGGTCCAGATCGCCTGCACCGTGTTGACCTTCTTGCCCTCGACCTTGACCGGGAAGGGCACAAAGGTGGAATACTGCTGGATAATGCGCTCAATGGTGAATTTGGAGGCATAGGTCTCGGCATCGTCCTTGAGTTCGATGATGATCCTGGTGCCGCGATGGAGGCCGGGACAAGGGCTGATGGTGTAGGTGCCGCCGCCGTCGGAGGCCCATTCCCAGCCGTCGCCGCCGTCCCAGGAACGGGTCTGGACCCGAACCTCCTTGGCGGCCATGAACACCGAGTAGAAGCCGACGCCGAACTGGCCGATCAGGTTGACGTCTTTCTGGGCCGCCTCGGCCAACTGTTCAAAAAATTGTTTGGACCCGGAATGCGCAATGGTGCCGAGGTTGGCTTCCAGCTCCTCCCGGGTCATGCCGATACCGGTATCGGCAATGGTCAGGGTGTGTTTCTTGTCGTCGCAGTCGATGGTGATTTCCAGGGGGACGTGACTATCGAACTCGACCTTTTCGACCAAGCTTTTATGACGAAATTTTTCCAGGGCATCGGCTGCATTGGACACGAGCTCGCGCACAAAGATGTCGCGCTCGGTGTACAGAGAATTGATGACGATATCCAGGACCTTTCTGGTTTCCGCCTGAAACTGCTTGGTTTCAACCTGTGCTTCTGTCATGGGAACTGTTCCTCTCAGGGATGGGGTTGAAATGTTTTTTGGACGGGAAATGAGCTTTTTCCGGACAATACCAAGGAGATAAAGGCTCTTCCTTTTATTCGGCCAACATGGTAAGCACGATTAATTCACTGTCAAGACAACCCGCAAGCCCACATAACCAGTCAACGGCAACGCCTATCCATGAACGCGTCACACACTGATGTCTGTATCGTCGGCGCCGGACTCTCCGGCCTGAGCACCGCTGCCTTCCTCCACAGCCTCCACCCCGAATACAAGTTCCTGGTCCTGGAACAGGCGGACCGTGCCGGCGGCGCCATGGCCAGTTTCACCGACAAGGGCTATCGGGCCGAATGGGGTCCCCACGGATTTCTCGACAACTGTGCCGAGAGCCGGGAATTGGTGGCCCTGGCCGGCCTGGAGGCCGAGGTCGTCACCGCGCCATTGGGGCGTTTCGTCCGTTACGTCTGCCTGGGGGGGCGGTTGCGGTGTATCCCGCAGTCGCCGCGGAAGATCCTGCTCGCCCCGCTGGTTTCCTGGGGGAGCAAGCTACGGGTGTTGGCCGATCTCTGGAAAACGCCCCTGGCCGGAGAGCCATCGGTGGCCGAATGGGTGGAGCACCGCTTCGGGGCGGCCCTGGTGCCCTTTGCCGATGCGGTGTTCACCGGCACCTATGCCGGAGATATCGAACAGTTGAAGGTAGATGCGGTGATGCCGGGAGTGCGCGAACTGGAACGGCGCCACGGTTCGGTGATCCGGGGACTCGTGGCCAAAATGCGAAGCGGCAGAAAAGAAAGGACGCAAAAGAACAAGGCCTTGCCGGCGATGACCAGTTTCACCGGGGGCATGGGCATGCTGCCGGAACGGCTGGCCGCGGACCTGAGCGCCAAGGGGGCGCTCCGCACCTCCTGCACGGTGATGGCCCTGGAACACATGGAGAACGGTTGGCGGGTACTCACCGACGGGGAGGCGGTCGAATGCCGCCACCTGGTGCTGGCGCTGCCGGTGAACCGGAGCCTGAGCCTGATCACCGCAGCCCTGCCGGCGCAACCGCCACCGCTGACCGTCATCCCCGAAGCCCGCATACTCTCGGTGCTCCTCGGTTTTGATGCCGGTGCCCGGATCCCCTTCGGTTTCGGCTACCTGGCGCCGGAACAGGAACAGCGTTTCGCCCTGGGCGCCCTCTTCTCCACCCACATGTTCCCCGGCCGGGCACCGGAGGGGTGCCAGTTCCTCGAGGCACTGGTCGGGGGGAGACGCCATCCCGAACGGCTGGAACTGAGCGACGAGTCCCTGGTCGAGCAGGTCGTCCAGGATCTGGGGGAACTGATGGAGTTGCCGCCCCCCATCTACAGCAAGGTCCTGCGGCCCAATAGCGCCATCCCCCAACTTGAGGGGGGATACACCCACCTGCTCGCCTGGCGCCGGGAAATCCACCGTACCCATCCGGACCTGCATCTCTGCGGTTTCGGCTGGACAGGGATCGGCATCAACGACATGGTCAAGCAGGCCCGCAAGATGGCCGACCGGGTGACTTCCGCAAAGATGGCCAACGAGGCCCCTGAAGTCAAGGGTGTCTATTTTTAAGCCGATGGGCAACGCGGGGCTGCCACGGATCCTTCATCAGTCCGGGCGGCGACCGTTTCCCTGCCGACACCCCGCCGGCACGGCACTATTTCTTGAGCTTGGTACAGAGCAGTTCCACCTGTTCGCGGACCGTGGTCTGCCGGGACATATCTTTGGTAATGGTCTTGATGGCGTACAACACGGTGGAATGATCCCGGTTGTACATGTTGCCGATATCCGCCAGGGACTTGTCGGTGTACTTACGGGTGAGAAACATGCCCACCTGGCGGGGGAAGGTGATGGATCGCTTGCGGGAGCGTGAACACAGGTCCTCGACACTGACGCGGAACTGCCTGCCGACCAGCTCGCGTATGGTTTCCGCGCTGATCTCCACCGAATTGCCGATCAGATTGTAGACCACCTCCCGGACCATGCTCAGGTCCGGCGGCGCATTGTGCAGGCAGGATTTGGCCTTGATGCCGATGATGGCGCTCTCCATGCGGCGAATATCCCCCTGCAGGCTCTCTGCCATGAATCCCACCAGATCCTCATCCGTGCCCAGGCCGTGGGCCTGCATCTTGTGGCGGATAATCCGGGCCCTGGTCTCGTAATCGGGGCACTGGATGCCGGTGACCAGGCCGGAGGTCATGCGGCTGCGAAAATCTTCGTCAAGGCCGGCGAGTTTGGCCGGAGCCAGGGCCGAGGTCAGAATGACCCGCCGCCCGGACTTGATCAGATAATCGAGAATGACATTGAGCTCTTCCTGGGTTTTGTTCTTGCCGGCGAGGGTGTGGATATCCTCGACCAGGAGCATGTCGCAGTCGTTGACATAGCGCCGGCTGAACTGCTCCATGTTGTTGGAGCGGATGGACTTCACCATTTCCGCGGAAAACTGCTGGGCCGTCAGATAGTGCAGACGGGTGGAAGGGGCGGATCGCAGTACCTGATGCACAACCGCCTGAGTCAGATGGCTTTTGCCCAGACCGGTGGTGCTGTTCATAAAAAGGCAGTGACCAAAGGTGGAATCGCCGGTGGCCAGGGCATGGCAGGCGGAACGGGCGAGGATGTTGGACTCGCCGACCATGAACTGGTCAAAGGTGTAGGCAGGGTGCAGGGAACGATAGCGCGGAACGGCGCTGGTCATGCCCGGCAGGCGCAACTGGCCCCCCTTTTCGCGCTCACATTGCAGCGGAGGCTGCTCCGCCACCTGTAAGCGGACATCGGCAACGGCACCCAACTCCTGTGCCTTGGTACGAATAAGCTCAAGATAGCGATCCTCTACCCAGGCACAAAAAAAGCGGTCCGGGCCGGCGAGCTCCAATACCTGATCGTCTTGCCGCCGGCATTCCAGGGGCTTGATCCACAGGCCGAATTCGCTTTCCGGTAAGCTGGCGTGCAAAGAGGTTTTAATCGTATTCCAGAGCATAGACCATCCTGTCCTGTGTGTAGTTGAAATCATTCCCAAGCGCCGATATACCGGCTGCGTTGATTAACGGTGATCTACAGAAAATCCCGCTTGGGGTCAAAAGCGGTTTGCGTCGATTTCAGGATACAAACGCGAGGACTGTCAACATTGTGAATTCCCTTGAAGGCATTAGGCTTTACGTGGAAGGATCGCCGCAAAGGCCAATCACAGCGTTGATTTTAGGAAATTTATAAATTTATTGAATTATTTTATATAGTTAATAAATTAGCCAAAATGTTTTCCACAGCTTTTCAACAAAATAGTAACTCGGAATATCTCAACATTTCTCCATATAGCTCGATAATGCTCCAATTTCAGCTTAAGAGACAGCCAAATCCCCTAAGCCCTTCACACTCCATGCTTTCAGCCGATTTGAGAGCAGGAAAAAAATTTGTTCTTTTTTTTGCTGTATTTCTTTGAATAATTTCAACAGATAAGACTCAGCTTCTTTGCCAATGCACGCACAGACGCTGATTTGCAACGACTTGTTACAAAACGTTCATCCACGGTTCTCGACGTTCGGAACTCGAAAAAAGCGGGAGACAGGGGACAGCAGGAAAAAGGAGAGAGCCCGGACGAGGGCACAGAAATGAACAGGGAGAGGGAAAAGGCCCTTCTCCCGCAAAAAAAAACGGGCACCAAAAAGGTGCCCGGGCCTTTACGGACGGAAATAAAGGGAAGTTACGGCACGAGGATATAGGTTGTTTTACTGCTAGATTCACTGTTACTGATATCCGTGACCACCTCTCGTAGGTGATGCCTCTGTTCCGGCTGAAAGTGGCCCAGCGTTTTCAACCCGCCATAAATTTCCGTCTGGCCTGGAAAACGAATGCCTATTTCCGAATAGGGGAACATCACCTTGGCATCAAGGAAAAAGTCACCGGAGAAGTTATAACCGCCTCCGAAAGCCCCTTGAATATCGTTGGTCCCATAGAAACCAAGGGCCTCCACTGAAGGGGTAAAACCGTTGAGAATATCGAAAAAGACGTTGCCCTCCACGCCATAGGCTTGATCGCCCTCGTCCGCCCCGGTCACCGAGGTGGTTTCGGAACGCTCCTGAAGCGCTTCATTAAGGTAGGTGTTGGTTACATGATGGGTACTGGTGATCGTGTCCTTCTCAACCTCGGCATATTGACAGGTCAGACCGACGCGGATTCCGGAAAAATCGGGCGCAGAACTGAGGGAGAAGGGAATCTGGAGCACGGCTCCGGCTCGAATCTCGTCATCGGCCTGAACGGTTTGCACGAACATGGCGCCGGCAAGGAGCGCGAGACTGCTCCGAAGGGCTGATTGAAAGGGAAAAGGGAAACATCGCAGGGGGTTCATCAGATTCTCCTTATACACAAATGGTTGGTATCGCACCCGAGTGCGGCTGGAGAGCTGAACACTTTTTTTGCTAATTTTCAAGACGATATTTGCCTTTAACCCACTAAAAATAAAAGCATAAACCCATCACTCATTGCTCGCCGTTTCTCTCAGACAGACTGCCGCCGGGATCTGGCGTTCCTTGGGTGCATGCAAACGAAGCCAATCCGGAATCGGTTCCCGCCCGAGAAAGCAGTTGACTGTTGGGCCCTGATTCTCTATTACTCGACATTTATTTCTATTTCAGAATGTTATCAAGGGCCTTGCCATCCGGGTCTGCCGCATGCAACCATGCGGAAATCTGCCAAGAACGACGCCGAGGCAGCCCAACCCCTCAGTCCGAAAGGACCACTCCCGGCCGGGTCGCACTGCAGAGGCGCCGGAAATGGAGGAACCATGTCGAACAAAGCAGCCTGCCTGGCCGTCCTCGGGACCGGGTCGGACGTGGGCAAAAGCATCGTCACCACCGCCCTTTGCCGCATCTTCGCCAACAGGGGGCTGAAGGTCGCCCCGTACAAGGCGCAAAACATGTCCAACAACTCCGGCGTCACCCCGGAGGGCATGGAGATGGGGCGGGCCCAGATCGTCCAGGCCGAGGCCGCCCGCATCGCCCCGCATTGCGACATGAACCCGGTCCTGCTCAAACCGGTCAGCGACGTCGGCTCCCAGGTGGTGCTCAACGGCGTGGCCTGGATCGATGCCTCCTCCCAGGATTACTACACCAAGAAGGATTACCTCTTTGCAGAGAGCCTTGCGGCGCTCGAGCGGCTGCGGGCCGAGAACGACCTGATCATCATGGAGGGAGCCGGTTCCTGCGCCGAGGTCAACCTCATGGAGCACGACATCGTCAACCTGCGCATGGCGGCCCGGGCCGGTGCCCTGGTCATCCTTGTCGCCGATATCGACCGCGGCGGCGTCTTCGCCCAGATTGTCGGCACCCTGGCCTGCGTCCCGCCCGAGCAGCAGGAATTGATCCGCGGCTTTGTCATCAACCGCTTCCGGGGCGACATCGCCCTCTTTCAAAAGGGGATCGACTGGATCGAGCAACGGACCGGCAAACCGGTGTACGGCGTGCTCCCCTGGTTCAAGCATTTCCGGATCGAGGCCGAGGATGCGGTGGTGATCGAAAACGCCCCCCGCGTCAATCCCGGTGCGGACTCGCAACCGACCATCGGCATCATCCGGTTGCCCCACATCTCCAACTTCACCGATTTCGATCCCCTGGCCGGGCTCAGGGGCTGCCGCCTGGCGTATCTGCAGCAGCCGCAGGAACTGAACAAGATGGCCGCGGTCATCCTCCCCGGTTCCAAGAGCACCTGTTCCGATCTCCAGTGGCTGCTCGAAAGCGGCTGGCAAAAACAGTTGCTCCAATACAGGGAGGGCGGTGGCCATATTCTCGGTATCTGTGGCGGGTACCAGATGCTGGGCACCTGGGTCCGCGATCCCGACGGTATCGAGGGAACACCAGGCTCCACCGCGGGCCTTGGCCTGTTGCCGGTGGAAACCGTACTCAAGGCCCCCAAAACCACCACCGTGACCGAGTTCCGCTGGGACGGCCTGAACGGCCGGGGCTACGAAATCCACATGGGGCGCACCGATCCGCCCAAGGCGCACAGCCTGGTCCAGGTGGAGCGCCGCAACGGCGTGGACTGCACGGATTTCGACGGCTGCCGCAGCGAGGATGGCCGGGTGCTGGGCACCTACATGCACGGCCTGTTCGACACCCCGGCCATTACCCGCCACTGGCTTGCAGCCATCGGCCTTGGCCATATCGAGGTGGACACCCTCCACGGCCCGGCGGCACGGGATCAGGCCTACGACCAGCTTGCCGAGCATGCGGCCGGGCATCTCGACCTTGCGGCGATCACCGCCCTGCTTCCGCAAAGGCTTCAGGAACGGCTGCGATGATAACCGGTACCGCACAGAACCACGAAAACAACGGCCCCGGTTCCACCACGGCCCGTTTTGCAGCGAGTGAAGCGGTAGAGGCCGCTGTTGTCAGGGACTCGATGAGGAAACTATGATTCAGGGACACGGGGGCAACGTCTTTGCCCTGGCCGAGGAGTTGGGCTGCCCGGCCGGGGCGATCACCGACATGAGCAGCAACATCAACCCGCTGGGCACCATGCCCGGGTTGCTCGAACACATCGCCCACCATCTCGACCGGATCCGGGTCCTGCCCGAGGTTGATGCCCGCTCCTCCATCCACGCCGTCGCCCGGTTGCTGGATGTCGATCCGGAACGGGTCCTAGCCGGCGGCGGCACCACCCAGTTCATCTACACCGCCTGCGCGGCCCTGCAATCACGGCGGGTCCTCATTCTCGGCCCCACCTATGCCGATTATGCCGATGGCTGCCGGGTTCATGGGGTCGAACCCGAGTTTTTTCTGGCCCGGGCCGAGGACGGCTTCCTGCCGCAGATGGAACAACTGCGCCTTGCCCTGGACCGGGTCGACACCGTGTTTCTCTGCAATCCCGACAACCCCACCGGCCAGTTGATCGATCACCGGGCGCTCGTGGAACTCTGCGCCGATCATCCACGGGTCCGATTCATCATCGATGAGTCCTACCTCCCCTTTGCCCCGGCCCCGCAGGCCCGAAGCATGACCGGCTGCGGCCTGGACAACGTCATTGTTCTCTGGTCGGTTTCCAAGATTTTCGGCATGCCCGGACTCCGGGCCGGCTTCCTCGTGGCGGAACCGGCCGTGGTTGCCCTGTTCCAACGCTACATGCAGCCCTGGTGCGTCAATAGCCTGGCCCAGGAGGCGGTCGGGTTCCTTGGCGATCACCTTGCGGAAGTTGCCGCCTTTATCGACCAGACCAGGGCCTATCTGGCCCGGGAAGGCGCCCTGTTCCGGCAGCGGCTCAACCCGGCCCGGCTAACCCTCTTTCCTTCGGTGACCTCCTATTTCCTCATGCGGCTTTGCGAGACGCAAACCGCCGCCGAGGTCTGCGCCCGACTTGGCCAACAACGCTTTCTGATCCGCAACTGTGCCAACTTCCATGGCCTGGACGAACACTACATCCGCATTGCGCTCAAGGATGCGGCCACCAACGAGGCCGTGTGCAACCACCTGCTTTCGGCAGTCGGTACACGGGAAGATTGAGCCATGACACCGGTCGAACTCCTCCCCTGGTTATCCCTGCCCGCCGCCTTTGCCCTCGACAGCCTCCTGGGCGATCCCCGTTGGCTGCCCCACCCCGTCCGCTGGATGGGGTGGGCAATCGAACGGTCCGAGCCCCTGTTCCGCAAATGGTTCGCCAACGAACTGGTGGCCGGCGGCCTCTTTGCCCTGACGCTTATTTTTGGCTGCTGGGGGGTGAGTGCCCTGGCCGTGCACCTCGCCTACCGGCTGCACAACCTGGCGGGATTTGCCCTCGAAACCATCCTCCTCTTCTACTGCTTCTCCGCCCGATCGCTTGCCCAGGCGGCCATGGAAATCCATGAATCCCTGCAAGAGGGCCAGGTCGACATTGCCCGCTCCCAGGTGGCGATGATTGTCGGCCGTGATGTCGGCCGCTATCAGGCCGATGACATCGCCCGGGCCACGGTGGAGACCGTGGCGGAAAACGCGGTGGACGGGGTCCTCTCGCCCCTGTTTTTTGCCGCTCTCGGCGGGGCGCCCCTGGCGTTGGCCTACAAGATGGTCAACACCCTGGACTCGATGGTGGGGTATAAGAATCCCCGCTATCTCCTCTTTGGCCGCATTGCCGCCCGCATCGACGATCTGGCCAACTTTCTCCCGGCCCGGTTGTCGGTCCTGCTCATTGCCGTGGCCGGCCGCCTGGTTCAGGGCACATCCAGCCGTCTTGCCCTGCATACCGGATGGCGGGAGGGGAAAAACCACTCCAGCCCCAATGCCGGGTATCCGGAAGCCGCCTTTGCCGGCGCCCTCGGGGTGCAACTGGGCGGTCCCAACGTCTATCACGGTATTCTGGTGGAAAAACCCTACATCGGCCTTGGCCTGGGCCGCGTCACCCCGGAGCATATTCCCCGGGCCTGCCGGTTGATGCGCTTGACCGCACTCCTGGGTTGCCTGCTTGCCTGGCAGGTCTTTCTTGGCCTGAGGATCTAACCCGCCTCCATCCGACAATAATCGTCTCGCTCAAGAGGCGATCGCCCTGGAAAATCAAAACGCCGTTCTCGAAAAAGTCTCGAGAACGGCGTTTTGATTTTCAACCTCTCGTTTTTAAACGAGGCGGCTTCCCTTTATTATTTTGCCACGAATACTCATAACTCATCCGCATCCTCTTCAACCCCACCGGGCGGCAACACGCCGGGCAGGGTGATGGTAAAGGTCGAACCCTTGCCGGGGTTGCTCTCCACCTCCACCGAGCCCTTGTGGGCATGGGCGATGTGCTTGACGATCGCCAACCCCAGTCCGGTGCCGCCCTGGTCACGGGACCGGGCCTTGTCGCAGCGGTAGAAACGCTCGAACAATCGCGGCAGGTGTTCCTTGGCAATGCCGGGGCCGTGATCGGTGACGCTGAAATGAACCAGTTGCTCTCCCTCCACGGTACGGCTGCCCTGGCAGCTCAAGGTGATGCGGGTGCCACGGGGGCTGTAGGCGATGGCGTTGTTGAGCAGATTGATCACCGCCTGCTCCAGCAGCGGCTGGTTGATGGGTGCATACAACTCCTCGTCGCATTCCACCTCGATCACGATGTCCTTTTCGTCGGCATTGACGGCGCAGGTCTGGAGGGCGCTCTCCAGGACCGGGCCGACCTCGCTCACCGTCAGCTCGATATCGGCCTTGCTTTCCCGATCCTCGATCCGGGAGAGAATCAGCAGATCATCGACAATCGCATCCAGGCGGTTGGCCTGCCGGACCACGATGTTGAGGAAACGGCGGGCATTGTCTTCATCGTCCAGGGCGCCGTCGAGCAGGGTCTCCACATATCCCTTGATGGCTGTGATCGGGGTCTTCAGTTCGTGGGAGACGTTGGCGACAAAATCCTGGCGGATATTTTCCAGCCGGTTGAGCTTGGTGAGATCGTTCATCACCAGGAGCACGCCCATGCTTTTGTCGTCCTCGTCGCGCAGAGGCACCGAATGGGTTTCGAGCAGGATCGGCTCCGCGCCGTTGAACAAGGTGATTTTCTGCTCCTGCTGGCTGTTGTGGGTCAGGGCGAAATCGATCATTTCCAGGATGTAGGGATTGCGGATCACCCCCTGTACCGCCTTGCCCTTGACCCCCTCCGACGGCAGGGTAAAGAGACCGGCAGCCGCCTGGTTCATGCGGATGATGTTTTTCTCGGCATCGATGGCCACCACCGCGTCGGCCATGCTGGAAAACACGGCCTCCAATTCGTTGCGCTGTTGAATGATGATCCGCAGGCGGCGGTTGATCTGCTCGGCCATCTGGTTGATCGAGTTGGCCAGGCCCGCCATCTCCACCGACATATGCGCGCTGTCGATCTTGACCAATTGCCCCATCCGCCCCCTGGTGATTTGCTCGGCCCCCCGCTTCATCTTCTCCAGCGGCCGGCTGATCTTCCTCGCCGCATACAGGGAAAGCCCTCCCGCGAGCAGGACCACGACCAGGGCGATGAGCAACAGGCGCCGCTGCAAACCGCTAAGCATGGTCTCAATCGGGGTGACGGCCAAGGCCAGGCGCAGCACCCCGCGATGGCTGTCGCTCCGCAGTTGAATGGGCACGGAGGCATAGAGCATGGTTTCACCCAGGGTGTGGCTGAACCGCAGGGCATAGCCGGTACCCCCGCCGAGGGCCGGCAGGACTTCGGGGCGTTGGCCATGATTTTCCATCAGGTTGTGATCCTCATCGGAGTCGGCCAGGACCACCCCGTTGCCGTCGATCACCGTGATCCGGGTTCCCGACCGCCGGCCGTTTTGGCGGACAAAATCCTGAAAGGCTTCATCGCCGCCCTGACTCATCCGACTGATAGTGGACTCGATCAGCATGGCCCGTTCGTGAATTTCCTCTTTGAGGTGATCTATGTAAAAACTGCGGCCGGTGGTCGTGGCCAGCCAAGCGGCCAGGACCATGGAAAATACCGTGATCCCGACCGAAGTCGGAAAAATTTGCCAAAAAATACGGATATTACGCATGGCTTCTCTGTCTTCCCTCAATTGCGCCCCAAGGGAAAAAGGGGCAGGGTGGATAGAAAAAAGAACGGATCGGCAAGCCGTCGGTGACTATTCGCGAATCCGGTAACCGATTCCGCGGACGGTCTCGATGCAGGACCCGGCAGGGCCAAGTTTCTTGCGCAGGCCGAAAATCTGCACATCCACGGCCCGGGGAGTGATGCTGTAATCGTAACCACGAATCTGATCGATGATCTGCTGCCGGGAAAAAACCCAGCCGGGCCGGGCGGCCATCAGTTCGAGGATGGTGAATTCCGAGGCGGTCAGATGCACCTCGTCGCCGTTGACCCGGACCTCATGACGGCCGGAGTGGATCTCCATGCCATGGCAGCAGATATAGCCGGCCTGCTCATCGGCCGCCGGCCCTGTTTCGGGCTTTCGGCGCAGGGCCGCCTCGAGCCGGGCGATCAGCACCCGGGGGCTGAAGGGTTTGGTCACATAGTCGTCGGCGCCGCATTCAAGGCCGCAAACGATGTCGTCCTCCTCGCTCTTGGCGGTCAGCATGACGATCGGCAGCCCCTTGATTTTCTCCTGCGAACGGACCACCCGGCACACCTCGTTGCCGTCCTTGCCCGGAAGCATCAGGTCAAGCACCATGGCGTCAAAGGTTTCCCGGCCGAGCAGCTGCAGGGCTTCCTCGCCGGTATCGGCGCAGGTCACGTTAAAACCGGCTTTAATCAAATTATAACTGACAAGCTGTTGGATGTCGGTGTCATCCTCGACAACCAGGATGCTTGGTTTTCCCACATTGAACTCCTGAACAAAACCTGATGAACTTGTGACGATCCTCGAAGGAACAAGGCCGTGCATCATAAAAACAAGAGGTTACGAAGCACGAAACATTGTTCTCGTGTTCTCTTTTGAAAACCACGATACATTGAACCACAGTGTTCTACAGCCCCGACCGGCATGCAAGAAAAAAGAAAAACGCTAACACACTCCTAACCGGTTTTTAATCAGGCAAAAATGGTCATACACTACAAAAGAGCGTGAT
>JBFWIP010000041.1:12908-18384 GCA_050255935.1 Desulfobulbus sp.
ATCGACGACATGGAGATCCAGGTGGAGGAGGAGTGCCTCAAGATTCTCGCCCTCCATCAACCGGTGGCCCGCGACCTGCGTTTGATCGTCTCGGTGATCAAGATCAACAGCGAACTGGAACGGATCGCCGACATCGCCGTCAACATCGCCA
Organism: Desulfobulbus sp.; assembly: GCA_050255935.1. Taxonomy (GTDB): domain Bacteria; phylum Desulfobacterota; class Desulfobulbia; order Desulfobulbales; family Desulfobulbaceae; genus Desulfobulbus. Next base: position 13,060 of record JBFWIP010000041.1, read on the forward strand.
AACGGATCCTCACCATCAATAAAACCAAACCAGCGGGATACGCCTTTACCCTGGACTACCGCCCCATGGCGGGCAAGGCGCTGGAAATGGTGAAGACAGCTCTCGATGCCCTGGTCACCGAGGATGCAACCCTGGCCCGCAAGGTCTTTCTCATGGATGACGAGGTCAACCAGGAACGGAATACGGCCTACACAACCGTGGTCGGCGAGATCGGCAGCCATGCGGAGCACGCGGCCTGCCTGCTCAACCTGTACCTGATCGCCCGCCATCTGGAGCGGATCGGCGACCGGGCCAAGAACATCGCCGAGGAGGTCATTTACCTGGTTGAGGGCGAAATCGTCCGCAGCGATCCCGACCCGCATTGACCGGCAAGAGGGGCAGATAGAGACAACGCTCCTCTCCCCTGCCCCCTTTTCCTGGTTCTTCAGCCTTTCTTTCCGGGGCTGCAGCCGCTTCCCGGGTGCAGCCCCTTTTCCCGCCCCCGAACGCTCAACCGACCAGCTCGTTGTTGCCCATGCAGGCCCCGGTCTGCAAAGCCGCCTTGATCCAGGGATGGTCCAGGGGAACCCGTTTGCGCTTGCCCACCACCTCGGCCAGGTCCACCAGTTCGGTCGATTCCCCCTTCACCGCCACCATCTGCCCGAATTTGCGTTCGGCGACCGCTTCCGCGCAGGCGGTTCCCAGGCGAGTGGCCAGAATGCGGTCAGCGGCCGTCGGCGTGCCGCCCCGCTGGAGATGCCCAAGGATGGTCACCCGGCTTTCGAGCCCGGTAAGGGATTCCAATTCCGAGGAAAGCCGCAGGGTGTTGCTGGCATGATTGGCCTGGAAGGCCGCCAGGGCCGCAGAAACCTTCTTCTGCTTTTTCTCGTCTTTGGCCGCCTCTTTTTTCCCTTTGAGTTCAGCCAGTTCCTTGGCGTCCTTCCTGGAGAGGGCCCCCTCGGAGACGGCGACAATGCTAAAATTTTTGCCCCGGTGCCGGCGGCGGCGGATGGCCTCGGCCACCTGATCGACGTCGTAGGGGATTTCCGGGACGAGGATGACATCGGCACCGCTGGCCAATCCGGCCCCCAGCCCGAGCCAGCCGGTGTTGTGCCCCATGATCTCGACTACGATGATACGGTGGTGGCTGTGGGCGGTGGAATGGAGCCGGTCAATGGCATCGGTGGCGATCGACAGGGCCGTGTCGAAGCCGAAGGTGACATCGGTCATGGCCACATCGTTATCGATAGTCTTGGGCAGGGTGAGCACATTGACCCCGGCCCGGGCCAGACGATAGGCATTTTTCTGGGTGCCGCCACCACCGATGCAAATCAGAGCATCCAGGTTGTGCCGGTGGTAGTTGTCGATCATGACCTCGGTCATGTCCTGGACCTTGGACCCCACCGGCATCTTGTGGGGTTTGTCGCGGCTGGTACCGAGAATGGTTCCCCCCAGGGTGAGGATGCCGGAGAGGATCTCCCCTTCGAGATGAACGGTCCGGTTCTCCATCAGGCCACGGAAACCGTCGCGGAAACCGATCACCTGCATGTTGTAGGCATTGAGCGCGCTCTTGCCGATGGCGCGGATCGCGGCATTGAGGCCGGGGCTGTCGCCGCCGGCAGTCAGTACACCGATACATTTTCCCATGGGACCTCCGCGGGAGTTCATTTGCTCTTCTGTGCCGTTTCCGCGAAAGAACCGCGAAAATGACTGCACTCTCCGATCAACGGCACCCCCGTTTCCGCCCGCTTTTCCCAAACGGGGCAGCCGTTGCCATTTATTTGAAAAAACTGATAAAAAGAACGACATTCAGTCCTGTAACCACGGCGGTGATCGCCCAGAGCAGCAATCGGGTGCTCAGCGGGTTGGCATGCCTGCCCATCACCTTGGGCGATGAGGTCAGATAGACCTGCAGACAAATGGTCACCGGGAGCTGGATGCTGAGCACCATCTGGGAAATGATCAATGCCTTGAAGGTATCGTTGACCAAAAGCAACAGGAGAAAGCCACCCAGCAGGGAAATGAAAATGCCCAACCGGGAATGGCTGTCCTTGATGTCATAGGGCTCGTTGAATATCCCGGCAAAGATCGAACCACCGGAAATGGCCGAGGTGACGGTGGAGGCCAGGCCGGCAAAGAGCAGGGCAATGGCAAAGACCTCGGCGGCATTGCTGCCCAGGAGCGGCACCAGGAGGCCCTGTGCCTGGGGCAGTTCCTCGACCAGGGTGCCATGCCTGAAAAAGGTCGTGGCCGCCAGCAGGATCATGGCGCTGTTGATGGCCCAGCCGATGAGCATGCTGAACAGGGTGTCGAACAGTTCAAAATCGAGCTGTTTCTTGATTACCGCCTCATCTTCCAGGTTCCACTGGCGGCTCTGGATGATCTCGCTGTGAAGAAAGAGGTTATGGGGCATCACCACCGCCCCGAGCACGCTCATCACGATCATGATGCTGCCCTCGGGCAGGCTTGGCTTCACCCAGGCGATCCCCGCTTGGGCCCAATCGATGTCGACCAGGGTCAACTCGTAGAGAAAAGAGAGGCCGATGATCGAAACAAAGCCGATGATAATCCGTTCCACAACCCGGTAGGAGTTGGTGAACAGCATCACCACGACAAACACCACCACCATCAGGGCGCCGGCGGGCAAGGGAATATCGAACAGCATCTGCAGGGCGATGGCCCCGCCAAGGATCTCGGCAAGCGAGGTGGAAATCGAGGCCAGCATGGCCGATCCGAGCACCGGCCGGTTGATCCAGGCCGGGGTGTAGCGGCTGGCCGCCTCCGAGAGGCAAAGCCCGCTGACGATTCCCAAATGGGCGACATTGTGTTGGAGCACGATCAGCATCAGGGTGGAGAGGGTGACCATCCACAGCAACTGATACCCGTATCCGGCACCGGCGGCGATATTCGAGGCCCAGTTGCCGGGATCGATGAAGCCGACCGTCACCAACAACCCCGGTCCGATGTAACGAAAAATTTGCAGGGCGCCGAACGCGGGCTTGTGGTCGCGACGACGGAGATCCTCAATAAAATTGAACAGGTTCATGGCTTCTCCATTTCTCGTTGCATGTGGGACGCCCTTGCTCCGGTTCGGCAAGGCGTGCTGCGCACCAACAGCACCGCCCAGGCCGAACCCGGTTCTTGCGGAGTCCCTGGTTAACCATAATGCCCGAAAGGACGCAAGAATCCTAACGGAATCCTAATAGGGGCCGAATCAGCCTTTAATATATCACAGCTACCGTAGAGGGCCAGTGCGGGTGTGATCCTCTCACCCGGTTCAACTTTGGAGTGCCCATGTCCCCCCTCTCCCTTGTCACCGTTGTCCTCGCCCTGTCGACCCTGGCCTTCTGGCAGGGCAAGCGCCGGGCCTTTGCCCTCTCCCGCGGGGTTGCCGCCCGAAGGATGCACTCGCGGCCCGGCTATTACGGTATGCTGACCGCCCTGTGGTGCGGGGTGCCGGCGTTGATCATCGTCGTCATCTGGCAGACCGCGGCCGATCCCCTCCTGACCCGGGTCGTGATGGACGGCGTGCGCGAGGCCAAGGGGACGCTCACCGCCGATCAGCTCAATCTGTTGGTGAATGACGTGCGCAATCTCGTTGCCGGCAATGTCTTCAGCCATCACGTCGATCCGGTGCTGCAGGCTGCGGCCGACCGCTACACCGGCATGATGCGCATCGGCAACATGGCCATGGCGGTTCTGGCCCTGACCACGGCCCTGGTGGCCGCCTACTTCGCCTACTCCCGAATCCAGCCCGCCCTGCGGGCCCGGAACCAGGTGGAATTGGCGATCGAGATCGTCCTGACCCTCTGCTCCACCTTTGCGGTGTTCATCACCATCGGCATCGTCCTTTCGGTCCTGTTCGAATCGATCCGCTTTTTCCAGCAGGTTCCCTTTTATGATTTCCTCTTCGGCCTCAAGTGGAGCCCGCAGATGGCCATCCGCGCCGATCAGGCGGGCAGCTCAGGCAGTTTCGGCGCCATCCCGGTTCTGACCGGCACCTTTCTCATCTCCGGCATTGCCATGGCCATCGCCGTTCCCTTTGGCCTGATGTCGGCGATCTACCTTTCCGAATACGCCGGTTCCAGGTTCCGGGCTACGGTCAAGCCGCTGTTGGAGATCCTGGCCGGCGTGCCCACGGTTGTCTACGGTTTCTTCGCCGCCCTGGTGGTTGCGCCCATGATTCGCGATATGGGGCTGCTGGTGGGCCTTTCGGTTTCTTCGGAGAGCGCGCTGGCCGCGGGTCTGGTCATGGGGATCATGATCATTCCCTTTGTTTCCTCACTCTCCGACGACGTCATCAATGCCGTGCCCCAGTCCCTGCGTGACGGCTCCTACGGTCTCGGCGCCACCAAGAGCGAAACCATCAAGCAGGTGATTTTGCCCGCGGCCCTGCCCGGCATTGTCGGCTCGGTCCTGCTGGCCGTATCCCGGGCCATCGGCGAAACCATGATCGTGGTCATGGCCGCAGGCCTGGCCGCCAACCTGACCCTTAACCCGCTCCAGGCGGTCACCACGGTCACGGTGCAGATCGTGACCCTGCTGGTCGGCGACCAGGAATTCGACAGCCCCAAAACCCTGGCGGCCTTCGCCCTCGGCCTGCTGCTGTTCGTGGTCACCCTGGTCCTCAATGTCATCGCTCTCTATGTAGTGCGCAAGTACCGGGAAGAATACGAATGAAGATGCGCTTGAACAACAACGATTCCAAGGGGGAATGGCGATGAACGAATCCCAACCCGCAACCACCATGGACCGGGTCAACCTGGGCCTGGCCGCTCGCTACCGCAAGGAGAAACGGTTCCGTTTCTTCGGTCTCTCCGCTATTGTGATGAGCCTGCTCTTCTTGGTGCTGCTGCTCGGCTCCATTGTGGCCAAGGGCTACACCGCCTTTTTACAGACCGAAATTCTGCTCGATATTTATCTCGATCCCCTGGTGCTGGACGTCAACAACCTGGCCACGGCCAATTATGCCGCCCTGCTGCGCAAGGCCACCTGGGATGTCTTCCCCCAGGTGAGTGGACGTCAGGATAAACGGAACGTGAGCAAACTGATCAGCACCGGCGCTTCGTTCCAGTTGCAGAAACTGGTCACGAACCAACCGGAATTGATCGGTTCCACCCAATCGCTCTGGGTCCCCGCGGATGACGAGGTGGACATGTTCGTCAAGGGGCACATCCCCCGTGACGTCCCGGAATCCGAACGCCGCATCAGCGACAAGGAGATCGGGTGGATCGACCAACTGGTGGCTGCCGGCCGGTTAAAGAAATCTTTCAACAGCACCTTCTTCGAAAATGGGGATTCGCGTGAACCTGAACTTGCCGGTATCCGCGGCGCCACCATGGGCTC
>JBFWIP010000042.1:0-10493 GCA_050255935.1 Desulfobulbus sp.
ATATTGTTTCGGGTTTTGTCGAAATAGTTATCTGCTATGACGATTGAATCGTTATCGATCATTTTGACGCAAGTAGCGTAAATAGCATTTGGAACGTCATTTTTATCGACAGTGGTAAAGACAATAGGCCCTTTTCGTTCACTCCATGATTGACTCACTTCTGCTGGTATACCTGACATTTTTTTCTCCTTGAGTAGAATGGTAGAATGCCGCGAGCACCTGAAAAGATAATGCGCAGCGTTGAAATTGGTCAGAGGAACATTCGAAGATGCGTATCGATCAAGTCCATCTTGCAGATGTTTGACAACCGATCCTGCCTCCTACAGCCCTTTCGTCCCTTCCTTCAGTACCTCGGTCAAATCCGCCCCTTCAAGTTTAGCGCCGGTCAGGTCGGCCTTGATTAGATTGGCCCCCTTGAGCTTGGCGCCGCGCAAATCGGCTCCCCGGAGATTTGCACCCGGCAGATTGGCGTAAACCAGCATCGCCTTTTGCAGGTTGGCCTTTTGCAGGTCGGCCCTACGGAGGTTGGCCATGGTCAGGTCGGCTCCATGCAGGTCGGCCCCGGCAAGTTGGGCTTGGATCAGGTCGGCGCTACGCAGGTTTGCCCCGGCAAAGTTGCAGCCCGGACAATCCTTGGCCATGGAGGCGAGAATGGCTTCCGTATCCCTGGCTGCATATTGGCCGGGTGCGGTCTCTTCAATCAGTCCCGGCCGCCGATTTGCCTTGCGGGATGCTATTTCCTTCTGCTGTTCCGCCTTGCGCAGTGAACGGCGCAAACTTTTTTTGGTCTCGTTGTCGGCTCGATAGATGGCCTTGCTGTCCCCGTCCTCCGGCATCACGGAATAGCGGAGAACGCCGTTGGCTGTCGCCAGCCGGTATCTGCCGTTGTCGACATCATAGACACTGTAACAGCGCAGATCACCGTACCACCATTTTTCCATGCGAAAACAAAGAGCGCCGTCTTCGCCCACGTCCCAGCGGCCCTTGTCCTTCTCGGTATCCAAGCCGCTTTGGGCAAAAATTTTTCCTGAAGAATCAAAATAGAGGTGGGCGTCTTCGTTGAAGGCCTGCAGCTGGAGGGTGTTGCCCTTGACCAGTTGCATCACCTCATGGCCGGACATCTGCTTTGCCCCCTGTTTCTTGACCAGGGAATCAACCGTGGTCGGCGCACATCCTGCAAAGACAAGGCCGCCAAGCAGGATGGAAAGAAATGCACGGTACATAAAAAGACCTCTTTTTAAATAAATGCAGGGTGTTGCAGCATGGTTACGCCGAGGGCGTCAGTACGGAACAAAAACCTATACTACACGACTGCAAGGCTTTTGCCTTTCTGATTTTGATCAAATCCACTGTTGGCGCACATGCAAATCTAGCGAACCGACGGTCCCGGGCGGTCACCCGGATCATCAAACCCGGTATTGCCAATACCTGCATCGGCACGGATGTGGAACCGCTCCTGAATTCGGGACAGGGGCACGAGATCGTCCTTGCGGTCCGAGGGGGTGAGGAAGGAGAGCAGCTTGGTTCGCAGGACCGTGGGGTTGAGTTCCCCCTGGATAGCGATCACTCCTTCCATGATGATTTTTTGCAGAAGCAGCTCCTGGTTGGTCCGTTCGCGGAGATTGGCGGCAAAGGGGATGAAGAAAAAATTGGCGAAAATGAGGCCATAGAGAATCGACGTCAGGGCCAGGGGGACGGTCTTGAGGATGATGCCGGTATCGTCGATCCCGGCCAGCATCGGGATCAGGCCCCCCACCGAACCGACGATGCCGAAGGCCGGACAGAAGTCGGCGATGGTGCGCAGGACCCGTTCCGAATCTTCGCGGCGGAGCTTGAAGAAATACATTTCGGTGTTGAGGATGTCGCGGATCTGCTGGGGATCGTAGTTGTCCACCAGGCAGCCAAGCCCGCGGCGGAGAAAGAGAATCGAGGTTTCGTTTTCGTCCTCCTGCAGGGAAAGGATACCCTCGATGCGCGACTTGATGGCCAGGTCGATGAGGATGTCGACAATTTCAGCTTCGGATTTCAGGCGGATGCGGTAGGAGGCCCGAACCACCCGCCAGACGATCCGCAACCGCTGGAACTGAAAGCTGAGCAGGGCTGCGGTGGCGCTGCCCCCGGCCACGATCATCAGGCTGGCGATATTGAAATAAAGCGGCAGCTTTCCCTTGATAAGAAATCCGCCGAAAAAAATCAGGCCGCACAAAAGCAGGCCAAGGAGATTTTGCCGTTTCACTGGGTGATTTACCGTGATTGAAGGATTTCGGGTGGGGCGGCCTGCTCCTGCGGTAGTTCCTTGGAGAGCACGATTTCCACCCTGCGGTTGATCTTGCGGCTTTCTTCGTCGGTATTGGGGCGAAGAGGCCGGTAGTAACTGTAACCGGTAACCCGGAACTGCGCGGGCGGCAGGCCGGTGCTGTCGATGAGAAAGCGCGCCACCCGTCCGGCCCGGGCCAGGGACAATTCCCAGTTGGAGGGAAAGCGGGCCGTTTTCACCGGCTTGTCGTCGGTATGGCCGATGACATTGATCATGTACGGTGTTTTTTTGAGAATGGCAGAGAGTTTTTGCAGCGAGGCAACCGCATTTTCCGTCAACTCGGCCTGGCCTGAGGCAAAGAGCAGGTCCCCGGTAAGGATGATGCGCATGGTTTTATCCGGGATCAATTCAACGGAAGCGAACTTTTGGAGTTTTTCCTGTTCAACCGTGACTTTGGAAAGATCGTAGATCTTGGTGATCAACTCCTCCTCCGGTTGGAGCGCGGCTGCGGATGGGGCTGCATTCGGCTGGGATTCCCGGGGTGGTTCCTGCGCCTGTTCGGAGGGCGGGGCGGCCGATTCCGGGCGGGGGATATCCTCGGACAGGCGATGGTGGATAAGTATATCCGCACCAGGGGTTTCACGCTGCGGGGGGACGATCTCCTCCGCCTGTTCCGATATCTTCATGCTCACATCCTGGGAAATGGGGTGGAAGACCAGGGAATTCTGCACATCGTCCACCTGTACCGGAATGGTTTCGTCGGCCACCTTGTTGGGAACGCCATGAGCCGCTATGTGCTGCTGGCTTTTGAGGTGGGCAAACAAGGTCAGGAAAAGGATGAACATGGTCATCATCAGGTCCGACCAGGCGATCGACCAATGAACCGGCCGGGCAGGGGTGCGCGAGCGGAAAAAAGAGTCCTCGACCACGAAAACCGGTTGTGACCCCTGACGCCAGTCCCGGGGGAGGAGCGACTTGTCATTCACTCCCGGTTGCTTCGGCGCGGATTGTTCGTTTTTTGGGGGAAAAGAAGGCATTGACTGAGATGAGGGGTGAGGGTTCATAAATCCTTTTCGGCAAAACCATGGAATATCTCAAGGTATTTTCCCGCAAGCCGGCCCGGGACGAGCCATCGTGCAACCTCCAACCCTGGGACCTTGAAAAGAATGGTACGGCCAAAGGCTGTTTTTTTGCGTGGCCGGGAAAAAATCCTTGGTCAATCCTTGTCTTCGGCTTTGGCGGTACGATTTCGACCTTGCCGTTTGGCCTGGGAGCAAACGCGGTCGGCTGTTTCCACAAAGGCATTTCACGAGAAAACGTGTTTGTTTGCAGGAAAGATGGTGCAGCGTTGGATCGGGAAATACGGCGCGCCCATGAGTGCAAACAAACCCACGATAACGACAAAGGCTTTCAGTCGAAGGACAGTCTCCTCGGGTGCATAGGATGCGGGAATACAATTTCTTGAAATAAAATATAATACTCTATACGCAGCCTGTTGCGAAAGGCTCATGCGACAACCGCCGCCCAGAAAAAAACAAAAAAAATCCCCCGCCGCCCTGAGGGCAACGGGGGATCAAACAACCCGGTGTACATTGCCGGTTATTTGTCGTCTTCCTGGAGTGATTTGACCAGAAGGCCACCGGCCAAACCAAGCAGGCCAATCTCCTTGATCTGGTTTTTCGCGGTCAACGACATCTTGGAAAGCAGGCTGCGCCGGAGGGAAACCTTGGGCATCTCCTGGGGCGCGGCTTTCATCAGCAGTTCCATATCGCCTTTCTTGCTGCCGTAGTACATCCCGTGCGGTCCGATCTGCACGGCCTTGGAGGTGAGGCCGACCGCCCCTTTCTTCACGTACTGGGAAACCTCGGAATTGGGATCGTCAAGGTCGCCGAAGATACGGGCGCGGGCGAGGCAGGTCTGGACGCATGCCGGTTCCAGCCCTTCGGCAACGCGCGGCATGCAGTAGGTGCACTTGTCGACCTTGCCCAGGCTGTTGTCGTCGGCAAGGCTCTCGTCCACGAAGCGGGCACCGTAGGGGCAGGCGTCGCGGCAGGCGCCGCAACCGATGCAGCGATCGCGGTCCACCTGAACCGTGCCGTTGAACGGATCTTTCCAGGTGGCGGCGACTTCCATGGTCACGGTTTTGCCGGTCTTGGCATCCTTGAAGGTCATGCTCACCGGGTCGGCCGGGCAGACAGGGACGCAGGGCGGATTTTCGCAATGGTTGCACAGGCCGGGATAATAGGTGGCCGCCATGCCGGTGGAGGTAATGGCCGGACCGAGACGGTACACCCAGTTGCGGTTGAATTGAGCGGGAACTTCCCACTCGGCTTTACAGGCGATGACGCAGGCGTGGCAGCCCACGCACTTGTCGACATCGATAATCATGCCATATTGCATAGGAACTCTCCTTCAAAAGGTCGTTGTGTCTGACGGTTGCGGGTCAGCATCCCACGATCAGCTGACTTTCACGAGTTTGACGAAGTTGTTGCGCATGCCGTGGGCGCCAGTTTCCGGATCGACCGCAATCTTGGTGATCAGGCTGGTGTCGTCGACACCTTTGTTGACACCGATGGTCATTTCCGGGTTCATTGAACCGAAACCGTGGTACATGTAGACACAATCCTGGCGGATCCCCGGGGTAACCTTCACCGTGGTGGTGGTCCGCGATTTGACGCCGTCCTGGTTGATAAAGGAAACGGTATCGCCCTCCTTGATTCCCAGTTTGGCTGCCACCTTGTCGTTGATCCATACCGGGTTGCTGCCCATTTCCGCCATCAGCCAGACGTTGTTCTGGCTGCGGTTGAAGGTGTGAACCGGCGAGCGGCCGTAGAGGAGCCGCATATAGCCCTGGGGCGGCTGCTCCACCGGGATGTAGGTGGGGATGGCCGGGTAGTCGTTGTCTTCGAGGTCTTCGTTGTAGAACAGGACTTCCAGATCCAGGTCGCCATAGGGATCCTCGCCCGGCTGGATGTGGATGCCGCCCTCGGCTTTGATTTGCTCGATGGAGAGGTTGACCCCGGCCAGGCGTTTGTTGATCATTTCTTCCTGGGTCTGGACCGGAATCTTGTCGCCGTAGCCCATCCGTTTGGCGAGTTCATTGGTGATAAAAATGCTTTCCTTGCGCTCGAAACCGGGGGCCACCAGGGGCATACGCGGGGCTATGTACTGTTGTTGCTTGTCGGCGAAGTCCCATTGGGTGCCGGTCTTGATCATGTCGTACCGTTCCAGGTAGCAGGTATCGGGCAGGAGGATGTCGGCGAACATGGTGATGTCGGTGGGCATGACATCCACGCACATGACGAAATCCATCTGCTTGAGCATATCGATGGTCTTCTGCTGGTTTGGGATGGTCTGGATAGGGTTCTGGCCCCAGATGACGCAGCCTTTGATCGGGTAGGGATTGCCGGTGATGGCGGTGTCGCGGATCAGGTCCGTGGGGGTGCCGGGAGGCGAAAAATGGTATACATCCAACATTTCCCGCAGGGGTTCTTCCTCTTCCTCTCCCTTGGGCCAACTGATTTTAGCCAGTCCCTTGGGTCCCTTGGGAGGCACGAAACCGCCTTTGACCCCGAAGGCGCCGAGGATGCCGGTGAGGCAGGCCAGGGCGCGCTGCCGCTGAAAGTCGTTGCCGTACCAGGACACATGGCGGCCGGGGTGAATGGATACATTGGGCATGTTGGCCGCCAGCAGGTCGGCAATCTCCTTTATCTGGGCGGCGGGGACCTCACATTCCTTGGAGGCCTTCTCCAGGGTCCATTCCTTGATTCCTTCCGCCATCTTGTCGAAACCTTCACCGTACTCATCGACGAAATCGGCGTCATATTTTTCGTTCTGGATCAGGTAGTTCATGATCGCCAGCAGGAAGGCGGTATCGGTACCGGGCTTGATCTGCACCCAGATATCGGATTTGGCGGCGGAAGCCGAATAGCGCGGATCGACTACGATCAATTTGGCGCCGTTCTCGATCCCCTTGAGATAACGCTTCATGTGAGAAACATGGATGTTCTCGCCGAAATGCCCGCCGAGAAGGAAAATTACCTTGGCATTGGGCATATCCACGTTTTCCGCTGGTGGAATGCCGATTGTGGCCATGTAGGCGGTGTCGCGGATACCGCGGCACTGGAAGAAGGATGCTTCGGAAATGTTGGGCGTGCCCACGGTATGCTCGAAGAAATGCATCGGGTAGGTGGCGGTGGAGCCGTGGGGGAACATGGCGATGCCCTTGACGCCGTATTTTTCGATAACGGCCTTCAGTTTGGAGGCGCAGGTGTCCAGGGCTTCCTCCCAGGAGATGCGCTGCCATTGGGGGGCCCCGCGTTTGCCGACGTTTTTCAACGGATATTTGAGCCGGTCCGGATCATAGAGCAGCTTGACGCCGGCATTGCCGCGGGCGCAGATGGAAACGCCGTTGTCGATCGACTTGGGATTGCCCTCGAGTTTGATCAGGCGGCCGTCGCGGATTTTTCCGACCAACTGGCAACGCCAGAAACACATCTCACACACGCCGCCGACGACGGTCTGGGTGTTTTTAAAACTCCCCGGTGCAACCAGGGGGGCTTTGACAACTCCTGATTCTGCTTTTGCCGCCACCTTGGACAGCGGCACGGACGCAGCGGCAATCGAGGCGGCTCTGAGGAAATTCCGCCTGGTAAGGTTCATTGCCATTTACTGTTCCTCCTTGGTGAAAAAATCAATTAACCGTATCGACACCGCATAAAAGGGATGTCGAGCTTCTTTTATCCATTTTTCCTGAAAACGTTCAAACCACGGCCGGAATAGGGTGCGGAGAAAGAGCTCCTCTTCTTCCGGTTTGGCTTCACCGGCCAGTGCAGCCAAAAAATCGAGTTCCAGGGTAATATGATCGGCGGGTTCGTTCTCGTCGGCCAGATCATAGCCGTGTTCGCGGTAGAAATCCCGGGTCCGTTCGGTGGTTTTTCCCTGGAGGGTGCCGTCCCCGTCCATGTACACCGAGGCGTAGAGGGGCATGGTCGTTCGCGGGGCGGAGGTAATGAACAATCGGGTGTATTCGGTGCGCAGGTCGTCGAGCGGAACGGCGGTTTGCGCGCGCCAGGCCCGGATGGCGGCCAGTTCATCCGGCCAGTCCAGAGAGGCAAGCAAGGATTCCAGGGCGTCGAGAAGGGAATCGTTGCTCAAGGCGGCGTCCGGGTAGCGCATGATCAACGAGAGGAACGAGTACAGCGAACTGAGTGTTGCCGATTCCGTTGCCGAGGTGTCTTCCTGGTCGATGGTGGGGCTGTGGGGTGCCATGGCTGTCACTTTTTCGAAATATTGGCAGGGAACCTGGACTATGAATGAGTTGCGGGGCCCGATTGGAGGCAACGGGACGGAATGTGAGTAATACCGAATTATTGCTCTTGCTGTATGTATCGGATGCGTTCCTGTAACTCTGCAAAAAATCGGGCACACTGTAGCATATAATCACCTATTCCACAAGATGCCTCTACTTTGTCCTAAAGGTTTCCTTACAAGGTTCCGAAAAGACGATATGGCCGAGGTGTGCGCTCATGGAAGAAACCATGCCTCAGAACGGCTCCCCCCATCATAAACAACCAGGGAAGGACTCTTATGAAGATCGCTGAATCCACCATCCAGCTTGCCGGTTCCCACTCCTCCGTTGAATATTATGAACGCCGCGAATCGCTGACCCTGTGGCGTCAGGGAAAGCTTCCGGTCGGTACCGAACAGGTCAACGGCGAGGACGGTCAACTCAAGGAACAGGCCCAGAGCTTTGCCGATCAGGCCGCCAAGGTTTCGCTTTCCGAGGCGGCGCAACAGGCCGCAACCGCCACCGCAGCAGGCGATTCCGCCGAGTCTGCGGAAGTGGAAGGACTTGGCGAGGATGAAGAGGTGATGGGAAACCTCAATATGCGTATCCTGCGGGCTTTGTTTGAAAAACTCACCGGCAGAAAATTCCGCATGCTCAACCATGGGGCCCTGGAAAAATCAATACATGCCTCCCAGGCCTCGGTCGTCTCCTCCGAACCCAAAAGCGAACCGCAGCGGGCGGGCTGGGGGGCCGAATATCGCAGCCGGGAGATCTATCATGAGTCGGAGAGTTCCCAATTTTCCGCTCGGGGCCTGGTCACCACCGCTGACGGCCGACAAATCGAGATCGGCTTGGATGTCAATTTGAGCCGCAGTTTCACGGCCGGGCGGGAAGAGGTTCTGCAACTTGGCGATGCGGTCTTCAAGGACCCGCTGGTGATCAATTTTGACGGCAACGCCGCCCAGCTGACCCAGGACACCTTCAGCTTTGATATCGATGCCGACGGCAGCGAAGATCAAATCGCCTTTGTCGCTCCGGGTTCGGGGTTTCTTGCCCTGGACCTCAATGAAGACGGCCGGATCAATGACGGCAGCGAACTCTTCGGGGCGCAAAGCGGCGATGGATTCGCCGATCTTGCCGGATACGACGAGGATGGGAACGGCTGGATCGACGAGGCGGATTCCATCTACAATCGCCTGCGCATCTGGAGCAAGAACGGTTCCGGCGAGGACCAGCTCCTTGCCTTGGGTGACCAAAACATCGGTGCCATCTACCTCGGCAAGGTGGATACCCCGTTCAGCCTGAAAAATGAAGGGAACGAACTGCAGGGGCAGGTCCGGTCCACCGGCCTTTTTCTTTTCGAAGACGGCGGGGTCGGCAGTCTGCAGCAGTTGGACCTGGTTGCCTGACAATCGCTTTCGCCTGCAAGGTCGCGGTCCCGGTGCCGCAGGGGCTTGCCGCTTGACGCCGGCGGATCCCCCCGGTATAAGCCAAACGGGATAGAACTGACCGGCAGGAGTTGAAACCCTTGAACAGGAGGCATGGACGATGGAATTGCAGATCCCCGCGGGAGTGAAAGGCAGGCAGCAACTGGTCGTGACCGTTGAGGATACCGCCGCCAAATACGGCAGCGGTCTGGTCGAGGTCTATGCCACCCCGGCCATGGTGGCGTTGATGGAAAAAACCTGCCTGGTTTCCGTCCTCCCCTATTTGCCCGAGGGATACGGCACGGTCGGCATCAGGATCGATATCAGCCACAGCAGGGCCACCCCGGTGGGGATGCAGGTGACCTGCGAATCGACCCTGGTTGAAATCGACCGGCGGCGGCTGGTGTTCGAGGTGACGGCCTCCGATGAAAAAGGCGAGATCGGCCGGGGGCGGCACGAACGCTTTGTGATTGAAACCAGGAAATTTATGGAAAAGCTGTAAGCTCCGTCCGTCATTGCGCTGCATCCGGCTCGGCCGCGGAACGCAGCAGGAGAAGCCGGGAACGCGATCCCGGCTTTTTTTATTGGCCGGGAGCCTGATAGCGGCTGAGCACACCGTAGAGCATGTCGGGCAGATCATTTTTCTGGCGTGAGCTTCGCTGGATCTGCTTGAGGCATTTGTCGAAGGTGACCGGCTCGCCCAAAAAGATATGGCGCAACAACAGGGAGATCAGGCGGGTAATGGTGGTGAGGTTGGAGATGCGCGACTGCAGCTCATTGTCGCGGTCAAAGGCGGTGGAGGCAAAAATTTCAATCGGTTTGCCGGCAACTTCGCTCACCGACAAGTACCACTTGTTGCGATCGCGATCAATGGCGCGGTAGCGTTTGCCGTCGAGCACCTCCGGCAACTCGGCTTCACTGGCAATGGTGTGCGGGGGAGGCGCGGGCAGGATCGGCTCGTCATGGTAGCGTTGCCAGAGGGTGCGGATGGCGTCCGGATTGTTCCGGACGACCTCGGCGAGGGCGGAGCAGTCCGGGCAATACCCGTCCTCGGAGAGCGGGGTGGTCTGCGGATGGCTGCAGAGTGAACAGTGGCTGGTGGTATCGGGGGTCAAGGCGCTGCTCCAATGGCTGTGAGGGCTGGAGGGAATTCCTGTTTAGGGATAGTGGCCAAAATACAACGTCGGGATCAAAAGGACAAGCCGGTATTCGGTTTTTTGGCCGTGCTTTTCACCTCTTGTGCCGGTCGGTCGGCCTTTTCCCTTGCAGATTCACACCGGCTTGGTAAAATCTTCCACCTTGTGGACGGAGCCGGACGTATTTCATTTTTTATTGCATAACCAGGAATCACGATGGATTACAGGGAAACACTGAACCTGCCGCAGACCAAGTTCAAAATGAAGGCCAATCTGACCCAGCGCGAGCCCATGGTGCTCAAGCGGTGGGAAAAAGAGCACCTCTACCAGAAGATTCAGCAGGCGGCAGCCGATCGGCCCCGGTTCATCCTCCACGACGGTCC
>JBFWIP010000042.1:10593-18210 GCA_050255935.1 Desulfobulbus sp.
ATCTGGACCACCACTCCCTGGACCCTGCCCGCCAACCTGGCCGTGGCCTTCCATCCTGATTTCGAATACGCCGCGGTTGCGGTGAGGGGCGAGATCTGGATTCTGGCCAAGGAACTGGTCGACTCCTGCATGCAGCTTTTCGAGATCAATGACTACTCCATCCTGGCGACCTTCTCCGCCGCCGGCCTGGAGGGCAAGCGCTGCCGCCACCCGTTCATGGACCGCGATTCCCTGATGGTGCTGGCCGATTATGTAACCGCCGACTCCGGAACCGGCTGCGTCCATACCGCGCCCGGCCATGGAACCGACGACTACCTCACCGGTTTGCGCTATGGCCTGGAGGTGTTGTCTCCGGTGGATGACCAGGGACGCTATACCGCGGAAGCCGGCCGTTATGCCGGGGAACAGGTGCCCGGGGTGAATAAACGGATCATCGCCGATATGTCCGCGGAGGGCTCGCTGGTCAAGGAGATGGCGATCAGCCACAGCTATCCCCACTGCTGGCGCTGCAAGGAGCCGGTGATGTACCGGGCCACGGCCCAGTGGTTCATCTCCATGGACAACCTGGACCTGCGCACCAAGGCCTTGGCCGCGATCAACGAGGTCAAGTGGACCCCGTCCTGGGGGCAGCAGCGCATTTACGGCATGGTCGAAGCCCGTCCCGACTGGTGCCTGTCGCGTCAGCGTTCCTGGGGCGTGCCGGTCACGGTGCTGAGCTGCAGCGAGTGCGGTGAAATCCTGAAAAACGAGGCTGCCTGCGCCCGGATCGATGAGCTGTTCAGGCAAGAGGGCGCGGACGCCTGGTTCAAACACGAGGCCGCCGATTTTGTGCCGGACGGCGTGGTCTGCTCCTGCGGCAGCCGCAACTTCAAAAAAGAGTCCGACATCCTTGATGTCTGGTTCGATTCCGGGACCAGCCATGCGGCCGTGCTCGAGGAACGGCCGGAACTCTATTCCCCGGCGGATCTTTATCTCGAGGGCAGCGACCAGCATCGCGGCTGGTTCCAGTCCTCCCTGCTGACCTCGGTGGGCACCCGGGGCCGCGCTCCCTACAAGGGGGTGCTGACTCACGGCTACGTGGTCGACGGCCAGGGCAAGAAGATGTCCAAATCCGTGGGCAACGTGGTCGCGCCCCAGGAGGTCATCGACAAGTACGGGGCCGAGGTCCTGCGCCTGTGGGTTGCCAGCGAGAACTATCAGGATGACGTCAAGGTCTCGGACGAGATCCTCAAGCATGTCTCCGATGCCTACCGCAAGATGCGCAACACCCTGCGATTTCTGCTGTCCAACCTCTACGATTTCAACCCGGAAGAGGATTGCGTCGATCTCTCCGCTCTCCAGGAAATCGACCGCTGGGCCCTGGCGAAATTTGTCGAGTTGAGCGAGCGGGTGAGCCGTGCCTACGAGCGTTACGAGTTCCACGCCATCTACCATGCGCTGTACAATTTCTGCGGTACCACCATTTCCAGTATTTATATGGACGTGCTCAAGGACCGGCTTTACTGTTCCCTGCCGGCAGGGCCGGAACGGCGGGCCGCCCAGACGGTTATCTACCGTATCCTTGACGGCCTGTTGCGGTTGATGTCGCCCATCCTTTGCTTTACCACCGCCGAGGCCTGGGAACATCTGCACAACCTCGCCCAGGACGCGCCGCTGGAACAATCGATCTTTTTCACCGGCTTTGCCCCGGTGGATGATATCGTCAGGGATTCCGCCTTTGATGAACGCTGGAGTAAACTGCTCAGCCTGCGTGGCGCCATCACCCGGGTACTGGAAGGCGCCCGCCGTGACAAGGTGATCGGCCTTGGCCTGGATGCGGAGGTGGTGCTGAAGGTGGACGCCGAGTGGTTCGCCTTTCTCGAGGGCCGCCAGGAGCAGTTGCGCGAACTCTGCATCGTCTCCTCGCTGCGCCTCGCCGATGGGCCGGAAGCCGGTTTGACCTTCCTGGCCGATGAGAACCTGGCCGGGGTTGAGATTGCCGTTCTCCCTGCACCCGGCGGCAAGTGCGAGCGTTGCTGGACCATTTCCACAACCGTTGGCGAGGACGGGGAACATCCGGCGCTTTGTACCCGTTGCGCCTCGGTGGTCCGCCAACTCGCCGCTTGAGTGTCCCCGGTCTGATCGATGCTTGCGTTTTTTACCCTCATTCTCACGGTTGTCTGTCTCGATCAGGCCAGCAAGTTCTGGATCATGCACCATTTCGTGCTTCATGAGAGCCGGGTGGTGATCCCGGACCTGTTCAACCTGACCTATCTCACCAACAACGGAGCCGCCTTCAGCATTCTCGCCGGGCAACCGGCCCTGTGGCGGCAGGTTTTTTTTCTGGGCACGGCAGGCGTGGCCCTGATCTTCATCTGGATGGCCCAGCGCAGTTACGGCCGCCGCAGCCTTTGGTACACCGTGGCGCTGGCCCTGATCGCGGGCGGTGCCATTGGCAACATGATCGATCGCATCCGTTTTGGGTTTGTGATCGATTTTCTTGCATTTTATGTCGGCCAATATCACTGGCCGGCCTTTAACGTCGCCGATTCCGCGATCACCGTCGGCGTGACCCTGTTTATTGTCAACAATCTTCTGTTCGACCGCCAAGCGTCCGAACAGTCCTAATTTTTTCCAGTAGTTGGTTTATGAAGAAAACAGCGATTCTTTTTCCGGGACAGGGGTCCCAGTTCATTGGTATGGGGCAGCAGTTCATCGAGCAGGACCAGGAGGCAGCAGTGCTGATGGACCTTGCCGAAAAAATATGCGGATTTCCCCTGCGCAAACTTTGTTTCGAGGGACCACTCGAGGACCTGACCCGGGTGCTCTACCTGCAGCCGGCCCTGACCGTGATCAACCTGATCTGCTTCCAGCAGTTGCTCAAGCTCGTTCCTGGGTTGGCCCCCGCCTTTTTTGCCGGCCATTCCCTGGGAGAGTATTCCGCCCTGTATGGAGCCGGAGTGCTCAGCCTGGAGGATACCCTGGCTTTGGTCACCAAACGCGGTGAGTTGATGGAGCGCGAGGGAGCGGCCAACCCCGGGGGGATGCGGGCCATTGTCGGCCTCGATATAGATGGCGTCGAGGACATCCTTTCCGCGTATGCCGGACCGGGCGTCGCCGTGGTCGCCAATCACAATACCGCGGCCCAGATCGTGCTTTCCGGTGACGAGGCCGGGTTGAACGAAGTGGGCGCACTCTGCGCCGCCAAGGGGGCCAAGGTCATCCCGCTCAAGGTCAGCGTGGCCAATCACAGCCCGCTGGTGGCCGGAGCGGTCGATGATTTTGCCGCCTTCATGGACGGCATCACCTTCCATGCCCCCAAGGTGCCGGTGCTGTTCAATGTGACCGGTGCCCGGGAACAGGATCCGGCCACCATCAAGGGCATCATGGCCCGCCAGATTGCCTCGCGGGTCCGCTGGCTGCCCATCATCGAGCAGATGGTGGCCGAGGGGGTTGAAGTTTTTGTCGAGTTGGGGCCAAAAAACGTGCTCATCGGGATGATGCGAAAAATCCTGCCGAAAGGTGCGGGCATTACCTGTCTTCAGGCGGACAGCCCGGAAGGCCTGGTCAAGGTGGCCGAGGTGCTTGGCGGCGAATAACCGCCCGCACCGCCATGTTTTTGTTCTCGCTTGACAAGAACGGGCATGTCGGGTATTAATCGCAATTTTCCGCATGCAAAACCGGTGACGGGCGCCTTTTTGCGTTCGCCTGGGATTACAGTATATTCAGCACCGTAAATATCATGTTTGAAAATTTAACCGATCGCCTCGAAAGCGCGTTTAAAAAGTTACGCGGCCACGGCAGGCTGACTGAAGAAAACATTCAGGAAGCCATGGGTGAGGTGCGACGGGCGTTGCTCGAGGCGGATGTCAACTTCGGCGTCGTCAAGGAGTTCATCGCCACGGTCACCGAAAAGGCCATCGGTCGGGAAGTGCTGACCAGCCTTTCCCCGGGGCAACAGGTGGTCAAGATCGTCCATGACGAGCTGGTCGAATTGCTCGGAAGCCAGGCGCAGCCGATCAAGCTCGACGGCCGCCAGCCGGTCACCATCATGCTGGCCGGCCTGCAGGGCTCCGGTAAGACCACCACCGCGGCCAAGCTGGCGCATCAGCTCAAGGAAAAGGGTCGCAAACCCTTCTTGGTTCCTGCGGATGTGTATCGCCCGGCGGCGATCGAGCAGCTGCATGTGCTCGGTGAACAGGTCGGCGTGCCGGTCTTTGATTCGACCACCGAGCAGAAGCCGGTGGATATTGCCCGCCGTGCCCTAGCCGAGGCCAACGACAGCCAGTTCGACACGGTGATTATCGATACCGCCGGCCGGCTCCATGTCGATGACGCCCTGATGGCGGAGTTGCAGGAAATCAGCCGTGCCGTGCCCTTGACCGAGGTCCTGTTCGTCGCCGATGCCATGACCGGCCAGGATGCGGTGACCGTGGCTCACCGGTTCAACACCGATCTTGAGATCACCGGTGTCATCCTCACCAAGATGGAGGGTGATGCCCGCGGCGGTGCGGCCCTGTCGGTGAAAAAGGTCACCGGCAAGCCGATCAAGTTCGTCGGCGTCGGCGAGTCGGTGACGGCCCTTGAGGTCTTTCATCCCGACCGTGCCGCATCGCGTATTCTGGGCATGGGCGATGTGCTGTCGCTGATCGAAAAGGCCGAATCGGTCGTCGATCAGAAGAACGCCGAGAAGCTGGCCAAGAAAATCCAGAAAAATGCCTTCACCTTGGAGGATTTTCTCGATCAGATCCAGCAGATCAAGAAAATGGGCAGCCTGGAACAGATCATGGGGATGATCCCCGGAATCAACAAACTCAAACAGCTCAAGGATGCC
Organism: Desulfobulbus sp.; assembly: GCA_050255935.1. Taxonomy (GTDB): domain Bacteria; phylum Desulfobacterota; class Desulfobulbia; order Desulfobulbales; family Desulfobulbaceae; genus Desulfobulbus. Next base: position 15,407 of record JBFWIP010000042.1, read on the forward strand.
CCCAAGCCCGACCAGAAGGAGTTGGTGAAAACCGAGGCGATTATCCGCTCGATGACCCTGAAGGAGCGGCGCAACCACCGGATGATCGATGCCAGCCGGCGGGTGCGTATTGCCAAGGGGTCCGGAACATCGGTCGCCGAGGTGAACCGGGTGTTGAAAAGTTACACCATGATGCTGAAAATGATGAAGAATCTGAAAGGCAAAGGCATCATGAGCGGCGGCAAGCGCCGCAAGCGCCCTAAGGGGCTCATTCGATAATTTTTATTGTTTCCATTTATTGAGTCCCGGCAGTCATTACTGCGGGAGCACTATCCACCGGAGGATAAAGGACAATGGCAGTTCGTATTCGTTTGACAAGAAAAGGCCGGAAAAAACAACCGTTTTACCGTATCGTCGTGGCTAACAGCGAGGCACCGCGCGATGGGAAGTTTCTCGATATCCTCGGGACCTACAACCCAATGGCCAACCCGGCATCCATCATGATCGATAACGAGAAACTGCAGGATTGGATCGCCAAGGGCGCCACCCCCAGTGAAACCGTAGCCAGCCTGATCAAGAAGCAGGCCGCCGGAGTGGACGCAGCAGCGTAAATGAGAGAGTTGATCGAGTTCATTGTCGGAAAACTGGTCGACCACCCCGAAAAAATCGAGGTCACCCAGCAGGAAGACGAGGAAACCGTCACCCTTGAACTGCGGGTTGCCCAGGAAGATCTGGGGAAGGTGATCGGCAAACAGGGGCGGACCGCACGCGCAATGCGTGCCGTTCTCGCCGCCGCTGTGTCCGGCGAGGGAAAACGTACCAGGCTTGAAATCATCGAGTAGTGGCCGAAGAAAACAACGCTCCCGCCGAACAATCGTTTGTGCTCTTGGGGACGATTACCCGCCCCCACGGCATCAGGGGAGAACTCAAGGTTCGGCCGTTTACCGCGCACCCTGAAAATTTTGGTCGTTATCCCCGGCTTTTTCTTTCCGGGTCGGAACAGGGGCCAAGAAGAGAATGCACCAACAGGCAGGCAAGGGTCAGTGGGGGGCAGGTGATTCTCCGCCTGGGAGAATGCGGTACCCGCGATGCGGCGGAATCACTGGTGGGGCAACTGGTTTGGCTGGCTACAGAAGATTTGCCGCCCTTGGCAGGGGATGAATTCTATCTGCACACCCTGCTTGGAAAAGAGATCCGCACAGTGGCGGGGCAAGCACTTGGCCGGGCCGAAGATCTCCTCAGTGGAAGTGAACAGGATATTCTCGTGGTCAGGCAGGGGGGAAAGGAATATCTCATTCCAATCGTCAAGGCGTTCATACATTCCATTGAGGCGGATGTCGTTTTTCTCGAACTGCCGGAGGGCCTGCTCGAAATCAATGGATAGGGCAATGGAACCGCCTGATGTTCATTGATTTTTTGACCATTTTTCCCGAATTTTTCGCCTCGCCCCTGCAGGAAGGTATTGTTCGTCGAGCCTTGGCTGACGGCAAGGTGGAAGTCGGGGTGCATAACATCCGGGATTTTGCCACCGATCGCCATCGAATGACCGATGATAGGCCCTTTGGTGGCGGCGAGGGCATGGTGATGAAACCCGAACCCCTGGCCGCCTGCCTGCGGGCTGCCCGTAAAACCGGGATATCCTCGCGGGTTGTCCTTCTTAGCCCCGTGGGCAAGCGGTTTGATCAGCAAGCGGCCGAACGCCTGGCCGCCCATAATCAACTGATTCTGGTCTGCGGTCGGTACGAGGGGGTGGATGAGCGATTTCGGCGGCGGTATGTTGACGAGGAGCTTTCCATTGGCGATTTTATCCTCACCGGCGGCGAGTTGGCGGCCCTTGTCGTTCTCGATGCCGTGATCCGCCTGATACCGGGAGTGCTCGGCTGCGGCGAATCGGCAACCAACGACAGCTTCAGTTGCGGCCTGCTCAAACATCGGCAGTACACCCGGCCGCGGATATTCGAGGACATGGCGGTGCCGGAGGTACTGCTTTCCGGCGATCATGCGGCGGTGGCCCGCCATCGCCTGATTGAATCGGTATCGCTGACGCTGGAACGGAGGCCGGATCTGCTGGCAGAAATGACCTTTACACCCGCCGAGCGCAAGATACTCCGGCAGGTGGGCCTGCTTGCCCGGGTGGACGCGGCAGCCGGTCCGCCGGCGAGTGAGGATGGACGTGAAGATTGACGTGGCGTTGGTCCATTTTCCGGTCGTCAATCGGATCGGGGAGATCATCGGTTCGGCGGTGACCAATCTGGACCTGCATGATATTGCCAGGGCCGGGAAGACCTATGGGGTCGGTTCCTATTGGGTGATCACCCCCTTCAAGGAGCAGCAGCAGCTGGCGGCCCAGATAATCGGTCATTGGACCGACGGACATGGGGCTTCGGTCAACCCGGATCGACGGAGCGCCCTGTCGATCATCCGCTTGTGCGGCAGTGTTGACGATGCCCTGGAACAGGCGACCGCAGCATACGGGACCAGGCCGTTTGTCCTGGCCACCTGTGCCAAAAAACAGGCGAATACCTGCTCCTACGCAGCGGTTCGGGAGATGATTCGCCGGGAGGTGCCGATACTGCTCTTGTTCGGCACCGCATGGGGGCTCAGCCCCGACATTATGGAGATGGTGGATGGCGTGCTGCCGCCCCTGAGCGGTCCCACCGAATTCAACCACCTCTCGGTTCGTTCCGCCGCGTCGATCATCCTTGATCGCCTGCTCGGTCGACCGGACCACTGGGAAGAGGAACAATAAAACAACAGCTGGGCCGATGGCGAGGCTGTTCACTAGACGAGAGGAGTTGCGTCGGAGAGACGAGACGATTTTGGTC
>JBFWIP010000043.1:0-18125 GCA_050255935.1 Desulfobulbus sp.
CGGGCATCTGTTCGTAGTCGCGGCGGCCATGGGCCCAGTTGATCACATGGGAATAAAACAGCAAGCCGCGATCAAGCAGGATATAGAGCAGTTGGATATTGTTCACCGGGCCGACCTGCAACTGCTCACCGCCCATCTTCATTCCCAACAGACGGACCCCGGAAAGCAAATCTTTCCCCTTGAATGCGGTTGCCCCGGCTCCGATCAAACCGCCGATGGCGGAAAACAGCCCAAAGGAGGTGCCAATGGTGGCGGCGTCGATACCCACGCCCAGGGCCGCGCCGCCAAGGGCTCCGGCAAGGATGACCTGACGGTCGCTCAAACCGAGAAATTCCCAGGTTCGGCTGCTGAACAGATCCTCTTCCAGGATCGACTGCGGCGGCAGTTCGAGATTGAAGATATTGTGCTTGAACAGCCCCCGGATTGCCTTTTGGGCCTGGCGCTCACGGTCGCCGACATAGGCAAGGTAGTCGCCGTGCAGCTCCCGCCGCTTGCGGTCTTCCTCGTCGGGCGTGCAGGGGACGGCCTTGCGATACCTGAGAATATCCTGAAAACAGTCCGCCAAAAGGGCTGCGGTGCGCTGGCTGCGGATCTCCCAATCGTCCTGAAAAGCCTCGATCACCTGCCGCAGGGCCGGCTCCAGTTCCTGGTCGATGGATTTGAGGCTTTCCAGCAGCTCGATACGCTGGCGGTAATTGGCCCGGCAGGAGTTGAATACCCGTACTGCGTTGAAATGCTTACGGAACTCGCTCTGCCATTTACCCAGGTATTCGCTGTCGTCCTCCTTCGAATTGATCACAGCCATCCGTGGTGCCCCGCTGAGACGGAGAATTTCCATTTCCGCCCGGTCCACCTGCCTGAGCGGACGCGATCCGTCGACCACAAAGATGACCCCGGCCCCGGCCACCACCGGCCGCAACAGCTCGCAGTCGTCGTGAAAGGCCGGATCGTCTTCATGGGCGGCGATAAAGGCGCTGAGCATTCCTTCCTCCGGACCCTCGTAGGCCTGGAGCCAGGCCAGGGTCTGCCGCGGATTCTGGAAGCCGGGGGTGTCGATAAAACGGATGATTTCCCGGCCGTCGATCCGCACCGGGAAGGATTGGCAGACCACGGTCTCGCCGGGAATGGGGCTGACCCGGACGGAATCGTCCTCCGCCAGGGTGGAAAGGACCGAGGACTTGCCCTCGTTGGGATGGCCGATGATGGCGAATTCGGCGGTAATCGGTTTCATGGTGTTATCAAGGGTTGAACAGCAAGATTGACGTCCCCCAGGGTCTGCATTTTCATCTCCCAGATCCGCAATTGATCCGGGTCCACCGGGGTGAGCATGGTCCGGGCCGTGGGTTTGCCGACCAGGACAATGGTGATCGGCATTTCCCGGCCCACGGTGGCCCGCAGGCCACGGAGAAAGGTTTCGGTTTCCTTGAGAGGCGGCTGCCAGGCCTCAAGCAACAGCAGCAACTCGCGCAATTCCCCATGGGGCAGTTCCAGGCGTTCGACCGGATCCGCCTCATCGTAGCTTTGGGGCTCGATCGCGAGACCGGGGATCATTGCCGCAAGCCGCGCCGTGAGTTCCGCAAGGGGGCAGTCATCGTAGAGTTCCCCGGGAATAAGGAGGCAAGCCAGCTCATGATTGGGCCGCGCGACCGCCTCCCGGATCGCCCCCGGTTGAGCTTCGGGTTCGCTCCGCCGTGGGGCCGATTCGGGCACGACCCGTTGAAATTGCCGCGGACCAGCCGCCTCGGCCACGCCGTTGGTGTCGATCCTGGGGGCGGTCATCCGCTGCAGCAGGGGTCGGAAATTGAGCGATGCAAAATGCAGTTTCTCCAGGGCTTGCCCCTGTTTGATCCAGCCGAGGAACAGAAGCAGGCAACGGGGCACCAGGCCGTAGACCGCTACACTGCAGCAGAGAAAGGGCCACCAGGCCACCATGTCCGCCGTGGCCAGATGGGCAATGCCCTCCTTGAGCACCATCTGGCTCCCCTGGATCTGGGCCAGACTGGGATAGGCCTGGGGCACGAGCCATGACCAGGGCAGGGCGATCCAACGCACCAGATCCGCCACCAGCTCAGGGGAAAGTTGCAGGGTGGATTGCCAGGCAAAGGCCATATCGGAAAACACCACCTTGGAAAGGGTGGTGCCGAGCACTCCCAGATTGAAGCCTATGCCGCCAAGCTGCACCAGGATAAAGGCCGGCCAGAGCAGCAGCGCCGCCAGCTCACGCCGCTGCTGGATGCCGCCGATCAGGGCCGCGAGATCAAGGCGGCGTTGGCCGCTGAGCCGCCGGTGCAGCCGGCGCCGCAACCCCTCCATGCCACGGAGCATTGTCCGCCCGAGAATCAGATAGAGGCTCGTTCCCTCCATGGGCATCCGCCGCACCAGGCGATAGAGCAACAAACAACCCTGCAACAACACCATCAGCAGCTGTACAAGAACGAACAGACCAAAAAAAATCGACACGTTCAGCGGCGTGGTCCCGGAGTAGAGCAACAGCGAACCGGCCGCGCCGGCACCCACCAGCACACCGAGCAGCACGGCCAGCCCGCGCCCGAGGATCGAGAGTTCCTGCCAGAGGCTGCCCGGCAGGACCTGTCCCTCATGCCCCTTCTCCTGCCGGTACTGCAGGCGGCGCATGGCCAGCCATTTGCGGACCAGCATCCGGGGCGGGACCTTCTCCACCTTGCCCAACTGCGGTTCGATCTTGGCCAGGTAGATCACCCGGTCACGCTTGGCCAGGACGGCCTCGCCCTCCTTGCGCCGAACCTCCTCATCGAGGCGGCAGAAAAAGTGCAGATCGATCAGATCGGCAATGTTCCATAGGCGACTCACAATCCGGGCTCCGACAGACGACGCGCCACCAGGGCGGGAAAAAAGAAATTGCGCTGGAAAAACATGGTATCCTTTAATGGAAAGGTTCGATGCATGGCCGGCATCGGCCACCAGGGCAGGCCGTGTTTCCTGCCAAGCGTAGGTAAAAAAAACTCCTTCCCTAGCAGAAAAAATGAATGAGGACAAGGTAAAGCCGCATCTCCAGGCAGCCGCCAGCCGCGCAGCTTTCCGCTCGGGTGCCGCAGCGGCCTGGCCAGGACTGTTGAAGGGACGGTACACGTCGACTGAAAAGGATCAGGGAGGCTGGCGGCCTTCGAGAAAACAGGTCGGTTGTATCCCCTTGCCCTTCATCTCCACATTCAGGGGGCAAGAAAAGATGAACTCCCGGCCCAGCCCCTGGCAAAAGGATTCGGAGACATTGATCCGCATCGGTTCGGACAGGGATTCCAACCGGGCGGCAATATTGACGGTATCGCCGAAGATATCGTAGATGTATTTCTTGGTGCCGACAATGCCGCCGACCACCGGGCCGGAATGGAGCCCGATGCGGACCTGCCACTGTTGCGGGTTGTGCTGGTTGCGCTTTTTGAGGTAGACGATCATCTCCAGGGCGGAAAGGGCGGCCGCCCGGCCATGGTCCATCCGCGGTTCGGGAATGCCGGCCGCAAAGAGATAGGCATCGCCGATGGTCTTCATCCGTTCGCATTGCTGCGCCTCGACGATCCGGTCAAAGGCGGTGAACAGTACGTTCAACTCACTGATCAGAAATGCCGGGTCAAGCCGGGCCGCAGTGGCGGTGAACTGGACAATATCGACAAAACCGACCGTAACCTCGGGGAAATACTGCGGCGTGCAGCTCCCGTGTTCCATCAGTTCCCGGGCCACCCGGGCCGGCAGGACGTTGAGCAGCAGGGCCTCTGATTTCTGTTTTTCCAGGGCCAGCTGGTGATTGTTCTCCGCCAGTTGCTGCTGGAGCTGACGCAGCTTGAGATGGGTGGAGATCCGCGCCAACACCTCGGCCGGATGAAAGGGCTTGGTGATGTAATCCACCCCCCCGGCATTGAAGCCGCTGAGCTTGTCGGCGGTATTGTCCAGGGAGGAGATGAAAATGACCGGGATATCGCTGGTCGCGGCATCCGCCTTGAGCAGGCGGCACAAGGTCAGCCCGTCCAGTTCCGGCATGATGACGTCAAGGAGCATCAGGTCCGGCCGCAGATGCTCCAACAGGGCCAGTGCCTCCTTGCCGTGATTGGCCACGGAGACGGCATACCCCTGTTTGGTCAGCAAATATTGCAATTGCCGCTGGTTGATCGGCGAATCTTCAACAACCAGGATGGAGGCGGGCTGATCGTTCACAACCGGCTTGAATAGCCTAAAAGGAAAGCGGTTGCCGTGCCCGTTGCTGCAGGGCCATGTCGATCAAAATCAGGGCCGCCATGGACTCGACGATCGGCACCGCCCGCGGGACCACGCAGGGATCATGCCGTCCCTTGGCCGCCAGGGTCACCGATTCGCCGTCGAAATCGACCGTTTCCTGAGCCATGCCGATGGTGGCGACCGGCTTGAACGCCACCCGGAACACAATCGGCTCGCCGTTACTGATCCCCCCTTGAATGCCGCCGCTGTGGTTGGTTCGGGTCCCCAGCCCCAACCCTTTCTTGACAAAGGGATCGTTATGCTGGCTGCCGCGCAGGCAGGTCCCGGCAAAACCGGAACCGATGTCAAACCCCTTGGTGGCCGGTAGCGACAGCATGGCCTGGGCCAGGCGGGCCTCAAGCTTGTCGAACACCGGTTCCCCCAGGCCGACGGGTACGTTGCGGCAGACGCAGGTGAGAATGCCGCCGATGGAATCCTTGGCCTCGAGCACCTCCTTGATCCGCGCTTCCATTTGGGTGGCCGTGGCCGCATCCGGACAGCGCACGATCTGGGCGTCTACCTGCTGGCGGCTGATGGTTGCGAGATCCATCGCCGGGGCCTCGATATCCCCCACCGCACTCACCCAGGCCACGATCTCGGTGCCGTACGTCTCGTTCAGCCATTTTTCGGCAATGGCGCCCGCGGCCACCCGGCCGATGGTTTCACGCGCGCTCGAACGGCCGCCGCCGCTGGAGGCGCGGATGCCGTATTTCATCTGGTAGGTGAAGTCGGCATGCGAGGGCCGGGGAATCTTGCTCATCTCCCCATAATCCTTGGGCCGCTGGTCCTTGTTCTGCACCAGGAGCATGATCGGGGTCCCCAGGGTCTTGCCGAATTCGGTGCCGGAATAGATGGTCACCTGATCAGACTCCTGGCGGGGAGTGGAAATGTCGCTTTGGCCTGGACGGCGCCGGGAAAGCTGCTTCTGGATGTCCGCCTCCACCAGGTCCATGCCCGGAGGGCAGCCGTCGACGATGGCGCCGACGCCCTTGCAGTGGGATTCGCCGAAAGTGGTGACTTTGTAGAGGGTGCCGAGGGTACTGGACATCGAGTGCTCCTTGTAGTTCCAGGGGGTTGGGTCTGTTGTCTTTTCGACTTTTTACTTCGTTGCGTTAGTTGAGCAAGGTGGGCAAAGGGCTGTTTTTTTTACCACCGGGAAAGGGCGATATCGGTGGGCGTGCAAAAAGGCGCGCACTCGTCTACCCGGCTCTCGTTCCATTCAATGTTTATCATCTTTCGTCTCCCTGCGGGAGGGGCATTCTTTTCTTTGCTTGCCCAAAGAAAAGAACCAAAAGAAAGGGCAGCCCGGTCGCTGAGACGACCCCGGGCGCCCATGGCTTCCATCGTCCCCGGATTCAATTCCGGGGCATGCAATTCCATTTCGGCGGGTAACGCATTTCTCCAAAAAAATCTTCCTTCCTTACCTATCAACTTCGATATATCAACCTGCAAACCTTTTTATATACCATTCCGTCGCCTTATCGAGCCCATCACGCACCGAATAAGTGGGGTGATAGCCGATCATCCGGTTTGCCTTGCCGATATCGGCCAGGGAATGACGGACGTCGCCGGCGCGAAATTCCCGGTAAACGGGTTCCGCCTCGGAGGCGGCGGGAAAATGCACCGCCACTCGTTTGCGGATCAGCTGATACAGGGTGTTGAGGCTGGTGCGTTCGCCGAAGGCCACATTGTACACCTGATCGGCTGCCTCATCACTAGCGGTGGCGGCCATGATGTTGGCCTGGACGCAGTTGTCGATGAAGCAGAAATCGCGGCTGGTTTCACCGTCGCCGTTGATATACACCGGTTCGCCCTTGAGCAGACCGGCAAACCATTTGGGAATGACCGCCGCATAGGCCCCGTCCGGGTCCTGGCGCTGGCCGAAGATGTTGAAGTAACGCAGGCCGATGGTCTTGAAACCGTAAGTCCGGGCAAAAACCGCTCCATAAAGTTCATTGACCAGTTTGGTCACCGCATAGGGGGAAAGCGGGTTGCCGATCTTGTCCTCCACCTTGGGCAGATCGGGATGATCGCCGTAGGTGGAACTCGAAGCCGCATAGACCATGCGCCGCACCTTGGCGTCGCGGGCCGCGACCAGCATATTGAGAAAGCCGGTGATGTTGTTGGCGTTGGTGTTGAGCGGATCCTCGATCGAGCGCGGCACCGAACCCAGGGCCGCCTGGTGGAGGACATACTCCACCCCGGTGCAAGCCTCGCGGCAGTCGGCCAGCTCGCGGATATCACCCCTGATAAAACAGAAACGCTGCCAGGCGGCCTCGCCCACCCGCTGCCGGACCTCGTCGAGATTCTGCTGAAAACCGGTGGAAAAATTATCCAGCCCCACCACCTTTTGCCCCATAGCGAGCAGGTTTTCCAATAAATTCGAGCCGATAAACCCGGCGACCCCGGTCACCAGCCAGGTGGCGGGCTGTTGTTCGAGCAACTGCCGGCGTTCTGTAAAGAGGTGCATTTTGTTTGTTTTCCTCGGTATCTGGTGTATTTTTGCGGAATGGTCCTATCATCAGTCGGATAATAGCCTTGACGGCGATACGCGTCAATGGGGATAACTGTTTGAGCTTGTAGCCGTTTTTGCCATGCCGCCCATCCGCAAAATCATTCACATCGACATGGACGCCTTCTTCGCATCGGTCGAGCAGCTCGATCGCCCCGAACTGCGCGGTCTTCCGGTCATTGTCGGCGGCAATCCGCAGAGCCGGGGCGTGGTGGCGGCCTGTTCCTACGAGGCCCGGGCCTTTGGCATCCATTCAGCCATGCCCTGTGCCCGTGCGTATCATCTCTGCCCCCGGGCGGTGTTCATCAAACCGCGCATGGCGCGCTACCAGGAAGTCTCCGGTCAAATCATGGCCCTGTTCCGCGCTTACACCCCGCTGGTGGAGCAGCTCTCCGTGGACGAGGCCTTTCTCGACGTTACCGAAAACCTGCTCGCCGAGCCCTCGGCCACCCGGATCGCCCAGGCAATCCGCGCCGAAATCAAGGCCACCCTTGGCCTGAGCGCATCCGCCGGGGTTTCCTACAACAAGTTTCTGGCCAAAATCGCCTCCGGCCACAACAAGCCCGACGGCCTCACCGTCATCCCTCCGGACCGGGCCCAGGCCTTTATCGCCGCCCTGCCCATCGGCAAATTCTACGGGGTCGGCCGGGTGACCGAGAAAAAAATGCAGGCCCAGGGGATTCGCACCGGGGTCGACCTGCTCCGCTTCTCCCGGCCGGAACTGCTGCGCCTCTTCGGCAAACCCGGCCTGTTCTTTCACGACATCGCCCGCGGCCTGGACCAACGCCCGGTGGAACCGGTACGGGTACGCAAATCCATCGGCACGGAAACGACCCTGGCCGAGGATATCGACGACTCCGCCCAAATCAGCACCCTGCTCTATCAACTGGTCCGCCGGGTGGCCGGTTACCTGGCCGACAAACGGACCGGGGGCCGTACCCTCTCGCTCAAGGTCCGCTACAGCGACTTCACCACCATCACCCGTTCCTGCACCACCCGCGAGGGGTTCTTCACCGCTACCGACATCCTCGCCCACCTGCCCCGTCTGCTTGCCGCCACCGAGGCCGGCCGGCGCAAGGTCCGCCTGGTCGGGGTCACCGTGGCCAACCTCTGTGACCAACAGGAGGCCAGGCGTCTTCGCGTCCGCCAACTGCCCCTCCCCTTTCCCCAGGCCGGCGGCAAAGGCTGAATCCCCCCCTTAATAGTAATACCAGATGGAGTTGTACTCCCTGACCTGCTCTCCGTCCTTCTGCAGCCGCTTGAGATAGTCGTGAATGGAGACGTCGGTATAGACGTAGGTATCCATCAGGGCCATCTTCTTCTCCCAGGGATGGAACTCGTAGACCCGGCGGCCATCGGGCAAAATGGCGATCATATCCCGGTTCTGTGCGGCACGGAGATAATTTTTGCCCAGCCGCGGGACATTGAACACCATCTCGTCGGTCCGCACCGTTCCCGGAAAAAGCCGGGCTTCCTCCTGCTGCTCCTGAAGTAGGCGGGCGATCGGTACCCGGTAATCGTCGGTTTCCTCCTTGCCCTTGGTGTTGAAGGTGTAATAGGGCGTTACCCCGATGAGCCGCAACTGCTGGCGCAGGGTGGCGGCCTCGAATTTCCGCGAATTGTAATAGGTGAACACCAACTGATTGTAGACCGCGACGCCGAACTGACGAAACAACTGAACCGCCTGCATGGCCTCGGGGGTGATCTCGGAAGGGTGTTCGAAATGAGTGATGATCACCACTTCCCGCCGTCCGGGTTCGTGGAAACGGGTGATGGTCCGCACCAGGGATTCGGTGATCCGTTGCGGCAGGGTCACCGGGGTGCGGGTCCCGATGCGGATCCGCACCACGTGCTCCATCTGCGCCAAGCGGCTGAGGATCAGCTCCAGCCGTTCGTCGGAGAGGATCAGCGGATCGCCGCCGGTCACCAGCACCTCGGAAATTTCCCTGGTTTGCTCGATCCACTGCAGGGCCTGCTCGAGCTTTTTCTCCCCGAGCGCGGCCTCCCGGGAAAACACATCCTGGATCTGCCAGTTCCGCTGGCAGTAAACGCAAATCTGCGGGCAGGTCAACACCGGTTTGAGAATCACGATGCCCGGATAGCGACGGGTGATACCGTCGATGGGCGAGGTATCGCCCTCCTCCATGAAATCGTTAGAGCAGGTCGGATCACACCGCAGGGCGCTGACCCGCTCCACGTACTGCATGGGCGGGATCACCTGGGCCCGGATGGAGCGGTCCCAGGTCCCGCCGTTGTCCGGATCCATCAGAGAGACCGTGTAGGGGGTGATACCGAAGGGAATCCGCTGCTCGCGGGCCATGGTGATGGCCGCCCGCTCTTCCCCGGAAAGGGTGATCAGCTCACCCAGCACCTGGGCGTCGCGGATGATGTGGCGGGTGTGCCAGTTCCAGTCGTTCCACTCCAGGTCGCTGATCTGAAAAAAATGAAAAAGGCGCTGCTTGTTCAGGCTGCGCTGCCGGATCAGGGCGTCATCCATACCGGTGGGATAGCGCTTGCAGAACGCTTGCACCTTGCGCGCCATGCGGGAAAGATCGGCCGAACGCAATTTGGCCGCGGTCCTGCCGCAATGGTTGAGAAAGGCCGGCGGTTTTTCGGTATAAAGCTTGGTCAGCCCCTGGGTACCCTTCACCAGGTGCTGCAGTTCGGCAACAAAGGCCGAGGTCGGTGGGGGGCCATGGTGGCGCTCATGGAGCAGGTCGTCCAGATACGCCAACAGTGAAAACCCGGCCAATTCCTCGCTCCGGGTGTTGAGCATGTTCCGCAACACCCAGACCGTATCCCGGAAAACAACCCACTCCAAGGCGGGCATATCCCTGGTTTTATCGTAAATATCGAGCAGGCTATTGGAGAGATGACTCCGGAGTTGCAGCCGTTTTTCCTCCAAGGGCAGTCCGGAAAGCAAAATCGCTTCCATTACCGGATCAAGGGCAATGATTTTTCGAATCTGTTGCACACGTTGCGTGTTTTTCATGGGGGTACCTCAATGTCAACCATTTCAGGACAGGCGAACCATACGGGACCGAATACGGGAAAATGGAAATAATCCCACCCATCCAAAAAAATTTGGCGGCAACGCCCTTTTCAACAAGGGCGCAGCCTTGAAAAGGAGAATGTCCCACTGGTATCGGGACGTATTTCCAATGTTCGGAAACTTCGGAAACAATTGATGTGCAACAAAAAGACGGAGACAAGGCCGGGCAGTCTTCCTCAAGCCATGACCATCGCGCGGATATCAAGAACGTAAAAGATGTGCGCCATGAAAACATGGCTGTTATGAAGCACGGGATGCCGTTCACGCTTTTTCTTCGGGCGAAAACGACCAGGATTTCCGGCAACAGGAAAATCCGTCACGCGTTGCACGTGGAGAAGGCCGTGTTTTCCATGAAGGAAAAACAGGCCATGGAACGTTACTCTAGGGGTTGTATACTTGGATTTTCCGCAGAATACAACATCAAGCCCCTCCACATCTCCGGGAAAGAGGCTTTTTGCGGGGGTCCTTTCCGGGCGGAACCGGGGAAGGTGAACAGGGACGGGAACACCTTGCCGCGTCAGTCTTGCCGCTGAGACAAAATACCTCGGGCAGGATGCCCCTTCTCTACAACAAACTGTTCTTTCGATATAATTCTTCGTTGATCTTGATTTTTTCCAACTCCATCAGCCTGCGGACTCCCCCTCCCCGGTCGCTTTTTCCTGTCCGTCTTCCGTCTGCGATGCACAAGGCTCGTCCAGGGCCGCGCGGACCTTGTGCGAAATCTCAAGCAAGGTGATCGGTTTCCGCAAAAACTCCCTGACCCCGATGCCCTTGGCCTGTTCACGGCTGATCCGCTCGCTGAAGCCGCTACAAATGATGATCGGCAAATCGGGCCTGATTGCCAGCAATTCCATGGCAAGACGGTCACCGGTCATGTTGGGCATGGTCATATCGGTGATCACCAGGTCAAAGGCCTCAGGATCGGATCGAAACCGTTCCAGGGCTTCGGCACTGTTCCGCAGACAGGTCACCTGATAGCCCAGCCCCTCGAGCACCAGCCGGCCGACCTCCACGATGAGTTCCTCGTCATCGATCAATAAAATCCGTTCATTCCCTGTGGGATAGCCTGCGTTCTGCTCAGGCGGCCTGGCCTCGGCCGTTTGATCCGTAATCGGGAAGAGCACGGTCATCGTGGTCCCCCGACCGACCTCCGTCTCCACCCTGATGTCCCCATGATAATCGGAGACAATGCCGTAAACCACGGCCAAACCGAGCCCTGTGCCCTTGCCCTGCCCCTTGGTGGTGAAGTAGGGTTCAAAAATTTTATTCCGTATTGCCGGGTCAATTCCGCACCCGCTGTCGGCAATGGATATCACGGCGTAGGGGCCCGGCGAGAGCGAACTGTCGGCGAGGTCATCGGCACTGAGGTCGGCCTCTTTCAAGGTGACCGATATTTCACCGCCGCCCTGGTCGACCGCGTGATAGGCGTTGATGATCAGATTCATCACCACTTGGTGCAGTTGGATGGGATCAAGCAGGACCGGCGGACAATCCTCCTGGATGTCCTGCTTGATGGCGATGCTGGTGGGAATGGTCGACCGGCAGAGTTTGAGGATTTCCTTGAGTCCTGTCTGGATACGGACCGGCTGAATCGAATGCTCGGCCTGACGGCTGAACGCCAGGATCTGGTTGACCAGATCCTTGGCGCGCAGCCCGGCGCTATAAATTCGGTCCAGGTACTGTTGAAAGGGACTGTCGGCGGCCAGTTCGTTTTTCAGCAACTCGGAATAACTGAGCATGGGTTGTAAAATATTGTTGAAGTCATGGGCAATCCCTCCCGCCAAGGTCCCGATGGCCTCCATTTTCTGGGATTGGCTCAGCCTTGCCTCCAGGCGGAGCTTTTCCTCCTCCGCCCGCTTCTGCTCGGTCAGGTCGCGAACGATGCCGACAATGAACCTGTCGCCTTTTTTACCGACATACAAGGTTTTCTTGGTCAGGATAGTATGAATATGGCCTTGGGCGTCGGTGAACAATTCCTCGTTCAAGTTGGCGAGACCGCTGTCCAGAACCGCCTGGTCCTTTTCCCAGAAGACATCCACCTGGTCCTTGGGGAAAAAGTCATAATCCGACTTGCCCAGCAGTTCGTTCCGGCTCCGTCCCATGAATGCACACATGGCATCGTTGAGCAACACCCATTGATGCCGCTCATCCTTGACAAAGATGGGGTCGCCGACGCTGTTGATAATCTCGTCCAGATAGTCTTTTGATTCGGCCAGGGCTTCCTCGGCCCGCTTTCGAGCCGTGATGTCGGTGATAAAACCCTCGACAACGGTCTGCCCTCCGGCGCGGATCGACCGCAAGCCGGCGCTGGCCGAAATCCAAATCATGCTGCCGTCCCTGCGGTAACACTGCACCTCGAATCCGGAGATCTTTTTCTGCTGGCCAATGATGGCAAGCAGTTGGTCCCGCTCCTCGGGACGGACATAAAACTGATGGCGAATATCGGAAACGGCCTCCATCAGCGCCTCGGGGGATTCATACCCCAGGAGCTCGGCAAACGCGGGGTTGACCTTGAGAAACCGCCCCTCCAGGCTGCTTTGAAAAACCCCTTCCATGGCATTTTCGAAAATCCCGCGAAACTCCTCTTCCCGTTCCCGCAGGGTCGCGGTATTTCGCTTCAATTCACCGGTCATGTGATTGAAGGTTCGAGCCAGCAGGCCGATTTCATCACGCCCGGTGTATTCCTCCATGGTCTGGGTGAGATCCCCTTCGATGATCCGTTCCGCCATGGCCGTCATCTGCCGGATCGGCCGGGTGATGGTCCAGCTGATCACCGTTCCCGCCAAAACGACCAGCAAGGTGATGACGAAAGCGGCTCCGCTCATGATGTGGACCATTCGTTGCCGTCCGGTGAGGAGGAAGTTGCGGTAGGCCTGCAGTTCATCCTCGTAAGCACTGGTGCCGATCACCCAATCCCAGGGGGCAAAATAGGCCAGGCGCGCCATCTTCCACCGGGGGGCCGGTTCGCCGGGATTCTGCCACCGATAGCGAATGGTTCCCAGTTCCCCGGGGTGCAACAGGGTGGCCATTTGAATAATTTCCTGAATGATGAAACGTCCGTCGCTATCCACGGTCGACCAAATATCCTCGCCGTCACGGCTGCCCTTGGAGGAAATGACATAACGGCCGCGGTGTTGCCCGTGGCCTTCCAGGACATAGACATATCCGGTTTTGCCGACATTGGTTTGGAGAATGACTTGGCGGATGCGATCAGCCACGGCATGCTGTCTGAGGCCAACATGCAACATGCCCACCAGCCGACCCGCATCGTCGAGAATCGGTTCGCAGGCGGTGAGGTACCAATCGTTGACCACAAAGGCCCGCCCGTGATAGGATTCGCCACGCAGGATGGCGGCTATGACGGGGTTGGCGGACCCGTCGGAATTGTTCGCCGGAACAAAGGTACCGATGGCCCGCTGATTTCCCTTGGTCCGCACCGTGGTGGCGACACGCAGCATGTCGCCCTGTTCATTCATCTTCTGAAAAACGGTGACCGAGGCTCCAACCAGGGAGGCGACTTTATCCACCAGCGGCGTCTCGACCTCGAAATCGGCATTCCTGCCACACCACGTATCGCCAAACAGCAACTTGGGCAGAAGGAGATCCCGCGATTCCCCGGTGAACTGATTTTCCGCCCGCCAGCTTATCTTTTCCCCGGTCAGGCGCGCTCCGCCCTTGAGGTCCAGGAAATGGCGGGCCATTTTGAGATTGCCATCGATTTGTGCCTGGACGGCCTCGTTTTCGGTCCGCACCAAATGGAGAACACCCTGGGCGATATGATCGAGGTCGGCATTCACCAGGCTATCGACCTCGATCTGGGCAAGGCCGTTGTATTCCCTGCTCTGCCATACGGCCAAAAACACCAGGGCGACCGCAGTGACCAACACGCAGGCGGTGCCCGTCAATGCGACCTTCGCATTCAGCTTCATAGCGCTCCTTCTCAGGCCTCGTTGTACCCGGGCCATGACTCCGCCCTTCATCCCCCGGTCGGGCAAGGCAAATAGCCTCCTTCAAGAATCCGGGGTGTCACCCATGCGCCCCTCAACAAGGCCGGAACCAGGTGAAACGTCGTCTTCAGTTTTTTCACAAGAACGACAAAGATGCTTGCCGAACAGATTGATGTTTTGTACCTGTTGAAAACAAAAGGAAAAACGACAAACTCGCAAAAAATCAAAATGCAACGGACCGTGCATCATAAAAACAAAAAGTTATGAAGCACAACAGATTGTTCCCGATTTTTCATTGGCGGGAGGGGCAAAACATGCCCCAATCCGGGAAATCGGGTACTCTTGCGTGACTTTTTCATCCCCTCATACCTGTCCGATACAGCACATGATCGTTCCCTGTCCCCGAAAGCGCCTCGTGGTTCTCCTTCTGTTCGTCAGTATCCTCCTTTCATTCTGGCATCTGTCGCCGCCGAAGGCAATGGCTGCTTCCATGCTCAGGGTCGGAATCCGCGATATCGAGCCCTTCATCTTCCTCGAACCGGACCAGGAACCAAGCGGCTATGCCATTGACCTGTGGAAGGCCATCGCCGCCGACCTGGATCTGACATACCGCTTTGTCCCCAGCCGGGGAATCGCCTATACCCTGCAGGATATGAAGTCGGGAAAACTCGACATTGCCATCGGCGCGATCACCATCACCGAAAACCGAGAAAACCAATTCGACTTCAGCCTGTCCCACTTTCATACCGGGCTCGGCATCATGACCCAGGCCCGGACCAGTTATTCGCTCTCCGCCTTTTTGGCCTCCTTCTTCACCAGGGAACGCCTGATCAAACTCGGTTCCTTTCTCGCCTTCCTCCTCCTTTCGGCCCATGTGATCTGGTTGGCGGAACGGCGCCACCAGCACACCTTTCACCGCCGTTATTTCCCCGGGGTCATGGAGGGCATCTACTGGTCGATCGTCACCGCCAGCACCGTCGGCTACGGCGATTACGTTCCCAAGAGCAGGATCGGCAAGATGCTGGCGGTATTGATCATTATCGTTTCCCTGCCCCTGTTTGCGGTTTTTATCGCCAATATTTCCTCGGACATCACCCTCCACGAACTGCGCAGTTATATCAACAGCCCCAAGGATCTGGCCGGGAAGCGCGTGGGCGTGGTCAAGGGTAGCACCAGCGAGGAATACATGCGCCACGAACGCCTGGGGGTACTCACCGCTTCGCGCAGCGCCAAGGAAATGTATGTGCTGCTGGAGCAGGGGCGGCTGGACGCCGTGGTCCACGACATGACGGCACTGCAGTACTACGCCGGCACCGCGGGCCAAGGCAGGGTCAAGCTGGTGGGCAAGCTGTTCAACAGGCAGGATTATGCCTTTCTTCTCCCGGAAAACAGCAGCCTGAAGGAACAGGTCGACCGCACCCTGCTCAAACTCTTTGAAAACGGGACCATGGACGAACTGAACAAAAAATGGTTCGGAAGCGGCTCGGAGCAGTAAAACCGGAGTAACTCGAGGCGAAGCGGCCGAGGAGGCGCATCATGGGCCAGGAATCAATCTTTCTCGTCATCGCGGGCATGCTGGCCGCCAGCGCCCTCTGTCAATGGGCCGCCTGGCGGGTCCGGCTCCCGGCCATCATCTTCCTTCTCCTGACCGGCATCCTGGCCGGCCCGGTCCTGGGCCTGCTCCATCCCGAGCAACTGCTGGGGCAGTTTCTCTTCCCCTTTATTTCGATCTCGGTGGCGGTCATTCTTTTCGAGGGCAGCCTGACCCTTCGTTTCAAGGAAATCATGGGGTTTGAGACCGTGATCCGCAACATGGTTTCCTTCGGCATGCTGGTCACCTGGCTGATCACCGCGGTCGCCGCCCACTACGCAGTGGGCATGTGCTGGCAGGTTTCCTTTCTCTTCGGGGCGATCACCGTGGTGACCGGGCCGACGGTGATCGCCCCCATCCTCCGTTCGGTGCGGCCGGTGGCAAACGTGGCCAACATCCTCCGCTGGGAAGGGATTGTCATCGATCCCATTGGTGCGGCCTTCTCGGTGCTGGTGTACGAGTTCATCATTTCCGGTTCCGCCGGCTCGCCCTGGGAACACACCCTCCTCTTTTTCCTTCGCCTGCTCCTTGTCGGCACCTCCATCGGTATCGGCTGCGGCTATTTCCTGGGGGCCGCACTCCGTTCCAACCGGATTCCCGATTTCCTGCGCAACGTCGCCACCCTGTCGGTGGTGCTGGTCTCCTTCATCAGCGCCAATGCCCTGCAACCGGAATCCGGCCTGGTCACGGTGACGGTGATGGGGGTTTGGCTGGCCAACATGAAGGACGTCGACGTGCAGGGAATCATCGATTTCAAGGAGAGCATCAGCCTGCTTTTGATCTCGCTTCTGTTCATCACCCTGGCCGCACGGGTCGATCTCCAGGCCCTGCTCGACCTGGGCTGGCGGGCCGTGATCCTCTTTCTTGCGATCCAGTTCCTCGCCCGGCCCTTGAACATCGCCATCTCGGCCACCGGCTCCAAGCTCTCCTGGCCGGAACGCCACCTCCTGGCCTGGATCGCGCCACGCGGGATTGTGGCCGCCGCCATCTCGGCCCTCTTTGCGGTGCAGTTGGACAAAGCCGGTTTTGTCGACGCCAAGCTGCTCAGCCCCCTGACCTTTTTCGTCATCATCGCCACGGTGCTCCTGCAGAGCACGACCGCCCGCCCCCTGGCCAAATGGCTCAAGGTGATCGAACCCGAGCCCAAGGGGTTCCTCATTATCGGCGCCAATCTTGTTGCCCGTGCCTTGGCCCGAGCCCTCGCCCACAACGGGGTGCAGATTCTTCTCGCCGACACGGTCCGGGGCAATGTCACCAAGGCCAGGGCCGAAGGCCTGCCCTGCTATTTCGGCAACCCCTTTTCCGAGCATGCCAATCGTTTTTTGCCCCTGACCGGCACGGGTTGGGTGCTGGCCCTTTCCTCCCATGAAACGATCAATGTCGCCGCGGCCATGTACTACCGCAACGAACTGGGAATGGAGAAGGTCTTTGTAATCCAGTCAAAGGTGCGCGAACGTGTCTCGGAACGCCTGCGCCTGCCGGTGCAGCGTCTGTCATGCGCCCTTTTCGGCAGGAACATCACCCATTCCTATCTTTCCTGGGTCCTGTCCCATGGCGGCGGCATCCATACTACCAAACTCTCCAACCATTTCGGTTTTGGCGATTTTTTCAAACGCCACGGCTACCGGGCCGTCCCTCTCTTTGCCATCGACCCCAGGCAGGTGGTGCACGTCTTCTGCGAGAGAACGCCGCTCGAACCCAAACCGGGCTGGCTGATCATTTACCTGCGGCAGCCGGACCGCCGGAAATCCCCGCGAAAACGATCCGCCGGGGCAGAAGTTCCCCCAAACAACAACGCCCTGCCACGACCGGCCTAGACGAGGCCCGTACGATCAATTGCCCTTCGGGCGCAAAAGGGTTGAAAAAGGCCTTCAGGTGGTGGTTGAATACCACCCGGTGTGGGTTGTTCACCGGCCGGGAAGCCGACAGGTCTGCCCGGCCATCCCGTCCACGCTCAACACATGACAACCACCCCGTTGTCTATTCGTCACCATCGCAACATATTTTCACCTCGGCAGCGGCGTCCCCAAAGGCAGCCGATCCGAGAGCAGGAGGAAACATCATGGATATACAAACCGTGCGCGCTCAGGCCCGGGAACAACTCAAAGGATTCTGCCGGGTCTGTCCGGTCTGTGACGGCCGCGCCTGCGCCGGCGAGGTGCCGGGCATGGGCGGCGTCGGCACCGGGTCTGCCTTCAAGGCCAACATGGAGGCCCTGGCAGCGGTCCGCCTCAATATGCGCACCGTGCACGGGGTCAAGGAGCCGGATCTTTCCCTGAACCTGTGGGGCAAGGTCCTGGCCATGCCCATTCTCGGCGCGCCCATCACCGGTTCGACCTACAACATGGGCGGCAAGATGAGCGAACAGGATTTTATTGCCGAGATGGTCGCCGGGGCACTGATGGCCGGCGCCCTGTGCATGACCGGCGATGGGGCCGATCCGGCCATGTTCACCAGCGGCATAAAGGCGGGCGAAGCCAACAGGGGTGGCTCGATCGCAATCATCAAACCGCGGGCCCGGGATGCGGTGATCGGGCAGTTGAAAACAGCGGAACAGGCAGGTGTGCTTGCCGCCGGTATGGACATTGATGGCGCCGGGCTGGTCACCATGGCGTTGAAGGGGCAGCCCGTCGGCCCCAAGACTTCGGAAGAACTGGCGGAACTGATTGCAGCCACCACACTGCCCTTTATCGTCAAGGGCATCATGACCGCCGACGAGGCGGAAACTGCGGTCAAGGCCGGGGCCGCGGCGATTGTCGTTTCCAATCATGGTGGCCG
>JBFWIP010000044.1:0-4109 GCA_050255935.1 Desulfobulbus sp.
CGGATTATTCTACCCAACCTCTCCGGGAGCAGTGGCGAGGTGGTGGGAAAGGTCACGAAAATCGAAGCGGGAAAAGGGAAGGGGCGGCAACTGGGCTTGCAATTGCAAGTGGCTCTTCAGGCTCCCCTGGAACTCGGCGATAGGCTGCGGTTGTATGAAGAACGCAGCGGAAACCGTAAAGGCTTTACTTTGCGTGCAATGGAGTTTAAAGGAAGGCGGGTGGAACGGGCCCGGAAGGGGCAATCGGTGTCGATATCGATTGGCGATGTGGATGCCGGAGATTTTCAGAAGGCGTCGCACGGACTCCTGTTTCGGGTCGATGTCAGCGGTCGGACGGAAACGGGGCGATCGGCCTTGAGCGGCAAAATCACTACCGGGGAAATTCCCGGTTGTGAGCCCGGATCCGTGCGGAAGCAGCTCGACGAGCTGGGCATCCTCATGCAGCCGAAAGCGGGCGCCGGTCCGCGAAGTCCGGGGCATGGCCGAACCCCCGGGAAACAGGCAAACAAGATGGGGAGGCAACCCCAATGGTGGCTCAAGGTGGCATCGTTGGAAGGCGCCCGGCAACGGTTTCCCTTCAAGGTTGACCGGGTTGTCCTGGATCTGCAACCTGCCAATGTGGAAAAAGTTCTTCAGGCAGGCGGCAGACAGGGGCGGCTCCCTTTCACGGTGGTCTGGGCGCTCGCCCCGGTTTTGCAGGAAGAGCACTTGCCATGGGTGCGCAAAGCCCTCTCCGCTCTTCAAGCTCAGGGGGCGGGAAGTTTTCAGATCAGCCACGTCGGACAGCTGGCCCTTTTTGCCGGTGGTTTTGAGGGCAAGACACTGCCGGCACCGGAAATTTTCGGCGATTATACCTGCAATGTGCTCAACAGCCCGGCGCTCATGGAATATGGCGCAGCCGGGCTTTCGGGAGTCCAGTTTTCCCTTGAAACCGACAGGGAAACCTTGAAGGCGGTACTGGCACACCGGGCGAGCCAAGGGGCCGGCCCCCTCGGCGGAGACATGCAGATCGGGATGTATGTATACGGCCGACCGCCACTTTTTTCCGCCCGCTTGGATGCGCCCCATTTCCAGGGGCAGCGGAGTTTTGTCAGCGGACGTGGGGAGCGGTTTTATCTCGAACGCCGACCGGAGGCGGTGTATGCCTTCTCCCACAATGCCTTTTCCCTGCTTGCGCATGTCGATGAGCTCTCCCGCATGGGGCTTGATTATTTTGTGGTTGATGTCAGCCACGGCGGGGTGAAGAGGGAGAGCATGACGGTCACCTCCTTGATGCATGGGCGAGGAGAACTGCCTGAAGTTTTTTCCGGCAATTATGCCGGAACGCTTTCGTAGCAAGACCAATCAACCTGTTGAACAAAAGCCCTGGTGCTTTTGCATTTCTTCTTTTCTCCCTGAAAATATATGAGTAACAAAGAGCTTGTTCGACGATTGATGGCTGTGCTCAAGCCGTATCGCGGAAAATTGCTGTTGGCCATGATTGGCATGGTCATTGTCGGTGGTTTTAACGCGCTGCAGGCGTATATGGTCAAGCCATTACTTGATGAGATTTTTTTTCAACGCAATGCGCGGCTCCTCCATATCCTTCCCTTGGGACTGCTGGCGGTCTTTTTCATTAAGGGTATTTTTTATTTTCTCTACTCCTATATCCTGGAGATGGTGGGGCAAAGTGTTATCCGGGATTTCAGAAATAAAATCTACGTCCACTTGCAGTCGCTGCCCCTGTTGTTTTTTCACAAGCATCCTACAGGCGAACTCATCTCCAGGATTATGAACGATGTGAGCATGGTTCAGGGATCCGTCTCCCATGCCTTGATCCGTGTGCTCCGTGATCTTTGTTCCGTTGTCGGGCTGCTTGGCGTTATTTTTTACATGGATTGGCGACTTGCCCTCCTTTCCTTGATTTTTTTACCGATGGCCGCTGTGCCGATCATTGTCTATGGCAAAAAGTTTCGCAGGATAAGTACCGCCTATCAGACAAAAATTGCCGAAGCGACCAGTCAACTCCATGAAACCATAGCCGGAATACGCATTGTCAAGGCATTCGGCACGGAAGCATTTGAGATACGACGTTTTCGGAAAAAAATGCAGTCGATCATGGATACCCTGATGCAGGAGACCAAATACAGTTGCCTTTCTCATCCCATGATCGAATTTCTCGGTGGCATCGGCATGGCGCTCATCATCTGGTTTGGAGGCGCGCAAGTGTTGCAGGGCCATTCAACCCCCGGCTCCTTCATGTCCTTTCTCGCGGCATTGATGATGTTGTATGAACCGGTTAAAGGGGTGACCAAGATAAACACAACCATTCAACAGGGGTTGGCTGCAGCCACACGCATTTTCAGCCTGTTGGAGGTTCAATCTGATATTCAGGAACGTCCCGATGCCCGTGAACTGGATATTTTTGCCAACAGTGTCGTCTTTGAGGATGTCAGCTTTCACTATGAAGAAGGCCTGCCCGTGTTGAAGCATTTGAACCTGCGGGTGAACCGGGGGGAGTTGGTAGCCCTTGTCGGGCCAAGCGGAGGCGGGAAAACCACCCTGGCAAATTTGATTCCACGGTTTTACGACATCAGCCAAGGGTCCCTGCGCATTGATGGCGTTGATGTCCGCAATGTGACCTTTGCTTCGCTTCGCCGCCAGATGGCGTTGGTCACGCAGCAGGTTATCCTGTTCAATGATACCGTGCGCAACAATATCGCCTATGGACGGCAAGATTGTTCAGAAGAAGATATCGTCGAGGCCGCTCGTCTTGCCCATGCACTTGATTTTATAACCGATTTTCCGCAAGGGTTCGACACGGTCATCGGGGAGTCGGGTGCGAGGCTCTCCGGGGGGCAGCAGCAGCGGATTTCCATAGCCCGGGCTCTCCTCAAGGATGCGCCGATCCTTATTCTCGATGAGGCCACATCGGCACTGGACACCGAATCGGAGCGCGAGGTGCAGAAGGCCCTGGATAACCTCATGAAGAACCGTACCACCATTGTTATTGCCCATCGTTTGTCAACGATTCAAAATGCGGACAGAATTATCGTCCTTCAAGCAGGACAGATTGTCGAGGAAGGAACGCACGATCAATTGATCGCCTTGGGTGGAGAATATAATTTGCTGTATCAACTTCAATTTTCTTGAAAATCGCCATGATTCATCAGGGGATTGATGTGCTGAGAACGCTTGCTCAAAAACTAACTTCATCAAGTTTTGGGGCAAAAACCTTGCCATTCATTCTTGTCCTGGGCGTATTTGTCCGGATTCTCGCTTTTTTCAATATAGCCATTATCAATCCCGACGGTATTCTCTACATTGCCCAGGCAAAAGCCATTGCTTCGGGTCAGTGGGATGTTCTGACGAGTTTCGGCTTGCCATATGTATCGCTCTATCCGTTCCTGATCGCCTTTTTTCACCTGTTTGTTCCGGATTGGATTGTCAGCGGCCAACTGGTTTCCTTGACCTTTGGCTGCGGCCTGCTCCTCCTTCTCTATCCACTTGTCCGTCGTTTTTCTTCCCCGCTCATCAGCCGGTTAACCGTCCTCCTCTTTGCCTTGACCCCAATGTTGGTCCGCTACAGCGTTGATGTCATGCGGGATTCGACCTACTGGTTTTTGTATTGCGCCTCGGTGGTGGTGTTGCTTGCCTCGGAACGATATTGCAACAAGAAGTTGCCTCTGTTCCTGGGGCTGATCGCCGCGTTCGCTCTTGCACTTCTCGCCTCCTGGTGCCGCATTGAGGCACTCCTATTGTTGCCGGCCTTTTTTTTGTACTGTTTGAGCCTGTTGAAAAAGGAGCGTGTGCGGCGGGCTTCTCTTCTTTTCGTCTTGCTTGCGCTGCTGATTGGCATGGGAATAGTAGCAGTCTTGCCCCATCATGGCGACTTTTTTGCCTTGGTGCGATTGCAGGAGGCGGCGGAAAAGTTTTATGCGCCGATGAAGTCGTATGCCCTGCTTCGTTCCCAGTTGCACACCCTGGCTTCGAGCTACGGATTTTCGCTGATCGGGAATTTCCTCTATGAAGCCCATCATATTGCCTGGAGCATGCCCTTTGCCGTCATCTTGGCGAATGCCTGTGAGTCGTTTTTTTACCCCTTTCTCCCTTTTTATGTCCTCGGCTTT
>JBFWIP010000044.1:4209-17908 GCA_050255935.1 Desulfobulbus sp.
CTCAGCTGCGGCATTCTTGGACCAGTTTACCGAAGTCGGGCAGTGGACGCATGCTGATACCGGCAAGCTGATTCTCTTTCGGCTGAAGAATCCACGTTGATACGGGACGGTGAAGGCCCAATACGCCTTGGGTGAAAAGGATTGAAGATGCTCATGGCTGTGCGTGAAGCAAGGTGGCGATAATGAATATTGGAATTGTGCATACCAACTTTACCCGGGGCGGCGGCATGGAAGCCTATCTGCTTTCGCTGATTGCCGGATTTCAGCATCAAGGGGATGGGGTGACGGTTTATGCCTGCAAAGTTGACCGGCAGTTGGCCAGGGAAATGGGGTGCCGGGTACGGCGCATCCGGCCCTTCTTACCCCGGAAGGCCCGGGAATTTCGTTTTTTGGATCGCTGTGATCGCTTGCCGCTGAGGCAAGACCACGATCTTTCGCTTGGCATGGCCAGAACAGAAAGTGTGCATGTCAATGTGTGCGGCGGGGTGCATGCGGAAACGCTTCATCACATTCGCCGCACCGCCCTGCTGCGGCATCTCTATGACCGTATCGAGCTGTATTTTGAACGCAAGATGTTTCACAAGGTGCCACATGTCATGGCCCATTCCGCTGCAGTGAAACGTGAGATATTGGCCCATTACGCCATCACCCCCGCTAAAATCAAGGTCGTCTATCCTCCCATCGATACCGGGCGGTTTCAGGCTCCGGACGGAGATGCGAGAGCGCGGGCCCGGGATTCGTTGGGGATCGATGATCGCCGGGTAACCCTTTTGTTTGTTTCCTGCGGTCATCAGCGCAAGGGGCTTGATGAGTTGCTGCAGGCCTTTTCAGCACTGGATCCAGCATGCTATCAACTTCTGATCGCCGGCAGCAAGGTACCGAAGTCGCATCCGTCCAATGTCCGTTTTCTCGGGTATTGCACCAACCTCGCCCCTGTGTATTGCGCCGTTGATTACACTATACTACCGGCACATTACGAACCTTTTGGCCTGGTGGTGGCCGAATCGATGCAATGCGGCACCCCGGTCATCGCGACCACCCGGGTCGGCGCCACCGAGTTGCTCGCAAACGAACCGGCGATTCTGCTTGAGGACAACCAGCCGAGCACGATCATTGCCGCGGTGGAGCGGCTTGAACCTGGCGTTCGTGTCCCCTCCGGTTTTGCATCGAGGCATGCCCTGGATATCGACCAACATATCACTGCAATTAAAACCCAATTTTGTTGAAAGGCCTCATGGATCTAAACGGTCAACGTATTTTGTTCATCAAGCAGAGTTCCCTGGGTGATGTGGTGCACGCCTTGCCCGTGGCCCATGCGCTGAAACGCTGCTTTCCCCGTTGTTCCATAGGTTGGGTCGTTGAGCGGGGATATGCGGCGTTGGTGGAGAGTGATGACGCGGTCGATGCGGTCTATCCCATACATATTCCCTCGACCAGCAGCCCGGGTGCTTCCCGGATTGCCTACGGTGCGGCGTTGAGTGCTACCATCAAGGTTTTGCGCGATTTGCGTCGCTCGTTCAAATCGGCCCCCTACGATATTGTGCTTGATCTGCATGCTTCCTTTCGGAGCGGTGTGATAGCGTTGGCCAATCCCGGCGGGATACGGTACGGCTTCCGGGATGCCCGGGAATTGAATACCCTTTTTCAGGATCGGCTGATTGATGTGCCTTCGGATACGGTGCACGCCGTTGATAAAAACCTGTTGTTCGCCTCTTGTTTTTCCTGTGCGGCGCAACCGGTTGATTTTCATTTGTGCTCAAGCGATGCCGATGCGCAGGCCGCAAGCCAATTTCTGCTTGATCAGCAGATGGTGACAACCGAGCGTTTTGTTTACGTGAATCCGACCGCACGGTGGCAATCGAAATATTGGATCGCCTCCCGATGGAGTGAATTGTGTGAGCGCTTGATCGGCGCGGGCATTCAACCGGTATTGGGCGGGAGCGGAGCCGATGTCCCCTACATCGAGGAGATCGTCGCGGGGATGGACAAGAAACCGGTTGTCTCCGCCGGCAAGCTCGCCTTGGGCGCATCGGTCGATCTGATTCAAAGGGCGACGGCCTACATCGGTCTCGATACCGGGCCGATGCATATTGCGGCCATGGCGGGTGTGCCCGTGGTCGCACTTTTTGGCCCGACACACCCCGAACGTGTGGGGCCGTATGGCGTCCGGCGGGTCATTGTGCGTGCCGAGGGGGTGGAATGCCTTTGTTGCCGCAAACGGGTTTGCGAACAAATGGATTGCATGCGTGGCATCAGTGTCGATCGGGTGTTTTCCGCAATCATGGAACTGATATGAAGAAAGGGGGCAACAGCGGGAATGCGCCTCGGGTGGCGGCCAGCTTGATTATCACTACCTATAATTGGAAGGAGGCATTGGAATTGGTGCTGCGCAGCGCCTTTGGCCAAACATACCTTCCCCTGGAAATTGTGGTCGCCGATGACGGATCCCGGCCGGACACCGCATCCCTCATACGACGGTTGACCCCTGAATCACCCGTGCCCCTGGTTCACGCCTGGCAGGAGGATAAAGGATACCGTTTGGCGAAAAACAGGAATCAGGGGCTTGTTCAGACGCAGGGAGACTATATCCTGCTCATTGATGGAGATATTGTGCTCCACCCCCGCTTTGTCGCCGACCATTTGGCGGTTGCGAGACCGGGGTGGTTTGTGCAGGGTCCGAGGGCGTTGTTGAACGCGGAGGTGACGCACCGGAGCATGGTTGCGGGACGATTGCGGATACCGCACACGCTAGGAGGAATAGGCAACAAGAAGAACTGTGTGCGATCTGAATGGTTGTCGCGAATGTTTTCCTGGGAAAGCCGTACAATGCGGAGCATACGACTG
Organism: Desulfobulbus sp.; assembly: GCA_050255935.1. Classification (GTDB taxonomy): domain Bacteria; phylum Desulfobacterota; class Desulfobulbia; order Desulfobulbales; family Desulfobulbaceae; genus Desulfobulbus. Next base: position 7,054 of record JBFWIP010000044.1, read on the forward strand.
TGCAATTTTGCCTTCTGGAAAGAGGACGCCTTCCGGGTGAATGGCTTCAACGAGGAATTTGAAGGATGGGGGCGGGAGGATTCGGAATTTGTCGCCAGATTGTTCAATAGCGGTGTTCGCCGAAAAAATCTTAAATTTCGCGCCTTGGGTTATCATCTCCACCATCCGATGAATGCGAGGAACCGGTTGGCGTATAATGACGAACTTTTGCAGCGAACCATCGACGGGCGGCTGGTCTGGTGTGAAAAAGGACTGAACCTGCACCACACCCCATCAGCGGGGCCGGTGTAAAGGAGGTGAGGAAGGGGGCGCCCAATTATTTTGGAGTTCATGCAATTTGGCGTATTTGTAAAAGGTGCCATCGAAATTGCCAAGAGCGATCACCAGGCCGGGCCAGCCGTCAAGGAAACCTCCTTTGAGCACATACATGTGCGCAAAGGACCAGAACCCGTGGAGAAGCGCCCTGAGCATGGAGCCTGCCTGCCCCCGTTGCGCCAGTTTGCGGGCGCCAAGGCTGGAATACTTATTCGCCTTGTGAACGACTTCCTCCAGGTTCTTATAGGGAAATTGCCAAATCGGATGCGTTAAGAAGGCAACGGGTTTGTTGCTGACAATGGAAAATTCTTCATGGACCGGATCGTTTTTGAACACCAAAGCCCCTTTTTTAAAAAGTTGGGGCTGGCGATAATCAGGGTAAAACCCGGAATGTTTGATCCAGCGGCCCATAAAATAATTCCTGCGGGGAATGTAGTAGGCATCGGCTTGCGGGGCCTCAAGGCAAACGAGCATTTCATCCCGGGCTTCAGGGGTACAGCGCTCGTCCGAGTCCAGGGAAAAAATCCAATCATGGCTGCAGGTCGCCATGGCCTGGTTGCGTAGATCCCCGAATCCCTGGAAAGGTATCTGAACGACCCGGGCCCCCAGTTCTTCAGCGATCCGGGCGGTGTTGTCTTGGCTGAATGAATCGGCCACGATAATCTCATCGGCCCAGAGGACCGAATTGATGGCATCACGGATTTTATCGCCTTCGTTGTAGGCGATGATATAGACGGAAACTTTATTCATGCCTGCCGAATGACCTGGTGGGGGGGACGGGTTTTTGCAGCGCTGGCAAGCTGGACTACAATACGGTCTGTTTTGTGCAGGCGTTCGACCAGAGTGCGGAAGAGATGACGGGAAACTTCGGGGTATTTTTCAATGAGTTCGTTCAGTTTGTCCCCCGGGTAACGCTTGATGGTGCATCGGCCCACCGAGATGATTGAGGCGGAGCGGGGTTCTTCGATAATCGACGCCATCTCGCCAAAATATTCGCCGGGTTCCGTAATTTCCGCGATTTTTTTCCCAGAACGAAGAACAGCTACTTTGCCGCGGATAAGTTTGAAAAAATCCCGGTCCTTGTTCCCTTCCTGGATGACGACGTCACCATCTTCATATTCTTCGACATCGGGATTGACCAGATAGGCCGGCAGACTGTCTTCGTGGGCCACGGTTCTTCTCTGGACTTCTTCCAGGCTGGTCACTCCCTCACGAGCTTTTTGCAGACCCGCCTCCCGCAGGGTATACATGCCTTCCTGAATGGCTACTTTGCGGAGTTGCTCCTCGGAAACTTCCGCCTGGATGGCCTCGGCAACAGCGTCGGTGACCTCCATCAGTTCAAAGAAACCGACCCGGCCGCGATAGCCCAATCCGTTGCATTCGGGGCAACCCTTTGCCTTGAACAGCTTGAGTTCGTCGAGTTCGGATTCCTTGAACCCCGCTGCCAGCAGTGTTTGCTGGTCATATTGGGCAGGGGTTTTACATTTGGAACACAAACGGCGGCCCAACCGTTGGGAGAGGACCATGGTCAGGGAAGAGGCCAGGATGTAGGACGGGATGCCAATGTCCACCATACGGCTGACCGTGGCCGGAGAGTCGTTGGTGTGCAGGGTGGAGAAAACCAGGTGGCCTGTCATGGCCGCCTTCATTGCAATTTCCGCGGTTTCGATATCGCGGATCTCACCCACCATGATGATATCCGGATCCTGGCGAAGGAATGCCTTCAACGCCGCGGCAAAGGTCATGCCGACCTCGGCATTGACATTGACCTGATTGATTCCCTTGAAGTTGAACTCGACCGGGTCTTCCGCAGTCAGAATTTTGATATCTTCGGTATTGAGGGAGTTGAGCGCCGAATACAGGGTGACGGTTTTCCCCGATCCGGTCGGGCCGGTCACCAGAAGAAGCCCCTGCGGACGGGAAAGACAGCGTCTGAGCGCGGCGAAGGTAGCCTTGGTAAAACCGAGTTTGGTCAGGTCGACATTTAGGGAGTTCTTGTCGAGAATACGAAGGACTATGCCCTCTCCATGGAGCAGGGGCAGGGTGGAGACACGAAAATCGACCGCGCGGTTACGGCCCAGGCGTATTTTGATACGCCCGTCCTGGGGGACACGACGCTCGGTAATGTTGAGACCGGCCAATATCTTCATACGGGCGGCCATGGCATTCTTGATCGTCAGCGGGAGATTCATCGATTTGAACAGCGAACCGTCTTTGCGATAACGCACCTGCATGGTCTTCTCAAACGGCTCGATATGGATATCGCTCACCCCCTCCTGAACGGCTTTAATGAGGATGCCGTTCACCAACTTGATAATGGGCGCATCCGAGGCGGAGAATTGCTCGAAGTTGCTTTCTTCGCCACCGCCGCTTTCAATTTCGAAATCTTCGGCCGCATCCGAAACCAGAGCACCGAAGTCATCAACCTGCGTAACCGCCTCTTCTTCAGTCTCCGTCTCGTACTTGAAGAATGAATGATACTCTTCATCATTGATATTGTAATATTTTTTATAGGAATCAATGATGTCCTTCGCGGTCGAGACGCATACCGTGAGGTTTTTCTGGACGATATCCTGCAGGTGCTCGACATCCAGGGAATCGGTTGGCTCCGCCATGGTGACCTGGAGCGTATCACCTGCCAACCGCAATGGAAAGGCCATGAACCGCTTGGCGGTTTCGTAGGGAAGCAGGCTGAGAGCTTCCTTGCTGGGCAATTCCTTTTCGATGACAACCATGGTGTAGTTGTGCATCCTGCTCAAGAAATTGGCGATGGTGTCCCGTTCAATCGCTCCGCTTTCCAGAAGTATTCTGCCGAGTCTTTCCCCGGTCTTTTTCTGGATGGCTTTTGCTTCTTCGAACTGGGTGGCGGTTATATATCCGGCCTTACTCAGTAATTCGCCAATTTTCAACTTGCCGGCCCCGGATTGATCCTTGACGGTCCTCTTCAGGGAGCCTCGTTGCGCATCAGTTGTTGTTTGTCCTGGTTTGAGTGCCATGGAGTTGTCAGGCCTGTGAGTCGTGGAGTGAATAATTTTTTAATGTTCTATTATAAACGCAAAGGCCGGTCAAAAAGAAGAAAATCTTGAAAAAGAGGACGTTGGAGAAGATATGTTGTTTCCCTGAACGTTCGTGTACGGCCGCAACCAATGTGGTTAGCAAAATATGGTGGGAAATTTTGCGCGCAACATCTGCTGCAGTGGAATCATGACTTCACGCATTGATGGTTCGGCCGCCGATGAGGTGCGCAGGGCGAGAATATGTTTCCATTCCCGCAGGTTCGTGTACACAATGATTTCGGTCTTGCAGGAGTTGGGCAGGACGGTACGGGCGGCCTGCGGGGTTGAGGTCTCAAGGAGGCGGAAATATTGCCGCTCCATAGCTTCCATCGACTCTTTCCAAAGCGCATATTCCTCGGATTCCTCGGCAAAGAAAACCGGTTTGATAAACGTTACCTCATTGCCGAATTTATCGGCGGAATACCGGCAATAGCGCTGGCTTTCCTGGAGAAAGGAACAGGGCCGGTGGCGAACCAGTTCGTGGGTAACGGCCCGGTTGACGATGAACTTGACCGCGAGATACCGGTGTTTGCCATAGTGCTCCCAGGGCAATTGTTCGACTTCAGCCATGGACAATTTACGGATCCCCACCTGATTGTCCCTTGGACAGGGGGGCAAGGTGAGCGTGCCGAAGAAATAGGGGTGTTGGTGTTGGAGGACACCCAAGAGCGCTTGAGATATCCGGTCGTCCTGATGGGTGACAGCCATTTCCAGGAAAGCGCGCACCGAACCGGAGATCAAAAGGTTCTTTTCATCCAGCCGGTCGACCTGGAGAAATTTGGGTTGGTGAAAGAAAAAAGCATCGGCAACCTTGGCATCGGGAGAAGTGACGGCGAAGGTTGTCGCTCCCATTTCGAGAACTGAATTATGGCCATATTCAGCCATCTTGCGAACAAAGGGGATAGCGGATTGGCTGTCGATCCTGCTTTCGCTTTTGTAGCAGATGCGCCCGCAGAATTCGATGCGGACCGGAAGGCTTTGTTGGTCAAGTTCATCAAGAAGAATGACGCTTGGCTCAATGATGCGCATGGGGTACCGAAAGGGGAAAGAGGGCGGGGGAAGACGCCGTTCGCTCAGCGGTGAACGGCGTCTGGTCTGTTCAGGGTGATTATTTGTTTTCTTCCCAGAACGGGGAAAGTTCCCGCAAACGGGAAATAATGGCCGGCATTTTGTCCAACACGAAGTCAACTTCTTCCTCGGTGTTGTAGGTCGACAGGCTGAAACGGATGGAGCCGTGCGCCGCTGTAAAGGGAACGCCCATGGCGCGAAGGACATGGGATGGTTCCAGCGAGCCCGAGGTGCAGGCCGAACCGGAAGAGGCGCAAATATTGTATTGGTTCATCAACAGCAAAATAGCCTCACCCTCGACATATTCAAAACTGATGTTGGCGGTGTTGGGCAACCGCTGCTCCGGATGGCCATTGAGCAATGCCTTGGGGACAGTCGAGAGCAGGCCTTTTTCCAACTTGTCCCGAAGGGCTCGAACCCGGGTGTTCTCCTCTTCCATCCTGGCCCCGGCAAGTTCGCAGGCCTTGCCGAGACCGATGATGGAGGCCACATTTTCGGTGCCGCCGCGGCGGCCCTTTTCCTGATGCCCGCCGTTGAGAAAGGGGATGAAAGGCGTGCCCTTGCGCACATATAAAACCCCTATGCCCTTGGGCGCATGCAGCTTGTGCCCGGAAAGGGAGAGGAAGTTTATGGCGGTTTTTTCAAGATTGATCGGAATCTTGCCGACCGCCTGGACCGCATCGGTATGAAAGAGGACCCCCCGCTCCTTGGCGATCTCGGCCATTTCCTCAACCGGAAAGATGACGCCGGTCTCGTTGTTGGCCCACATAACGCTGGCAATGGCGGTTTCATCGGTCAGGCTGTCCCTGAAACGTTGCAGATCCAGGGTCCCGTCCTCGGCCACCGGCAGGCGGGTGATGTGATATTTCCTTCCGGTCAGGGTTTCCAGGCTGTCGCAAAGGTTTTTCACCGCGGGATGCTCGACCCGGGTGGTGATCACATGATTTTTTTCGGGATAGGTCTGTACGGCGGAAAGGATGGCCGTGGAATCGCTTTCGGTCCCGCAACTGGTGAAGACAATCTCGTCGGGCGTAGCGCCAAGAAGGTTCGCCACCGATTGCCGGGCCTCGCCGATGGCCTGGCCCACCTGTCCGCCAAAGGTGTGCATCGAGGAAGGATTGCCGTAGAATTCCGTCAGATACGGCATCATGGCATCCACCACCTCGGGGGCAATCCGGGTGGTGGCATTGTTGTCCATGTAGATGACTTTTTCTTGGGAAGCGGTCATTATTTTTCCTCCTCGACGATCAGGCTGTCCAGAACCTGTTCACGAAGTTTTTTCTCCACATACTCTTTGAGCGTGGTCCGCGAGGAATGGCATCCGGCGCAGGAGCCCCGCAGGGAAACGGTGACAAAGTCGCCGTCCACATCGAGCAGTTGAATATCGCCCCCGTCCTTTTTCAATGTCGGTTTGATCTCCCGTTCAATGACCTCTTCGATCTTTTTGATTTTTTCCAGGGTGGTCATCCGTTTTTGTTTTTTCCGGTCGACATGCTGCTGGCTCTGTCCTTCGACGGTCTCGCTGAGCAGCGCCTTCAGTCGATCCTCGCATTTCCCGCAACCGCCGCCGGCCTTGGTAAAGTTGGTGATTTCTTCGACCGAAGTCAGGGAATTCTCTTTAATCGCCCGGATGATCTCAAGATCCGTCACGCCGAAGCATTCACAAACCAGCTCGCCCTGGGCCATGGGCAGCATCACTCCGGAATAATCGGCGATGGCCGCCTCCAATGCCTCCCGACCCATGACCGAACAGTGCATCTTTTCCTTGGGAAGCCCGCCCAAGGCCTTGGCGATGTCGTCATTGGTCAGTTTTTTCGCATCCTCCAGCTTCATCCCCTTGAGCATTTCCGTCAACATGGAGGACGATGCAATGGCGGAGGCGCAACCAAAGGTCTTGAATTTGGCGTCGGTGATGACATTATTTTCGTCGACCTTGATGGTCAGGCGCAGGGCGTCGCCACAGGCAATGGAGCCGACGTTGCCGACCCCACTTGCGTTCTCGATTTCGCCGACGTTTTTCGGGTTGATGAAATGTTCCTGGACTTTATCGGTATATTCCCACATGATCGGTTCTCTAATCTAGTGATATTCAACAGTTAAGCGTCATTCCTCCGGGGGAGGCTAACGGAAAGATGTTCAGGTTGCTACATTATGCCAGGAGTCCTATTTCGGCAAGCATCGATTTGGCACTTTTTACCAGAAGCGAAGTTTCTTCGGGCGTGCGGGCTTCCACGTAGAATCGGACTTTGGGTTCGGTGCCTGAGGGGCGGATCATCAGCCAGGATCCGTCCTCGAGAATCATTTTGCGGCCGTCGATAGCAATCACCTCGGCAATCGTCTTTTCTTTTTCGCCCACCCTGACCTTGCTGCCCACCGTGTATTCTTGGAGCCGATCCAGGGTCTGCAGCAGCGTTTCTCCCTGCTGGGAAACGGTCACCCCGTCCCGGTCCGGGTAGTAATGGCCAAAGGTGGATTCAATTTCTTCCAGGTAGCTGCCCAGCGACTTCTTGAGCGTCTGCACCATGTCGATTGCCAGGACCAGGCCGATGAAGGCGTCCTTTTCCGGGGTGTGGCCGATAATGGAAATACCGTCGGACTCCTCAAAGTAGACCAGGGCCTTGTTGATCACCGGCTTGAATTCCTTGAAACCCACCTTGGGTTCAAAGATTTCCTCGCCCAGTTGTCCGGCCAGGGCATTGGCCAGGTTGCTGGAGGCGACGGTCTTGGCCACCATGCCATGCTTTCCCTTGATCTCATGGAGAAAATGATAGGCCATCGCCCCGAATTGATTCATGGAAATTTCAATGTCGCCGTCGGTGAACCGGATGCGGTCGCCGTCTGGATCGATGATGGCGCCGATTTTCAGCGGTTCCCTGCGGGCGGCCAGGGTGCGGATGGTGGGCTGCATGTTGGCGGAAGAGGGTTCCGGGGCGATGCCGCCAAAGGTCGGGTCTTCTTGGTCACGCAAAAGGAGCAGCCGGTCTTCCGGAGGATTGTTCAGCAGGCGGCTGATATAGCGCCGGGAGGCCCCGTGGACGGTGTCGACGCAAACGACGAGATCGGCGTTGACGGCAAAATCGGCAAGCAGGCGGTCGTAGGCGATACCGTGCAGGCCTTCCCCGTCACGGATCAGTTGCTGCCAGCTGGCCAGGGCGTCTTCGATCACCAAGTCGGGGAGTTCGGCCAGGGGCGTTTGCAGGTTGAGCCCCGCAGGGATGAGCGGTACCTGGTCGAGTTGGATATACTCCCGTGAAAACCGGGTGATGGTGTCGGTGAGCAGCGGGGCGGCCGGGCCGGCATCCGCTGCATTGTATTTGAAACCGCCATACTCCAGGGGATTGTGGCTGGGGGTGAGATTGATGGAAAAGGCGGCATTGCGAATGAGCACCGATGCCGACAGCGCCCCGGTGGTGGCCTCTCCGGCGTAGAAAACATTGACTCCGTTGGCGCAGAGTACGTTGACCGCGGCCACGGCAAGGAGAGGTCCCCCAAAACGGTTGTCAAAGCCGACCACGCAGCCTCGTCGCTGCATTTCCGCAAAACTGTTGATGCCCAATGCCTGGCGCAGGGCCTCGTCGTTTTCGGCCTCGCGGTACAGCGTGAGGATGGCTGCGGTTACCACCGCCACCGAGCGAACGTAAAGATCCTTGCCCAATATGCCGCGCCAACCCGAGGTGCCGAATTTGATCGGCTGCATGGGTTGGCCGGTATTGGTCAACATTTCCTCTTCGACATGTTGATAGACTTGGTCGATGGCCGCCTGCCATTGCTGTTTGTCTGCTGCCCCGGCGTTGGTCCGTCCGGCGACCAGCTCTTTGATCGCCTGAAAATAACGGCTGTTTGCATGATTGTTTTCAACTAGATACCGGCTTTGTATCTCCAGGATTTCTTGTGCGATGCTCATGTTCGCTCCCTTGGGGTGCTGAGTTGGCAGACGTTTTGAAAGGCCAAACATTAATTTTCCGTTCCGAGGCGGGACCCTTTGCGTCGGCTGGCGTTTTACAAGTTCATCAACTATCGCCGTTTCCGCCAAAAAACGCGAGAACAACGTTTTATGCTTCGTAACCTCCTGTTTTTATAGGCCACAGTTCCCTCTTGGCGAATTTTACGAGTTTGTCAAACATTCCATTACTATAGCCCTGCTGTAGGGGCTTGGCAAGCCGTTGCGTCAACGATATGTTATATCTTCATTTTCGGAGAATAAATGAGCGGACCTAGCGGTTGACCCTGAAGGGTATTGTTTTTATATTCCAGGAAATTTGTTTTTTTTACGCTGGATTCCGGCAGCAAAGGAATTGCTGCGCAGGGGAAATTGTCCGGCGGCCTTATTTCACACGGGAGTTTTTGATGGAAAACCAGCACGAGACGGCACTTATTCTTTGGTTTGATGAAATCGGCATCGGAGATGTGCCGATGGTAGGCGGAAAAAATGCTTCCCTGGGTGAAATGCATCAGAAGTTGACCTCCAAAGGCGTGGCCGTCCCCAACGGTTACGCCATCACCGCCCATGCGTATCGCTATCTGCTCAAAGAGGCTGGCATCGAAAAAGCTATCCGCGATGCCCTGGAAGGGCTTGACACCCACGATCTGAACAACCTGCAGCAACGGGGCGCCAAGGTGCGGGATATTATCCGCAACGCCGAGTTTCCATCCGACCTTCGCCGGGAAATCATCAGTGCCTACAACAAGATGGAAGAGGAGTACGGCAAGGATGTCGATGTGGCGGTCCGTTCCTCGGCCACGGCCGAGGACCTGCCGGACGCCTCGTTCGCCGGTCAGCAGGACACCTATCTCAATATCCGCGGAGAGGAAGCCCTGATCGATGCCTGCAAGCGCTGCTTCGCCTCCCTGTTTACCGACCGTGCCATCTCCTACCGCCACGACAAGGGGTTCGGCCAGTTTGACGTCTACCTCTCGATCGTGGTCCAGAAGATGGTCCGGTCCGATTCCGCCTGCTCGGGGGTCATGTTCTCCATTGATACCGAGTCCGGCTTCAAGGACGCCGTCTTTCTCACCGGGGCCTGGGGACTTGGCGAGAATGTGGTCCAGGGGGCGGTCAATCCCGACGAATACTACATTTTCAAGCCGAAACTGCAGGAGGGCAAGCGTCCCATTGTCGGCAAACGGGTCGGGAGCAAGGAAATCAAGATGATCTACAACACCGATCCCGGGGCCGAGGAGCCGGTCAAAAATATCGAGACCACGCCCGAGGAACGGGGGGCCTACATCCTCAGCGACGATGAGATCCTCCAGTTGGCCCGCTGGGCCTGCATCATTGAGGAGCATTACGGCCGGCCCATGGATATCGAGTGGGCCAAGGACGGTGACGGCACGAATGTTGGAACCGGCAACCTGTTCATTGTCCAGGCCCGTCCTGAAACCGTGCATTCCCAGGCGAAAAAAAGGGTCATGGAGACCTACGTGCTCAAGGGCAAGGGCAAGGTCCTGGCCAGCGGCCAGGCGGTTGGCGCCAAGATCGGCCGGGGCGTGACCCGTATCCTCGAGAAAGCCAGCCAGATTCATGACTTCAAGCCCGGCGAGGTCTTGGTGACCGATATGACCGACCCCGATTGGGAGCCGATCATGAAGACCGCCGGCGCCATTGTCACCAATCGTGGCGGCCGCACCTGCCATGCGGCGATTATCTCCCGTGAACTCGGCATCCCCTGCGTGATCGGCACCGAAAACGGTACCGAGGTGATCCGGAACGGGCAGCCGGTGACCGTTTCCTGCGCCGAGGGTGAAAGCGGCCACATCTATGAGGGTTTGCTCGATTTCGTGATCGAGACCCTGGATCTCGACAATATCCCGGCCACCCGAACCAAGATAATGATGAATGTCGGCCTTCCGGAAAAGGCGTTTATCGAGGGGCAACTGCCCAACGAAGGTGTTGGACTGGCGCGGGAGGAGTTCATCATCAACTCCCATATCGGCATTCATCCGATGGCGTTGATCAATTATGAATCGCTCAAGGCCCAGGCCGCTCACGATGACGAGATTCAGGAGGTAATCGAGGATATCGATGACCGTACGGGCGCCTATCCCTCTGACAAGCGGCAATATTTTATTGATAAACTGGCCGAGGGCGTGGGCCGGATCGCGGCCGGGTTTTATCCCAAGGATGTCATTGTCCGTCTTTCCGACTTCAAGTCCAATGAGTATGCCAACCTGATCGGCGGGTTTTTGTACGAACCGGAGGAGTCCAATCCCATGATCGGTTGGCGCGGGGCTTCCCGTTACTATGATCCCCGCTACCGCGCGGCCTTTGACCTGGAATGTCAGGCCATGCTCAAGGCGCGTAACGAGATGGGGCTGACCAATATCAAGTTGATGATTCCCTTCTGCCGCACTCCGGAGGAGGGGCGTCGGGTCATCGAGGTCATGCGGGAAAACGGTCTGGTGCAGGGAGAGAACGG
>JBFWIP010000045.1:0-5208 GCA_050255935.1 Desulfobulbus sp.
CCGGGCGCTTTGCGGAATCTGGGCCGGTGCTCCATGGGATGAAAGCTCTTCCCCCTTCAGCCGGGAATCCGCACAGTGTACAAGGGAATACTCCGATAACCAAAGCTTGAGCCGTTCTATTGTGAACGAGATGGATCCGACACCCTGATTTTTTTGTCGACCCCTCCACAGCAAAAAGCCGTTTCCCGAAAAATCGGGAAACGGCTTTGCCTGTTCAGGACGCAGGAGGCCGGGAACTCTTCACCGGAATCAATGCATCAAATCTTGAATTGGGAGACCATGTTCATCAGCCGGTCTGCGACACCGGAGAGCGCCTCGGCGCTGACTTTGACCTGATTGCTGGCCGAATTGATCTCGTTGGCGCTTTCGTTGACCGTGGCGATATCCGAGGCGATCTCCGTGGAAACCGACGAGCTCTGCGCCACGTTCTCGTTGACTTCGTTGATGCCCTGGCTGGCCTGGTTAACGTTGGAGGCAATTTCCTTGGTGGTAGCCGATTGCTCTTCCACCGCCGAGGCGATGGTGGCCACAATCTGGTCGACATCGGCGATAACGGCGCTGATTTCGTTGATTTCCTTTACGGTCACGCCGGTTGCCTGCTGGATGCCGTGGATTTTGTTCTTGATATCCAGGGTGGCGTTGGCGGTCTGTTTGGCCAGGTCCTTGATTTCATTGGCCACAACGGCAAAGCCCTTGCCCGCCTCACCGGCGCGTGCCGCCTCGATGGTGGCGTTGAGGGCCAGAAGGTTGGTCTGCTCGGAAATTTCGGTGATGGCCTCGGTCACCTTGTTGATCTCGTCGGCGGCACGGCCAAGTTCATTGACCCGTGCCGAGGCCTCTTGCGACTGGTTGACCGCCTTGGAGGTGATTTCAATGGCCTTGCCCGAATTTTGGGCGATTTCCGTGATGGTGGCGTTCATTTCCTCGGCGGCGGCGGCCACCATGTTGACATTCACCGAGGCCTGCTCCATGGCCGCAGCAATGGAACCCTGGTTGGCGCTCATCTCCTCGGCGGCAGCGGCCACCTGAGCGGAACGTGTGGCCGTGGATTCGGCGCCGGAAGCCATTTGATTGGAAATGGAGGCCAGTTGGGTGGAAGATTCATCCACACTGTCCACCCCTTCTTTTATTTCGCTAAACATCCGCCGCAAATTCTTGGCCATGTCGTTCAGCGACTGCGCCAGCATGCCGATTTCATCCTTCTGATTGACATCCATGGATTGGGTCAGATCTCCCCCGGCCATGGCCTTGGCGAGATCAACACCCTTGAAGAGCGGTTTGGTGATCAAACGGGTGAGGAGCAACCCCAGGGCCACCGCCAGGATAAAGCCGATCACCAGGCAGACGGTGGTGATCAATTCACCGTTTCGGGCGCTGGCATCGGCGTCCTTCACGGTGGCCTTTGCCACTTCTTCCGCCTTGTTGACGATTTTGTCAATCGCGGCAAAGGTCCTTTTCTGATACTGTTCCCCGTCTTCAAGCAGCAATTGGTTCATTTTTTGGAATTTTCCGTTGGCCGTGTCTGCCAGGGCCGACATCCGCTCGATCAGTTGCAGCACCTTTTCCGCATTGGAATAGCACCTTTTCTCCAGGAGTTCCTTCGCCTCACCGGTTTGGCCGTTGGCCATCAGGGTTTTTACCCGGCCGACATCATTGTGCAGCGCCGTATGGATCGGTTTGAGTTCCCTGGCCAGGGCCACCATTTCCGGGTTGGTGGTATCCATATTGTTGATCCACTGGCCCAGGGGGCAGGTGTCGGCATCCGCTCCCCCTTCAAAGGGCGTGCTCGAAATCAACAACCGTCCAACCTTGGCCAACAGGGCATTGTGGGCTGTCTGGAAATCGGCCAGGCGCTGCTTCATAATTTCCGGTTGCAGTATGTCCATGGCGATCAATTCCTTGGAAAGGACAACGGCCTGGTTGTTGACTTCGACCCATTTGGTGATGTTGCTGTTGAATTCCTGCCATTCAGTGGTCACCTCACTGGCCATGGGCAGGGTCATGAATTTTTCTTTGGCCGCCGCGTAGATTTTGCGCGATTCAAGCAGGGCCTGATGGGAATAGTTGCGTTGCTCAATCGATGCGTAGGGGGTCAGGAGCGAACGCATCAGGGCGGCGATGGAGGCGGCCTGGCTTTTGACGATAAGGATGTTTTCCACTGCGGGGATGGTTTCGTTCCCCAATGCTTTCACTTCCTTGCCCAATTGGCTCTGCTGGCGTATCGAGAGCAATCCGACCAGGATGATGATCAATGCCGTTATCAGAAAACCGCCCACTAATTTAATTCCCAGCCGGAAGTCGTTCATTGTGTACTCCTTTTCTGAAAATATTGGGAAACAGGGATACGGGCTAAAAAGGCCTGCCGTTCTGCCAGGTTATGCAATATGTTCTCCGTCGATTTAGTTGGATTATCTGGAAAGGATCAGGGCGAGTCAAGGAAAAAGAGGGAAAATGCCGGTCCCATGGGCTGCCGGACAGGGGCAAATCATGGTTCGCGCAGCGGGATGGTTGCAATGGGGCAAAGGCCTTCTCCTGCTTGTCACCGACAGGTGAACAAGCAAAAAGGAGAATCAGGAAACAGGGAAGGGCGGATACGGTTGGCCTTAGCTGGCCGGTGCCCGGAGCGCCAGGACAAGATCGGCGGCAAAAATGATCAGGGTACCGAGCAGGCCACTCAAACCCAGCGGCGGATCCGCCACCAGGAGAGGGCCAAGCAGGGCGGCAATGAGAATCCTGCTTGAAGAGATGACCGCTCCTTCCACGGCAGTGACATACAAAAAACCGTAGGTGAGCAGATACTGCCCGGCGATACCGGCGATGGAGCAACTGAACAGAAAAAAACATTCCGTGGGGGTGGGCAGGGTGAGCTCCCCGTAGACCAGGGGCAGCATCAGCACGGCGCCCAGTCCGAACATGTACCAGAGAATGCTTTGGGCGTCGTTGTATTGGCGGCTGAGGTTGAGGTAGATGATGGCAAAAGCGGCAAATATACCGGAAAGCAGGCCCCAGAAGTTATCGAGATGCAGGGTGGTGAGGCCCGGCGCAAGGATGAGCCAGATGCCGAAAGAGGCCAGGGCAACGATGACCAGGGAGAAGATATCGCGCTGGTCACGGAGCACGAACCAGGAAAAGAGGGCCACAAAAAGGGGATAGGTCATGTTGAGGATGTTGGCCTCCGCCACGCTGCCCACATCCACCGCCTTGTAGAAACAGTAAACCGCAATCGTATTGGCGACCATGCGACCGAGGATGTAATGGGCGTGATTGCATCGTGGCCGCCTGCCCCTCAGGAACATGCTTGTACTCACCACCAGAAACCCGAACACAAAACGGGCAAAGGTGTACATGGCCGCATGGATCCGGACGGTGTCCTGGCCCCAGTGGATAATGGCCGTGGCCAGGTAAAAGCAGAGGGCCGATCCCAGAACCGCCAATCCGCCAAACAAACGTTGCTGTTGATTGCGGGCCGTTGGCCGGAAGCGTGAGATACGCCGGGTTGACGACAGAACAGGATCAGTTCCCATGAGCAAAGCCGTTCCAGGAGAAAGCGGATCAGGCACCCGATGAGGCGGATTTTTCGGCGGAGGCCCTGTTGAAAACACGGCAGGCAACGATTCCCGCCTCGTACAGGGCGAAGAGGGGGAAGGAGAGCAGTACGGTTGCGGTTATCTCGCCGGTGGTCAACAGAAAGGAAAGAATCACGATGGCTATGTAGAAATAAGGCCGTTTGTTCTGGAAATGGCCGTCCTTGAGCAGGCCGGTCCGGTTGGCCATTACCATCAGAAAGGGAATTTCAAAGGCGATGCCGAAGGTGAGCAGCATGCGGGCGGTAAAGGTGAGGTAGAGGCCGAATTTGAGCCTCGGTTGAAGCGCCGGTCCGGCATAGCTCATGAAAAAATGAAGTATGCGCGGGAGAACCACGAAATAGGCAAATACGGCACCGCCGGTGAAGAGGGCGGTCGCCCAGGCCAGGATGGCGCGGACCGTCTTTTTTTCCTTCTCGAGCAGCCCCGGAGCAACGAAAAGCCACAATTCATAGAGAATAAAGGGCAGTGCCCCGATAAGGCCGACCAGGAACGAGAGTTTCAGGTAACTGAGAAAGGCCTCGGTCAGCTTGGTGTAGACCAGTTTGTCGAGTTGGGGATAGGCCACATATAACGGATGCATGCACCAGGCCGCCAGGTTGTCCTTGAACAGATAGGCGATAGTGCTGGTGGCTGCAATGGCGATGATGCAGCGGATCATCCGCTGCTTGAGTTCCTGATGGTGGGGCCGGAATTGCTCCAGCGCTTCCATCATCATCGGGTTGTTGCCTCGTGGTTTGCGGGAACGGCTTCGGTTGTTTCGGTTTTCCCGGCGCCGGGTTGGCCGGATCGCGAATCCGCCGCGGAGACGGTTTCGTCCGCAGACCCATCGGCGGCCGGTTCTTGGGCTGCGTGTGCCGCCGCTTCCTCCGCCTCGATCTCCACGTCAATAATCTCCTCCTCGGTGAGATCCTTGTTCGGTCCCGCCGCCGGATGCCAATGGGAGGGATCGGTATCGATCATCTTTTCCTTGAGGTCTTCGGCCGTGGCCCGCAACTCTTTCTGGACCGAATCGAGCTCGCCCCCTTCTTCGTTGAGGCTGTCCTTGAGCTGGTTCAATGTTTTTTTCATCTCCATCACCCCCTTGGCCAGGGAGCGGGCCAAGCCGGGGAGTTTATCCGGGCCGACGACAATCAGGGCCACAGCAAAGATGACGATCATTTCCGGGAGGCCGATTCCAAACATGGGTATATACCGGGGAACGTGGTTGATAACAAGGGAAGGTGCTGGTCACCAGTGAGCGGAACTCTACGGGATT
This sequence comes from Desulfobulbus sp., assembly GCA_050255935.1. Lineage (GTDB taxonomy): Bacteria > Desulfobacterota > Desulfobulbia > Desulfobulbales > Desulfobulbaceae > Desulfobulbus. Next base: position 4,843 of record JBFWIP010000045.1, read on the forward strand.
TACCGGGTGGTGTCAAGCAGGGGGCTCAGGGCCGGCGCCGGGGTCTTCGCAGTCCGTCAAGGAGATGCCACAGGGCCATGATCGGGTGGGAAAAAATCATTCTCGGGCCGGCGTGACGCATCACCCGGCGAATTCGGGTCCGCTGCTGCGGCGCGTAACAGTGGACCGGGCATTTGCCGCAGGTGGTTTTTTCTTCCTGAAAGGGGCAGTTCTGCAGCCGTTTGCGGGCATAGTCGAGCAACTGCTCGCATTCGGGGCAGAGGGCGCCCCTGGTGTGGTGATGGTCGCGGCAGTACCGTTGGATCATGGTTGCAACCGTATGCGCTTCTCGGCGTATGCGTCTGGAGGAAAATAGCACGGACAGGG
>JBFWIP010000045.1:5308-8721 GCA_050255935.1 Desulfobulbus sp.
TCGGCCAGCGGTTGCTCCTCCATCACAATGACCCCCAACCGTGTCCTTGATGTGGCGAGAACCCGGCCGTTTTCCGCGTCCCAGCGCACCTGTTCTTCAACGGTGAGGAGATGGCGATGCCGCGTAAGCATGGCACCCGGATCCAGCGGAGCGGCAAGAAAGATCCGCCCTTCGCCGTGGCCGCTGTCCACCTGGGGGGCGACCAGAAATTCGTCGGCGCCCAAGGGATCGGCGGGCAACAGGGTCACTCCCCGTCCAGTGGCCAACTGATAGTGTCCCCGCCGGCCCGTCCGTTTCCTGGCAATACGTTCCGGATAGGCCGCGACCAGCAGGGTGGCGATATCGCCGTCCTCCCCATGGACAATGCCACCCTTTTCCTGCCGCCATTGCCGGGCCGCCTGGTCAATGCGGCGTAACAGGGCGGGATCGCCGCCAAGGGCACGCGCTGCCCCATCTCCCTGGTTGCGCCAGGCCGCAAGCAGCCGCAGCCGCTCGCTGATATCCGCCCCCACCTCTCGGCCACGAAGTGGATCGCGTTCGGAGAGCAGGGCGGCAAGGTCGCAGCCAAGGGATTCCAGACCTTGCGTCCGTGCCTCAAGCAACATATGCCCCAGGCGGGGATGCAGGGGCAGCTCGGCCAGTTGCTTCCCCAGGGAGGTGATGCGCCCCAGCCGGTCAATTGCCCGAAGGGCGCGGAGGAGGTCGCAGGCCTGGCCATAGGCCCCTGCGCGCGGCGGAGCCAGCCACTGAAGCATGGCCGGGTCGTTGACGCCCCAGAGCGAGAGTTCCAGGGCCAGGGGCGCCAGGTCGGCATTGATGATTTCCGGAGGATGAAACGGAGGAAGACTGTGCTGTTCCTCCCTGGTCCAGAGGCGGAGGCACCGGCCCGGCCCCAGGCGCCCGGCGCGGCCGGTCCGCTGGTCGGCTGTCGCCCTGGAGACCCGCACCGTGGTCAGGCGGCTTAAACCGGTCGCCGGGTCAAAGGCGGGCAAGCGCGACCATCCGCTATCCACCACGCAACGGATACCTTCGATGGTGAGGCTGGTTTCGGCAATGGCCGTGGCCAGGATGATTCGTCTTCGTCCTTTGGGATCGGGCAACACGGCCCGGTCCTGGTCACGGCTGGAGAGTTCGCCCAACAGAGGGAGAATCAACCAATCCGCAAGCCCCCTGTCCTTCTGGAGCAGGTGCAGCGTTTCCCGTATTTCAGCGGCTCCCGGAAGGAAAACCAACAGGTCGCCTTCTTCCCCGGAGATCACTTGTGTGATGCCTGCGCTGACCACCTCGGCGATACGGCCCCGGGCGGACCGTTCAAGATAGGTGGTCTCGACCGCGAACATCCGCCCCTGGCCGGTGATGACCGGTACCCCGCCCAGGAGTCGGGCAACGGGGTCGGTATCAAGCGTGGCCGACATCACCAGCAGGCGGAGATCCTCACGAATCTGGCAGAGGTCGAGGCAGAGCGCCAGTGCCAGATCAGCATGCAGGGAACGTTCATGGAATTCGTCAAAGATAATCAGGCCGATGTCATCCAGGGCTGCATCCTGCTGCAAGCGTCTGGTGAGGATGCCCTCGGTGACCACCTCGATTCGGGTCCGGGCCGAAACACAGCGATCAAAACGAATCTGATAGCCCACCCCCTGGCCGACCAGTTCCCCCAGAATGGTTGCCATCCGCATTGCAGCGGCCCTCGCGGCCAGCCGCCGTGGTTCGAGGATGAGTATTTTTTTGTTTTCGAGCCACGGTTCCGCAAGCAGGGCCAGGGGCACCACCGTGGTCTTGCCGGAGCCCGGTGGCGCGGCAAGCACCGCCGAACTGCGTGCAAGAGCCGCCTTGAGTTCGGGGAGCACCGGGCGGATCGGCAAATCGGGGAGGGAAGGGCTGGAGGAGAGGGGCATGGCAAGAGTCACCTGAACAACAAAAACAACGAAATACAACGAAAACAACAATAAAAGCCATCATCGCAATTGTTCGACAATGGCTGGAAAAAAGAACGCCCAGAACCGTTTTTTCACCGCCAATAGCCCGGAAAAGAGGTATGTTGCCTGGGTGCAGGTCCTGTGTCCCGCTCCTGCCTTGTTTTCACTTTTTCTGCAAGGACCGGACATGCCCATCGACCAGCCACCGCCATCGGCCGCATCCATCAATGCCATTTTTGTCCGGGTCAGCCGGGCCCACAGCGAAGGGCGCCTGGATGAGGCCCTGGAGGGCTACCTCGAGCTGATCGCGCTTGTGCCGGCATCAGCGCTTCTCCATTACAATCTGGGCCTGGCCTATTATGAACTCCATCGGTTTGCCGAGGCCTTGCAGTCCTTTGTCCTGGCCGACAGCCTGGCGCCGGACGATATCGACACCCTGTTCAACCTGGCGCTTTGCCACGGGAAAAACAATGACCCGGCCGCCGCCATCGCCACCTACGAGCAGGTGCTGAAACGGGCGCCGGACCATGTGGACAGCCTGTACAATCTGGGCGGCTGCTATCAGCAGATCCATGAAGACGGCCGGGCCTGCGAGTGTTACGAGCAGGTGCTGGCGATCGCCCCGGAGTATCTCTCCGCCCTCAACAACCTGGCCTATCTCCATCATCGCGCCGGCGAAACCGAGCAGGCGATAGCTCTCTATGGCCGGGTGCTTGAACTGCGACCGGAGGACGAGTCGGTCCGCTATCTGCTGGCCGCCCTGCTGGGCACCCCCCTGGAGCAGGCACCGGACGCCTATGTGCGTGTTTTTTTCGATGCCTACGCCGATGACTTTGAACGCAGCCTGGTTGAGGACCTGGGCTATGACACCCCCGGGCGGCTCTTTGAGTGTCTGTGCCACGCCGAATCAATCGGCGGTCCCGCCGTCTACGCCCACGGCCTGGATCTCGGGTGCGGTACCGGGCTCAGCGGGCTGGCCTTTAAGGAGCGGGTTTCGGTTTTTGACGGGGTGGATCTTTCCCCGGCCATGCTGCATCAGGCCGAATCCAAGGGCTGCTACCACTGCCTGAGCCGGGACAGCATCGATCACTTCCTCCATAGCACCACTGAAAGCTACGATTTCTTCCTTGCCACCGATGTGTTCATCTATGTCGGCGCCCTGGAATCCATCTTCACCATGGCCCGTGCCCATGCCCGTCCCGGGGCCCTGTTCTGTTTCTCCACCGAATACCTTGCCGAGGATGGATTCCGGCTTTTGCCCAGCGGCCGTTTCGCCTATTCCCCGGCCTATATCCACCAGCTTGCCGACAGCACCGGCTGGCGGATTCTGAGCGAACAACCCGCTCCCCTGCGCCGGGAGCGGGAGGACTGGATCAACGGCGAACTTTGGATCCTCCAGCGGCAGGACGTGCGATCGGCTTGATCAATCCCGGGGCAGGGGCTGGATATAGGGCCCCTGGCCGGAGAGGCACTGCTCTTCCACCTTGCCGGTCA
>JBFWIP010000045.1:8821-10214 GCA_050255935.1 Desulfobulbus sp.
CCCTGGCCTTCGTCTCCTTGCCCTTCACCGGGGAAGGTGTCACCGGAGGCGGGTTCGACCGTAATCCGCTGTGGTTGCGAAGCCTGATCCAGGATAGCCACATCATCCGCATCCGCCGATTGCCGGGGCGTCTCCGTGGGCTCGCTGCGGGGTTCGGGTTTCTTGATCCTGGCCGTGGAGGAGGGTTTCGGCAGTTTTTTGGGTTTGAGAAAGAGAAATCCGGATTCGGCGTTCTTGGTGTAGGAAAGGACGATACTGGTCTGATCACCGGGCCAGGTGAACATCTCGCCACCTCGCTGGTCGATCTTGATCGGCCGTCCGTAGCGGGCGGTGGCCTCGGCCTTGACCGCCCCGAAGTTTTTGGAACCGGCAAAGAGCAGAATCACCCCCTGTAGCCGTCCCTGGACAAAGGAACAGTGGATTCCGGTGAGTGTGGCCTTGCCGAAGCGCAGGCTTTCGTTCTGCAGGGCGTAGAGCGATTCGCCGCTGCCGTCGTTTCCCTTGGTCAGTACCAGTTTTTTGGTTTTCTGCAGGTCGGCCAGGGCGCTGCCCCAGGGCATCCCTTGAAAACCGTTTACCCCGGCTCCTGCCTGGTCCGTGGCGATGCAGAGGCAGAGCAGCAGGCAGAGGAGGGGTGCAATATACGATTTCATGGTATTGTGCGCTATGTGTTCACGCTCACTGTTTCTGCCGTGCCGCCGGAGTGACGATCAGGGCGATACGATGAGTGGCGGTTTGGGAAAGTCCGGGATAGTGGTTGCGGATCCACTCGAGAATATCGGCCTTTGTTACCCTGTCGGGCTGTTCCTCTTCTCCCATCAGCTCCATCCAACATTCAAGGGCAATGTGCAACTCCGGGGCAAAACAGGGATGATCGGCGGAAACGAATCCACTATCCTCATCTTCTTCCGGGTGGGGCTGACAGGAGCAGGAGGGTGGGCCTTCGATCTCCAGTGGAGTGATGCCCTGCTTGCGCTCGATCCGTGGCAGATCCCCGGTGCGTGCATAGAGGCGCATGGGATTGATCCCCACCATGCTGGTCTCCCCCCATTCCTCACCGGCTGCATTACTGATCAACACCGGTTTTTCCTTGATGTTGAGACAGGCGTATTCGGCAGCGACCTGTATTCGGTCGGTACGGCCTATCATCAGTTTGAGCACTTCGTTTTGCGGGCGAACCTCGATGAGCTCAACGAACTGCGGTTCCGTTTTTTTCTTTTTTTTAGTTTTGAGCACAATCACCTTATGGAATTCATACCATAAATCGAGGTCGCTTTTTGCGGCCATCTTCAACAGTTGATCAGGGGATTTTTGCCACCGTTTACATAACTCGTCGAGAAATACCCGTTGGCCTTCCGTTGTCATAGTCGCCTCCCCTTTATTTTACATGGTG
>JBFWIP010000045.1:10314-15213 GCA_050255935.1 Desulfobulbus sp.
CGCAGGTGGCAGTGGGCCAGGACATACCAGTCGCCCTCGTAGCGGACGCAGTGATAGGGATCGATTGTCCGCTCCATGGGGTCGGCGCCGGGGCTGCGGTAGACGATACGCAGGCGGGTCGCTCCCCGGAGAGCGGAGAACACCGACTCCAGGACCTCAGGCAGGATCACGGTCACCGAAGGGGGAATGATGGTGAACAGGGACTGCTCCGGTCCGGGCGATAGGGAGATGTTGTCCGGCAGGCTGTCCTCGATTTTGGCGAAGACCGACTGCAGGCTGTCGTAAATCGGGGTGCCCTCGTATTGGGCGAGCAGTTTGTCGGCCAGATAGAGGGCGAACAGATCGCGTTCGCGGATCTGGATTGCCGGGAGCTGGAACTGCTCCTCGGTGTAATAGTAGCCGCGCTTGAGTGCGGAATAGGCCAGCGGTGCATCCAACTGGTAGCGCAGGTAGTCGATATCACGGCGGATGGTGCGCGGATTGACCTCCCATTCACGGGCCAGGCCGGCACAGTTGGGGTAGTGTTTCTCCCGGATCTGGCGGTCGATAAACAACAGCCGCGCGTGTTGCGGTTTGTATTTGGCCATGGAATTCGTTCTGTTGAAGGGTGAGAGTCTTTTCGAATATCGGAATATGGCGGCATTTCGCTCAAGGGAGCCCCTTCTCCCTGAGGGAAATCTTTGCCTCGCGGAGCCGGGGATTGGGGCAATCGCCTTTCTCTGCTCCCCCCTCCGTCTCTGCGGACTGCGGAATTCGCGATCGCTTGAAGATGGGGGAGTTGTGATCGTTTGCAAAAAAATGAGCGGAAAAAAATTGGTGGGACACTATTTGTCCTACCAGTTGGGTTACCTTGGAACAGAAACGAGCACACTTCTACTTCAAGGAGGTTCCCATGGTTCATTTTCTTGCGTATCTGATTGTATATCTGCTGCTTGCCCTGGCCTTTGACCTGCTCCGTGAACTCTTTGATCCCCACGGTGTCAATCGTCGCTATGGGGCGATCCGCCGCCGACTGTGGAGCGATACGGCCTATGACTGCCGATCCATGGTCTTTTCGGTGGATGTATCAGCGGGAAAGCGTGGCCGACGTGAACGATCCCTGCCGACCCGTACCGCGAAATCAGCATGATCGATGAGCATTGTCAGAGGCAATGCACAATAGTGTCTATCCGGAAATGAGTATTTTCGTTCAGGTTCAAGGCATGCGAAAATAGTTTACCGCAGGCATATGCATGATATCCTGAGGATAAAATTTTGAGCATAAGGCCGAAAGTGGATAAAAAGACCATTTCTGGATGGGCACAAAATAACTGGTCACCGGATCCATAGCCAGTAGTTTTCGTGTCCATCCATCGTGCCGCGGTCACGGGTATCTCCGAGACAAACAACCACGGTTTTCCGCATTAACCCATCGACGCGGCAAATCGCACTTGTTTCCAACATTCGCACAACAGGGATTCTGTTGACCGCTTCCATGCAAAGGACTCCCCGCAAGGAGCAATGAGGCCCTCCACGCAGCGGGCGGTGTGATTATTTTTCAACAAGTTGCAACCGCTACCCCCAGGGCATTGTCTCGCCTGGACTTGCCCCGTTGCCATCACCCGCCTGTCGTTCCCCAGAATTGTTTTTTAGGGGGATTCCTGGATTAACTAGCCAATTTTTCAGTTGTTTTTTTATCCTATTTGGTGGAAGCTCAATAAGTGGAGAATCCATTCAGATGAGCAAAAGATGGGAAGTGAACAAAAAAACCTTTCGGGAGAATGCTGTGATCGGCATAACGGGAAAGCGGGGATCAATGTGATTGCTCGTGCAGTTACGCCTCAATCAAACAGCTTGAAAGTCCATTTTTTACTGAGGCGGAACAAACGCTGTTTCGCAATTTCAACAAAATCGAAGAGATTTCCCCCGGTGCGGTGGCCTTGAGCCGGGGGCTTTGTTCATTAAAATAAGGTGTGATTGTATGAAGAATTTCAAACTTGGCGTTTTGGTTACGGTTCTCTTCTTGGCGCTCCATTTTTCTTTGGCCATTGCGGGCAATATTCAGCCAGTGGGAAATGTTATAGGCAAGGACCATCAGGGATGCGACGTCTATCAGATCGACTCGAACGGTATCAAAATCGGATATAAGCTTGTCGGGAACGGGACCCCCTTGGTCATGATTGTAGGGCTGGGAAACACCATGGATATTTGGCCCAGGGAGCTCCTCGACACGTTATCCCAAAAATTTCAGCTCATTCTTTTCGACAATCGGGGGATGGGCTTTACCAGCTCCAATGAGACCCCCTTTACCTATAAGTTGTTTGCGGATGACGTCATCGGCCTTCTTGACGCATTAAAGATTCAACAGGCCGACGTTTTAGGCTTTTCAATGGGCAGTACTATCACGCAGGAATTGCTGCTTGAATATCCCAGCCGTTTCCGAAAGGCCGTTATCTACGCGACGTCGGTGGATGGAAGTAATGTCGCTTCTGCTTTGAAGGATAAAAAGCCAAAGGGGGATGGACACATAAACCCGACCGTAATACGGCAACTGGAGGCAACCACCCACTGGAAGACTCCTCTTGAGCGCTTGTCCACAATTTCCAACCAGGTCATGTTCATTGTCGGGACCTCTGATGAGGTTGTTGGAATGGAGAGTTCCAAAAAATTGGCTTCATCCGTCCCGGGTGCCTGGCTGGTGCAATTTAAAAAGGGGACCCATAAACTAATGCTCGAATTCCCAAAAGAATTTGCCCAAATTGTTTATACATTCCTTGATATTAGCGAAACCGTTCATCGGGATAATTAATTCAATGCCAAATGTTCGGCAATGAGCCACCAACTCGCCGGCCTGATGCAGGATGATCTGATGCAAAGTCAGGAAGGGTTTGAAGAAGTATTGTGTCCATACCTCACTGCCGCCTTTACAAGAGGGTAGGGAGGGTTGAGGCCATAGGACGATGGCCGGTCTCGGCATCTTCACGAACTTGATCACAGGCTGGCAGATGCCCGCCTATGTGTCGAGATAATAGTGTAATATGACTGTTTTTCATGGAAAGGGGAGGTGACGGGCGGCGTGGATGCATTCATTGGTCATGCTTTATCGGTTTTCATGGCGTTTTTTGCCATCATGAATCCCATTGCCAACACCCCTGTATTTCTGGGACTGACTGCCGACGAGGATCCTGTAACCAGACGCAAGATTGCCGCCAAGGCTCTCGTTTTGAGTTTGGCGATCATTGTCGTTTTTTCGATTGGGGGCAAACTGATATTCAACCTCTTCGGCATTACCCTCTCGGCCTTTCGCGTCATGGGGGGAATTCTGGTGGCCTTGGTCGGTTACCGGATGCTGCATGGTGGCGAGCACTCCTCGGTGCAGCACCCCAGCGAGGAGGACAAACGCAAGAGCCGGGATGCAGAGCTTGAGATCGCCATTACTCCACTGGCCATACCGATCCTGGCAGGGCCGGGGACCATTGCCACCGCCATGAACTTTGCCTCAGCCGGTGGGCTATCGGAATTTTTCGTAACCGTGGGGGCGTTCATCGTCCTTTGTCTCGTCACCTATATATTTTTCGTCTCAGGTGAACGCATCGTCAATTTCATCGGAGACAACGGCATCAAGGTCGTGACCCGACTGATGGGCCTGATCCTTGCCGTGATCGGGGTGCAGATGTTTATTCAAGGTGTTGGCGACGCCGTCACCAACTTCCTCAAGGCGGGGGGTGCCTTATAAAACTCCCTTTGGGCTATCTGTTCGGAAAATAACCCATTTTTTACCATTCGCTTCCCGGCATTGTGCGGATACGGTTTGGTTGTTGTTGGTGCAATGGAAAACAATTAAAAAAACAACCCGGCGGTATTGGCCGCCGGGTTGGATAGCTGTAAGGGAGATTGGTGAAGCGGCTGTCTGGTTATTGACCGCTTGAAATTTCCACCTTTTTCACCTCGCCGGCTGGCAGCGCCTTGCGCGGCATGGTGATGGAGAGAATGCCGTCTTTAAAGGCCGCCTTGATATTGTCTTGGTCGACATCATCGGGCAGGGAAAGAACCCGTTGAAAGGAACCGTAACTGCGCTCGATCCGGTAGTAGTCCTTCTCCTTGTCCTCTTTTTCCTGTTTTTTTTGCCCCTTGATGGTCATGGTGTTGTCGTGGATATCCACCGAGACGTCCTTCTCGTCGACACCGGGGATCTCCACGGTAAGCAGGTATTCCTTGTCTGCGGCGCTGAGGTCAACTTTGGGTTTGAGCAGGGTGCCGCCTGCGAAATCGGCGAATTTACCGAGGCCGCCCGTTTGGGGGAATCCCCATCCACGGAAAAACTGATCAAAAAGATTGTCGATGTCCTGGTGGATCTGCAACATGGGGTCATGATGACGTCCGGGGAAGTGCGGTTTCTTCCCCCCATGTTTGACCGGAACGCTATGCTCGATTTCTTCTTCGTTCTTAAACCAGTTCCACGGGGCCAGCCTTTTCAGTTCCATAATCATTCTCCTCTCATCTTTTTTTGCGGTTTATTTGCGGTCGTTGAATACCAGCCGGATCTCAGCCGGCCTTGATTTCAATCTGATGCGGTTTGGCGGCCTCTGATTTGGGCAGGTGCAGGCATAGCATGCCGTCTTTCAACTCGGCGCTGACTTTGTTGGTGTCGATGCTCTGCGGCACGGAAAAATTTCTGCGAAATTCCACATCCCCGAATTCGCGCCAGGTAGAGGCGCCGCCGGACGGTAACCGTCGAGTGCCGGCCAGGATCATCTTCCCGTTATCGATGTGAATGGCAATGTCATCCTTGTTGACCCCCGGCATGTCTGCCAGGAGCAGGATTTCATGCTCATTCTCAAAAATATCCACCTCCGGGACGATAACCGGCAGTTGTTGGTCAAGTTGATGGGCCTTGCCTTGCCGTGTGGCCAGTTCGCT
>JBFWIP010000045.1:15313-17274 GCA_050255935.1 Desulfobulbus sp.
AATAAGGGTCGCTTTGGGAAACATGCCGTTTATACGGTGCATGCTCCTTGACCTGAAATTGTCGCGAGGGGCTCGCCATGCGCAAGGGATTTGGAGAACAACATGTCGTGCATGATGAAGACAAACGTTCTTCCTGAGTAATAGATTGTTTCTTCGATATTTTTATGGAATGATAGGACTAATGGCTTGAGGAGGGGGGATGAAAAACGATGATCGATCCGGCGGGGTGGACGACGAACTGCTGATGGAACTCTCCGCCGATATGCTCAGGGGAAGGCAGTCGGTGCGAGCTACTTTTCGATTGCCGTCCCAGTTGATAGCCCTGCTGAGTTTGGCGGCCAACCAGTTGGGGCTCAAACAGAAATCCCTTTTTGATCAGTTGGTGGAAGATCGGGAGGTCCTGACACAACTGGCCCAGATGGCCGACCAGTATCAGCCTGTGGATGAACAACGCCGACAAAAGACCTATGTTGTCAGTCGCAATGCATTGTCATCGCTCGAGTTCGTGGCAAAAAGCTGTGGACTGCCCCGTGACCTGTTGGTGGAACTATCCATTCAACGTTTGGTGCCGGTTTTGAGCCTCGAGCAGGAGAAACAACGAAAGAGAAAGCAGATACTGAATAATCTGCAAGCGTTTTGCCGGCAGGGTGACCTGCTGTGGCAGGAGACGGTGGAACTCTTAGGAGATGGCGATCCGGCAATCCGGGCTGTTGCCGAGCTTCAGCTCCATTGTCAGCGGGCGGTTGATGAAATGATCCATCTGGTCGAACAGGGGAAGGAGCTTGAACAATCCCAGTAGTCATTGCCGTTTTCATCGATGGTTACGGGAACGATAATCGTCTTTTTCAGCTCCCTGTAATTGGGGGGCTTTTCCTACGATGTGGTTTCTTTCGGGCAGTTTGGGGCATCCTCCGGGAAATAGCCGCGAAAACCAAGGATTATTTTTTATAATTGATTGTTTTTACAAGAGATTGTTGATCTTTTTTTAAAATTTTACTTTCTTCGGCCATCAGTCCGTCTGAGAAAGTTTTTTGCGTAACATTTTGTTATCGTGGAAAAATTTTTCAGGAATGTTTTCGGCCAAACTGTTTGACAGATCAATGGATTTCTGTCATAAGAATGGCTTTTAACTATTCGAGAATTAATTCTTGAATATTTCACTGGTGCCCGATGAAATGATTGGTACACCAGTATTTTTTCAATGGTAGTTTGGAGTGAAGAGTATGAAGAGCCGTACAGTGAAGGTAAACCGGAAGATTCTCAAAGGTGCCCCGGAGCCGACACTGCGACGTTTACCGTTGTATTATCGCTTGTTGAAGCAGTTGCGTGACTCAGGGCAATCTGGCGTTTCCTGCACATTGATCGGCTCGGAACTCAAGTTGGATGCCACCCAGGTACGAAAGGATATCGAACTGACCGGGACCGTAGGCCGTCCCAAGGTCGGATATGAAATCAATGAGCTGATCAGTGCCATTGAACAGTTTTTGGGGTGGGATGTCGTCACCGATGCCTTTCTGGTGGGGGCCGGGAACCTGGGAGAGGCATTATTGGGTTATCCCGGCTTCACCGAGTGCGGGCTGGACATTGTGGCCGCCTTTGACACGGATCCCCATAAATGCCATCGGGTGATCCACGGCAAGTATGTTTGGCATGTCAACCAGTTGATCGGGTTGATGCAAAAATTGAACGTCCGTTTCGGCATTATCACCGTGCCTGCCTCCGAGGCACAACAAGCCGCTGACCTGCTGGTTGAAGGTGGGGTGGTGGCGATCTGGAATTTTGCTCCGGCCAAGATTTACGTACCGGAACATGTCATTGTGACCAATGAGGATCTGTACTGCTCCCTGGCTATCTTATCGCAAAAAATGACGAGAAAGCTGGCCGCCTCCCGCTTGCAGGAAGCCTCCAACGGTTGATACGCACTCGCCGTTCGTCATGTTTCCAGGCCGGTCAGGAGTCAA
>JBFWIP010000046.1:0-17219 GCA_050255935.1 Desulfobulbus sp.
CTCAATCGGGATACAAACACGGTGACCTTGAGTGAAGAAGACCTGTTGCGGGGCGATATCAGCATGGAACTTGCTTCGCGGATGATGAACCGGACCTATTACGAGACTGAAAAAATCCGTCGTGTCCTCCAGACCATCTTTCACATGGTCAACAAAGGGCATCAGGTCTTTGTGGTGGGCACCATTCTTGAGGACAACTCGGTGAAAGGCGGTACCGGATGGGCGGTTGAACTGGCCAAACTGTTCAACAGACCGCTGCACGTCTACGATCAGAACCGCTCCCAATGGTTCGCCTGGAAAGACGGCGTCTGGCAGGAGGACAGTCCCCGGATTTGCTACAACACCTTTGTCGGTTCCGGCACCCGCTATCTCAGCGACGATGGTATCGCGGCAATCAATAAACTCTTCACCGACAGTTTCGGCGAATAAACAATTCCCCGAAGGCCACCAGTCTCGCTTCCTGCACGTTCTCCTGGACGCCGGTTGTGGCCGGCAAGGGGGAACGTGCTTTTTTATTTCCGCAAAGCAGGCACAAAAGGCCCTTACTTGCCGATGCAAAATTGACGGAAGACCGAGTCCAGCACCTCATCAGGCGTGGTCAAGCCGGTGATGTCCCCCAGGTGGTCCAAAGCTGTCTGTACCTCCACCGCAAGCAGGTCCACAGACGCCCCGTTGTCAAGGGCCGAAGCAAGACTCCGGCAGGCACGAAGCGTTTTGGCAAGAATGGCCCGGTGCCGGGTGTTGGGGGCGCAGGTCATCTGCTCGCAGAACGCGGCACGATCACCGATGACACACCGGTAGATGCTTTCCTGAAGATCCTGGATCCCCCGCTGGTGCTTGGCTGAAATCGACACCACCGGCACTCCGGGAAAGGCTTTCACCAAGTGGTCAATCGACGCGGTATCAACCAGGTCTGATTTGTTGATCACCACGATATGCGCCTTGTTGCGGATCGATTGATACAACTCCCGCTCCGCCATGGACAATCCGGCCTTGGCATCGACCAGGAACAGAACCAGGTCCGCCTGCTGCATTTTTTGCCGGGCACGCTCAATCCCCAATGCCTCCACCGCATCTTCATGTTTGCGGATACCTGCCGTATCAATCAGGTACACCGGAATACCGCGAATGACAAACCGCTCTTCGATGGTATCGCGGGTCGTGCCGGGGACCGATGTCACCAGTGCCCGCTCCTCCTGCAACAGGGCATTCAACAAACTTGACTTTCCCACATTGGGCTGCCCAGCGAGCACTACCTTGATCCCCTCCCGGACAATCCGGCCCTGATCGGCCATGGCCAGCAGTTGTGCAAGCGGTTCGATAATGGTGGCCTGCAGCTGCGCCATCACCTGGTCATGCTGCACGATTTCCACATCGTCATCCGGAAAGTCGATGGCCACTTCCAAGCGGGCCAGGATCTGCACCAGTTGATTGCGGATCGCCTCAATTTGGGCAAAGAGAGCGCCCTGCAACTGGTTTGCCGCCAATTGGGCACTTCGTTCGGTCTGCGCCTGCAGCAGGTCAACCACTGCTTCGGCACGGGTCAGATCAATCCTGCCGCCAAGAAAGGCACGTTGGGTGAACTCCCCCGGCTCCGCCGGCCGCGCCCCTTGTTCAAAAACCGTGCGCAGCACCTCCTGAAGAACCACATAGGAACCGTGGCAGTGGAGTTCCACCACATCTTCACAGGTGTAGGTATGCGGGGCACGCATGTAGACCGCCAAGGCCTCGTCAAGGACCTGGCCGGAGGTATTGGTCACCGTGCCATAGTAGAGCCGGTGGCTGATTAATTGTTTGTGCGGCTTATGGGGAAGGAAGATGCGATGCAGGAGGGATAGGGCATCCGGCCCTGAAATGCGGATGATGCCGATCCCTCCTGTTCCGGGGGCGGTGGCGACGGCCGCGATGGTATCAGTCGCCGGATGAACGGCCACCTTGGCCTCCACGACGTTTTTTCGAGGCGGATCGCCGGCCTTTACCGGGTTTATATATCAGGACCTTTTTGAACAGCCCTTCGCCGACAGAACGGCTGCGCACACCTTTGTCCTCCTGGAGGACCATATGCACCACCCGGCGCTCGGACGGGTTCAGGGCGGGGATGGATTGGGTCTTGCCGTCTGCCTTCACCATGGCGGCCAATTCAACGGCCCGGGCCTTGAGTTCTTCCGCGCGTCGCTCCCGGAAGTCACCGGCATTCAAGGCCAACATAATGCGGTCGGGAAGATGGTTGGCCACCATTTTGCGTAGCAGATACTGGAGGCTGTCAAGGGTGCGCCCCTCCGGCCCGACGATCTGTTCCTCATGGGGACCACGGATATGACACAGCACCGTATTTTCCTCAAAACGAACCTCCACCTCCGAGGGGAGCCCCATCGAGGTCAACAGGTGATGCAGATCCGCCCGGATGGCGGCAAGCCCTTCCTCCGAAGGTGGCTCAACGGCCACAGCCGCATCGGCCTTCTCGTTTTTTTCTGCCGCCCCAATTTTCTCGGCCTTCCCGAGCCCGGGCAGGGATTCCTCATTGCTCTCCTCAACCTCCCTCGGGGCGATTTCATCCGCGGATTTTGGGGGAGGGGTGGTGGATTCGGACTCCGGAGGAGGCGGTTCCGGTTGAGCCGCGGGCGTACTTTCCATCTTTTCGGAAACCGGTGCCGGAGCGACCACCGGTTTTGCCGGCACCACCTCGTCGGCAACCAGAGAGGTTTCTTTTCGCTGCACCCGGATATGCGCCTTTTTCTTGCATAATCCAAAAATACCGGCAGACCCGGTTTCCAGGACCTCTATATCCAATTCCTCCCGCGAGGCCCCGAGAGCCTTACATGCCTGTTCAATAACTTCCGCGATATCCTTTCCGTAAAAATCTTTTCCTTTTCCCATAGGTACCGTTCGACGTCTGAGGTTCAGGCCTTTACTTGCCGGTTGATGAGATACTGCTGGAGAATGGACAGAAGATTGTTAACAAACCAGTACAGTACCAATCCGGATGCAAAGTTAAGGAACATAAAAGTGAAGACGATCGGCAGGAATTGCATGATCCGAGCCTGATTGGGATCCGCGGTGGTCGGGGTCATTTTCTGCTGCAGGTACATGGAGGCCCCCATCAACAAGGTCAAAACCGGAATGCCGTGCAGGAAGGGGATATCAAACCCTATCCAGAGACGGTCAGGAGCGGACAGGTCATTGATCCACAACATGAACGGGGCATGCCGGAGTTCAATGGCCGCCATCAAGACCCGGTACAGGGCAAAGAAAAACGGAATCTGAATCAGCATCGGCAAACAACCGCCAAGGGGATTGACCTTGTAGGTTTTATACAACGCCATCATCTCTTGGTTCATTTTGGAGGGATCGTCCTTGAACCGTTCGCGGAGCTTGGCAATTTTCGGCTGCAGTTTCTGCATATTTTTCATCGACTTCATACCCTTCTGGGTGATGGGCCAGAAAGCCAGCTTCACGAGTACGGTCAACAAAATGATGGCAATACCGTAATTGCCGCTGAACCGATGGAAAAAGTTGAGGAGCCAGAGCATGGGCTTGGCGAGGAGATCAAACCAGCCGAAATTAACCGCAGCTGCCAAATCATAGCCGGCAGCCTTGAGGATCTTCAATTTCTTGGGGCCGAAGTAAAGGCTATAGGTAAAGGTTTTGCTTTCGCCGGCCGGAATGGAAACAATCCCTTCGGAAATCACGGAGCGGACATGGTTTTCCGATCCCTGCAGGGTAACGGTGTGGGCATTGGGCGACGTCGGGACCACAGACGTCATGAAATAGTTGTCAACATACCCGGTCCAACTCACCTTCCCCTGCAAAACGATCGGGCCCTCGCTCAACTTTTTCGCTTTTGTTTCCACCAGTTCGCCGTTAACAAAGGCGGCCGGACCGGAAAAAAGATATTTGCTGGTCTGACTGGCGTGCGCAAAGGGTTGATTGGCCAACGACAATGCCGGTGAAACCTGGACGGCCTTGTCGCCACCGTTCACCACCTTGTACGCAACATTGACCAGATAGCTATCCCCATGAAATTCGAGGCTCCGTTGGATGACCAGCCCTCCGGCGGTGGTCGTCTGCATGGCCACGCTGCCGGTATCTGTTGGTTGCGCCAAGGCCAGGTTTGTCGTGCCGGTGGTATGAAAAGTGGGCAGAAAAGTGCCGGCCCCGTTATCGAGCGAGAACAGAACGGGCAGGTCCGCCGGATTTTTTCCGGCGATCAACTGCATCGGCCCAGAATCCTTGTCATGGGTATTGCGGTATTGTTTGAGGACAAAACTTTTCACGCCACCGCCCTGTTCGTTGAGGATCACCGTGTACAAGGGGGTATCGATGGAAATTTCCCGCGCTTTGGGATCCACGGCAACATTCTGCCTCTCCGTCGTCACGGCCGGTGTTGCCGCAGGCGTATTGGCCGGAGCGGTCTGCCCGCCTTCCTGTTGCGTCTGGACAGGAGATTGGGGAGGCGGCGGGGCGGGTTTGACGAAAAAATACTGGTACCCGACCAGAATGAGAAACGATAGCACAATGGCCAAAAAGGCTCTTTGGAGATCCATATTCTTATTTACCTAAAAAAAACCTCGATACACGAGGCGCTGTCGAAAAAAGATGGGCCACCATTTCATTTGACGGGATCGTAACCGCCTCGAGAAAAGGGATGGCAGCGCAATATGCGCCAGATTGCCAGAAGTGTCCCCCGGAAAACGCCGTACTTTTGGACGGCTTCAATAGCGTACTGGGAACAGCTGGGAACAAAACGGCAGACAGGAGGAAAAAGAGGGGAAAGAATGTATTGATAACCTTTGAAAACGGCAATCAGGCAAACTCTGGGAAAAGTACGCCAGGAGAACCGGTCATTGGTCCCTGTTCGAGGATTCGCTGACTGATGATCATCTGAGGACATCGCCTTCCACCCGATGTTGATCGTCGGTGATCGCAAGCAGTGCGTTCTGGAGTTCCTCCAGACTATCGAAAGGGAAATGGGGCCGGACGGTGATGACAATATCACTCCACTGGGGGAATCTTGTTCGATTGCAGCGGAAGACCTCTCGAATCAATCGCTTGATCCGGTTCCGCCGAACCGCATTGCCAACCTTTCGTTGAACGCTTATTCCCAAACGGTTCCACGGCAGCGCATTTGCCAGTACAATCACGGCAAAACCGTTTCCGTAGGACCGCCTCCCGGCCCGATAGACGCACTGAAACTCCCCATTGGTCCGTAACAAATGTGTTTTGGGGAGTGTATTCCGATCCAATCAGTTCAAACGGCCAGTTGCTTGCGTCCTTTTGCGCGTCTTCGCCGGATAACGGCACGCCCGTTCCTGGTTTTCATGCGCTCGCGAAATCCATGGGTACGCGCACGTTTGGTGTTGCTGGGCTGAAAGGTCATTTTGCTCATAATCTTCTTCCTTTATTGCAAATATTCGTGGTGAAAAAGGCAGATGGAATCCCTTTTCTTCCCGTAGGTGGTTTTGTCTTTCCCGGTCAGTATTCCGGCCTTGCAGGGCCGTGGAAGAGAAGGGGCCGGCAACGCAATGATGACGTGCCGTCTTTTTACTTATAAAAAGACATCTATTCTAATCATAGAGGAGCATTTCTGTCAAATTATTTCCCTCTTATCGACATTTCAGGTATTGTGGGGCAACCCCTGAAAAGAGGATGTAAACTTTTCACGCATGGTCTGCTGCCGTGAGATTGACATCTCCCCTTTCTTTCCCTGCCAGACAACAGCCCCTGTGGTTGCAGACGGGCGGGAAAGCATGAAGGAGGCCTGTTTCCGTCCGCAATCGGATGAATACTCATTTCGGCACGTCCTTGCGTTCACCGTTTTTTGTTTTTGTACAAGGATCATGACTGATTTCGATATAGCCGTAATTGGTGCCGGTCATGCCGGCTGTGAGGCCGCGCTTGCGGCGGCACGAATGGGATGCCGCACCCTGGTTTGCGTGATCAACGCGGATACCATCGGCGCCATGTCCTGCAATCCGGCCATCGGTGGCCTTGCCAAGGGCCACCTGGTAAAGGAAATCGACGCGCTTGGCGGTGAAATGGCCAAAAACATCGATGCCACCGGTATTCAATTCAGGCGGTTGAACACCAGCAAGGGCCCGGCTGTCCGCTCCTCCCGGGCTCAGGCGGATCGACTCCTCTACCGGTTACGGATGAAACACATTCTCGAAAACCAGCCCAACCTGTCCATCCGTCAGACCACGGTGGACGAGATCCTGGTCGAAGACGGCAGGGTCGTCGGCCTGCGGACATCCCTGGACGAACAGGTACGGGTGAAAGCGATCGTGGTCGCGACCGGTACCTTCCTCAACGGTCTCATTCATGTGGGGCTGAAACACTTTCCTGCAGGGCGTATGGGGGATGCCCCCTCGACCAAGCTGGCGCAATGGTTTGAGGCGGCAGGTTTTTCCGTTGGCCGGATGAAGACCGGGACCGTCCCCCGGCTGGATGGGAACACCATCGATTATTCCAAGCTCGAGGCCCAGTACACCGATGCCGCCCCGGCCCTGTTTTCCTTTTCCTCCACCGGCATGCCGCCGCTTGAGCAACGGCCCTGCTACATCACCTACACCAACGAACGCACCCACGAAATCATCCGCGGCTCCATCCATCAATCACCGATGTACGCCGGGATCATCGAGGGGGTCGGCGCCCGCTATTGCCCTTCAATAGAAGACAAGGTCATGCGCTTTCCCGAAAAGCTGCGGCACCAGATCTTCCTTGAACCGGAGGGATTGGAAACCATCGAGGTGTATCCCAACGGCATCCCCACCAGCCTCCCCCTGGCCACCCAGATAGCCATGGTGCACTCCATCCCCGGCCTGGAAAAGGCTCGGATTATCCGGTCCGGCTATGCGATCGAGTACGACTATATCGATCCCCGTGAACTCAAGGCATCCTTGGAGACCAAGAAAATTGCCGGCCTTTTCCTGGCCGGCCAAATCAACGGCACCTCCGGCTACGAGGAAGCCGCCGGCCAGGGGCTGATGGCCGCGATCAACAGCGTCCGCTATGTGCGCGAGGAGAATCCTGTCATCCTTGACCGCTCCCAAGCCTATCTGGGCGTCCTGATCGACGACCTGGTCACTCTGGGCACCAAGGAGCCGTACCGCCTCTTTACCTCCCGTGCCGAATATCGCCTCCTCCTTCGCGAGGATAACGCCGATATCCGCCTACGGGAAATCGGGTACCGTATCGGCCTGGTCGACGAAGCGACTTGGCAGTTTTTCCGCAACAAAGTCAAATGGATTGGTGAGACCATCCGCCACTTGCATAAAGCGCGCATCAAGCCGCAACCGGCGGTCAATGCCTTTCTTCAACAGCACAACTCCACCCCTCTGACCCAGGCGATCAGTTTTGCCGATTTGCTGAGGCGACCGGAAATGTCCCTGGCGACTTTGAGAGAGCTCGACCGGAACATCAACGACGTATCCATCTTTACTGACGAGGCAATGGCCTTTCAGGATGAAATCGAACTGCAGGTCAAATACGAGGGCTACATCAAACGACAGGAGGAACAAATTGTCCGCTTCAAGAAACTCGAACGCATCGCACTGCCTCCTGATATAGTCTACAAAGGCCTCCCCGGGCTTTCCAACGAAGTAGTGGAAAAACTGACCAAGGTTCAGCCCAGATCATTGGGCCAGGCCTCCCGTATCTCCGGCATCACCCCCGCGGCCCTTTCCGTGCTGCAGGTTCACCTCAAACGACTTGGCCTTCTCTGAACCCCATGCTTGCCTATCCGCATATCAATCCGATTCTCTTTTCCATCGGCCCGCTTCATATTCGGTGGTACGGCCTGATGTATGTCATCGGCTTTGCCGCTTCCTACTGGCTGGTTCTGCTGCAGGCAAAACGATTCGGCTGGAAGCAGTTGCTCACCCAAATGGACAACCTCAATCTGGCCCTGATCCTCGGTGTTATTCTTGGAGGAAGGCTTGGGTATGTCGTTCTTTACAACCCCGGTCATTATCTGGCCCATCCTTTGGAAATCCCGGCAACCTGGTCCGGCGGGATGTCCTTCCACGGCGGCTGTATCGGCGCCCTGCTGGCGGGATATTGGTTTTGCCGTCGGGCGGACCTCGACTTCTGGAAGGCAACCGATCTTTACATCGCCACCGTCCCTATCGGTCTCTTTTTCGGCCGTTTGGGCAACTTCATCAACGGTGAGCTGTTTGGCCGTGTCACAACGGTCCCCTGGGGAATGATTTTTCCGGATGGCGGTCCCCTGCCCCGACACCCCTCCCAACTGTATGAAGCCGCGCTTGAGGGGATACTCCTGTTCACCGTCCTCTGGAGCCTTAAAACGAAACCATGGCAATCACCGCAGACCGGCTGGCCCCATGGTTCACTATTGGCCCTTTTTCTTTGCGGTTACGGTTGTTGCCGTTTTATCGTGGAATTTTTTCGCGAACCTGATGCCCAGTTGGGATTCATTGCCTTCCATTTTTCCATGGGACAAATCCTCTCCGGGCTCATGATTGTTGTGGGGATGGGATTGTGGATCGGGCGGAAACAATCGGCATCGCAAAGGGGGGTTGCTTAGCGATGTTCCCGCCCGTGGGGGACTTGTTCTTTTTATTCTCGTTCGTTACTCATTGCACCTTAGTGGAAAGCTCTTTTCCGGGACGAAACTTCACCACCCGGCGAGGGGGAATCGGCACGCTTTCACCGGTTTTCGGATTCCGGCCGATTCTCGGAGCGCGATCCACGACCGAAAAACTGCCAAAGCCGACCAAGGTGACCCGCTTGCCCTCTTTCATGGCCGCCGACAGCGTGGACAGCAATCCATTCAATCCACGTTCTGCTGCAATTTTACTGATTTGCGCCGAATGTGCGATTGATTCAATGAGATCATTTTTATTCATGGCTTTCCCTCGCTAGTATTGACATGGATAGGCTGCTACGCCAGCATGCTCCGGGCTGCCCATCTCGAAATGGTTCAATAAAACGCAAGGGAAAGAAAATAACAATTGTCGGCATTACCTATGGAAGCATAGGTAGAATTACGGAAAAGAAACAAAAATATTTTATCAAATCAAAACATTACAAACAAAGCATTTGGAATAGACGGAACCATAAAAATGGTCAAATTATTACGGCTCATGCAGAAAACCTCAAAAACGACGTTTTGGGTTTTGCAATATGCTGTTTTTGTACTCCTCGGCTTTTCGGATTTTAATTTTTTATAAATCCATCACTCATTCATCAGGAAGAATAAGTGCGTTACGCACAACGTGATTCACCAGATCTACGGTATTTCTCATCTTAAATTTTTTCAGAAGACTGGCCCGATGATGATCGATGGTGCGCGGGCTCAACTGAAGCATTGTGCCTATTTTTTTACTTGAGCACCCCTGCACCACCAGTTTCAGGACCTGTTTCTCCCTATCGCTGAGCACGACCAGCGGGACTTTGCCCTGATCACGAAATGCGGCCATCACTTCATCGGTGACATCCGCTGACAACCTGGGAGAAATATAGGATTTCCCCTCCCTGATAGTGGAGATGGCATGAAGCAATTCGGAGTCGGAATCTTCCTTCATCAGATATCCGTGGGCTCCGGACGCGATTGCCTGGAAAAAATATTGGCTGCTGGCGTGCATCGTCAGCATTAATATGCGGATTTCAGGGATAATTTTCAGAATTTCCGCCATGGCGTCCAAGCCGTTGAGCTGCGGCATGGTAATATCGAGAATGACCAAATCCGCCGGATGACGCCTCAACAACTCCAGCAACTCGAGCCCATTGCCGGCTTCGGCCACGATTACCAGTGACGGTTCATTACAAATGATGGTCTTCAGGCCTTGACGAATCAGGCTGTGGTCATCAGCAATTATGATGCGGTATGGTTTCATGCCAAAGCTACTCTCACGCCCAGTCAACGGAAGGTTATGGACACCGGACAATGGTCAGACCCCATAATCTCGCTGTGTATGGCGGCCTCCAGTACCCGCGGCGCACTTGAACCGTCTACGAGGAAATAATCGATTCTCCAGCCGATATTTTTCGTCCTCGCATTGAACCGGTAACTCCACCACGTATATTGCCCCGGATCCTGATTGAATTGACGAAAGGTATCGACATAACCGGCGGCAACGACTTCATCCATCCAGGCCCGCTCCTGTTCGGAAAATCCTGGATTTTTTATATTCGCCTTCGGATTGGCTAAGTCGATCTCCTTATGGGCCACATTGAGATCGCCACAAACGACCACGGTTTTTCTTTGGCGTAGACGATCCATGGTATCAAGCAATGCCCGGTTAAAATCCTTTTTAAAGGCAAGGCGTTTGAGTCCCGGCTGGGCATTGGGCGAATACGTGTTCAGTAAAAAGAAATCACCGTATTCCAGAATCAAGACCCGGCCTTCATCGTCAAAACGGGGATCCTCAACCCCATAAACGACATTGAGGGGGGCCTGTTTACTGAAAACCGCTGTTCCCGAATACCCTTTTTTCCGGGCCGGACACCAATAGCACTGGTAGCCGGCAAGATCGCGAATTTCGTCAGGTAATTGTTCAGGATGAGCCTTGATTTCCTGCAAGGCGAATATGTCCGGATTCAAACGGGCCATGGTTTCACCGAACCCGTTCTTGATTGCCGCCCGCAGCCCGTTGACGTTCCAGGAGACCACCCGGAGACCATCCTGTGCCCCTCCATTCATGAACGTTTCACGGCTTTTCCGGGGGGACACTCCAATCTGAGGGCAAAGGTCGTTGAGAACGCAACGGTCGCAATGAGGCCGTTGTGGGGTGCATGTCCCCTGGCCAAAGGCGACAAGCAGGCTATTGATCCGAATCCAATATTTCTCGGGCAATTGTTCCCTGAGCGCCATCTCGGTCTGCAAAGGGGTTTCGGTGGTTACGTATCCCCAAATATTCATGATCCGGTGCACATGGGTATCGACGCAGATGGCAGGCTTATTAAAGGCGACCGCCAGCACCAAGTTGGCCGTTTTTCTCCCGACCCCGGGCAACTGCAATAACGATTCGATCTCATCGGGGACCCTTCCCGAAAAACGATCATGCAGCACTCCGGGCAACTGGTGTAAGAACTTAGCCTTGTTCCGGAAAAATCCCACAGGATAAATCAGTTTCTCGAGTTCCGCCACTGAAAGGGAAGCAAGTTCCGCTGCCGTCTCCGCCCTGGCAAAAAGCCGCCGGGCGGCTGCGGCCGTGACTTCGTCTTTCGTCCTTGCGGAAAGAATGGTGGCGACCAGTATTTTGAACGGGTCGTTGGTTTGGGCGGCAATCAGGTCAACAACAGGAACCTGATAGGTACGCACCTCTTGCTCCAAACGAAAAATAACTTCATCAATGGGAAACCCCATGTCGTCCCTCAAAGTGATAGCCGCATAACCACATGAAAAAATAGCATGATTTACAATTGCAAAATTAGCACAACTCAAGAAGCGGGCGCAATGCTTTACAAGCAAAAAAAATGCGCCTGTTCTCACCAACGGGGGAGATCAGGCGCGGACAATGAAAAACAGGTCAGGAAATCTTCAAATCAATGGAGAAGAACGACCTCACCGGTCTCCAGATCGTAATACGTGGCGACAACGAGAACGCGTTCTTCCTGGACAAGATCAGCCACAATGGGTTCGGATTCGGCTATTTTTTTGGCCGTGGCTATGGCGAGCGCTTTTGCGGCATTGTTGGTCCAGTTGCCATCAAGGCCCTTGGTCTTTTTCAAAGCAGCATCAATGGAGGGGGTGAGGCTGGCAATGTGCCCATCGAGCTTGACCCCCTGGGCAACCGCACTCACGGCACCGCAGGAAGAATGGCCCATGACCATGACCAGCGGGGTATGCAGATGGGCGACCGCATATTCTATGCTTCCCAGAATTTGGTCGTTGATGATATTTCCGGCTACACGAACCACAAAAAGATCGCCCAGTCCCTGATCGAATACATCAACGGGGGGGACCCGGCTGTCCGCACAGGTCAGGACCACCGCAATCGGGTCTTGGCCGGATACCAGACCGCGGCGGGATTCTTCACAGTGGTTGGGGTGTTCGAGATTTCCGTTTATAAATCGTTTGTTGCCGTCGAGCAGGAGCTGCAGGGCATCTTGCCCCGTCAGCTTGATTTTAGATTGCATGTCCAAGTCCTCTTTGCGGTCAGATCATTTGCTTTCATAAAACGATGCATTTGGCCATCAGGGCTTTTTCACAGTTCATCACGATGAACAAAACGTGAAAACATATCAGCAAAAATGAAATTCAGCCACAGAAAAAATGAACAACAAAAATCGTTAAGGACAACACGGGGAAAGGATGAGGAGCAGGGGTGCTTCCTCCCCACCCGATGTGCGGCAACACATTATTGAGGACGCTTTGCGTAATACTCCTGCTGGTATTCGTAATAACCAAAAACCTTATAATCAAGCACGGTTGCCTTATAGGCGTTAAAAACTATCCCGAGTATCTTCTCACGGCCAATAACGTCGGCAAGCGCCTTGACATATTCGCGCCGTGACGCGCCATAACGAACGACCAGCACAACCCCATCCACATATTGAGCAAGGACAGCCGTCTCACTGGCTGCGTGGAGAGGGGGGCTGTCCAAAAGAACAACACGATCGCTGTATCGTTTGCTGATCTCATCAACCAATGCGATCATGGAGTTGGAACCGAGCAGTTCGGCGGGATTGACAGGAGGAGGGCCGGCCGGGAGAATGGAAAGTTTGTCCACACCCGAAGGGACCAGCAGTTCCGGAATTCCCTTATTGTGCCGCAGATAATCCGAAAGACCGGCCTTGTTCTCTAATCCAAAAAGTGCATGCTGAGTTGGACGCCGCAAATCGCAATCCACCACGAGGCAATAGTTATCCATGGCCTGAGCCAGGGATATACCCAAATTTGCACAAATAAAGCTTTTCCCCTCGCCAGGGGCGGCACTGGTCACAAGAATACTGTGAGGGACCGGCCCTTCACTGGGATAAAGGATACGGCTACGAAGCGCCCGGATACTCTCGGCGACCGGTCCGGTTGTAGCCGTGGCCAAGACAAGCCGGTCATCCCATTGCCCACGTTGCCTGTTGGGCTCTTTCGGCACGGCTGATGACACGCCCCTAACATCTGCGTCAATTTGCGATTGCCTCGGGGAGGATGGCGACGAAAGGGCCTGTTCATCGACCTTGTCAACCGCTTGGTCTGATTGACCAGCCCGCCTCAGGGCATTAAACACCTTTCCCACACATTCCTCCACTAGGCTCTACAATCGTTGACAAAACGACAACACCACGATCCGTTAACGAATGGGTCATCGATAATACCGCAACCATACATAAGCGGCCCCCCCGGCGGCAACAAGCAGGCATCCCAAGACCACCCAGGGCCAACGGCTTCGGCGTGCCGATACGGCAACCGGCAGGGGCGTCTCCTCGCCGGGAAAATGAAGATCAGCGACACTCTCCTCAATCAATTCCGGACCAATGGTCGGCTTATTCTCGGCAAATCCTGTCAGCAGGGCATGATCACAAATGATATTGATCAATCGCGGCGTTCCTCGACTGACCTTGTGAATCAGTTCAATGGCTTCCTCGGAAAAAATATTGAAATGGCGTGCGCCGGCTTGACGCAGTCGAAAAACAATATACTGCCTGGTTTCTTCGAGGGAAAAACGGTCGAGATGAAAACGAAGCCCAATACGTTGACGGAGCGGCAGCAGGCGGTCGTCACTCATCCGTTCGTTGAGTTCGGGTTGCCCGACCAAAAAAATGGAGAGGACATCCTGCCCCTTTTCCTCAAGATTGGAAAGGAGGCGAATCTCTTCCAACAGGTCAACGGGCAAGACATGCGCTTCATCGAAAATGAGTAAAACCCGTTCACCTTTTTCATAACAGGTTTTGAGCATTTTGCCGAATTCGATCAAAAACATGGCCTTGTTGCCCGTCCATTCCAGGCCGAGTTGCTTGGCCAAATAGGAAAAAAACTCATCCCGGTAGAGAATGGGGTTATTCAGCACACTTAAATGCACATCTTGATCAAGGCTGGTCACCAATGCCTGCAGGAGGGTGGTTTTTCCCGAGCCCACCTCGGCCGTCAGCACTAAAAAGCATTTTTTGCTCAGTATGCCGTACTTGAGAATCGCCAACCCCTCCTGATGCGTCTCGCTCATGAAGACGGCTTTGGGGTCCGGGGTTAAATTGAAGGGCTTTTTGGTGAGTCCGTAATATTTGGTATACATGTATCGTCTATTTCGATAAAAAAACTCAGATAATAATCAAGCCCTTTGTCCACAACACCCCAAGTACAATCATAAGCCCCAGGACATATATTCCAATGCCCACAACGCTCCAAAGAAAGCGCAGCCTTTCCTTGTGGGTCTCTGATGCTTTTTCAATAAACGGCACCGCGCAAATAACGGGTACGCCGATAAATTCTTCCAACTCCCCTACATCCTTGAAGGAGGTATCGATAAAATCCAAGGCAAGGACTGAGCCAACACTCAATCCAAGGCTACCAACAACGGCCACCAAGAGGATCTTTATAAAATTTGGTTTAAATGGCTTTTCAGAGACCCGGGCGGAATCGACTATCTTGAATTTACTCCCCTTTTGATTCCGTTCCAAATTTTCAGCCGACTGGGCCTGTAGATTATTGGCAACCAACTGATCATAATGACGGCGAAGTTCGTTATAATCACGCGTAAGAATATTCCATTCCGCTTCGCGAACCGGAGCAGCTTCTATCCATTTTTGATACTGGGCGATTTGCGCAGGAATCGCGGCCTGCGTTTTACGCAATTGCTCGATATTGAGATCAATCTGTTTAATCTGGGTCTGCAGACGCTGGCGCTCCAAATCGGCTGCGATTGAAGCCCGGCTTGAGGTGTTTCCTTGGCCTCCAGAGCGAACAACCTTTACACCTTTTGCTTCCAGTTGTTCAATCTGCTGTTTTGTCCGTCGAACCTCTGGATGCCTCTCGGTGTATTTCCCCTGTAACTGAACAAGGTAGGCTTGTAATCGTTGCAAACGCTCGCCGTCGGTTTCTGGATGCGCGGGGGGGATGGAACTCGGTGAGGCAGACTGCATACTCATTGTCGCCAATTGTTGCTGAATTCGAGCCTGTTCGAGGGCCAATACTTTGGTCCGTTCCAAGTCCTGAATGGATGTTTGAATCCCCTGGTCCTGCTCGATCAAGGAACGCAACTGCTGCAGATTACTTTGCCGCTGATCGGGCATTTCATTGAAATATTTCAGTTTATAATCACGCATTTGCTGTTCTTTGGCATCCAGCACCTTCTTTGACATTGCCAGTTCATTTTCCGTGTATTTCGAAGTTTCAGTGGCCCGCTCCTCCCGATATTTCAAATTTTCTTCAATAAAAAGCGAAGCCAAGGCATTGGCAACCCGAACAACCTTCTGCGGATCAGCGCCCTGAAACGAAACACTGAATACATCCCCCTTACTGAAGGGCTTGATCTCGATATTTTTCCGCATCACTTCGATGACATCTTCTATTGGCAACTTTTTCCTTGCCTCTTCGTACAAGGAAAATTGCTGAATAACCTTTTCAAGGCTGTTACGACTGGTTACCAATTCTTGAAGCGTTGCCAAAGATTCCTGTAATCGTCCCCGTCCCTGCTCCGGATCCATTTTTGCGGGGTTGATTTGCTGGGTTTCATAGCTTAATAACGCTGAACTCTGATAACTTTTGGGAATATAAAAATAATATCCCAATCCCAAAGATACTCCGACCAACAAACAAATACTGATAAGGCGCCAACTATGAAGAACAAGATCTACATATTTCTTAATCAACTGGCGCTGTTTGGTATCCATATCTCCTGCTTTTTACCGGCTGAATTTTGATGTGTTCATAAAAAAAGACCAAATCGGAAGCACAAGCACCGAAAAAAAAAACGACACGTCACATACGTGTATCATATAGTGTTTAAGTTCATTTCAAAAACGACCATTTTCACAATTTTCTATTATGCCTCAAACCGATTCCATAACCTGCGTCATCGGAGATATCCACGGCAGCCATGCCCCCCTGACCGCGCTGCTCACGAAGGTGCTCCACAAAGCAAACACCATTGTTTTTCTGGGAGATTATGTTGACAGGGGACCGCACTCCAAGGAGGTTGTTTCCACGATCATTTCCCTGCAACAGAAGAAATCGCATCGCATCATTCCCCTTATGGGCAACCACGATTTTCTCTTCAATCAGTACATGACCGGCCGCGATGCTTCCGTTTTTCTCCAGGTCGGCGGGCTTCAGACCCTGGCGAGTTATGGGCTTCACCCCTCATCAAACCGTTTGGAAATAGAAGCCAAGGTCCCGGTGGATCATCAGAGATTTTTTAGAAGCCTGCCCCTGTGGTGGCAGGATCAGCACGCTATTTATGTGCATGCCGGCTTGCAACCCGGTCGCCATTTAAGCCAGCAAACTTCGCAATGGTGTCTTTGGGCACGCGAACAATTCTTTCAAAGTAATTTCGATTTCGGCAAGCCGGTTGTTTTTGGGCATACAATTTTTGACGAGCCGTTTATTGCCCCGCACTGCATCGGGATTGATACCGGAGCGGTCTATAACGGACGGCTCACAGCCCTTTTACTCCCGTCGCTCGAGGTTATCAGCGTTCCCAATTCGGATCAAGAGGTTGGGCTGTAATAATGGTATAGGATGAGAAGAAAAAAACAAACAAAAGCCTACAATGTTTCAAAATTAAAGGCCAATGAATCTGACAGGGTGGTACCGTTGATCATTTGCATGAATAATCGATCCACGCCCAAAGCAATTCCGGCACACGCTCCCATGGCGGGCAATTCGGCAAGGAATTTTTCCGGCATTCCCGGCTTGCCGCCGGATGCGCACATGGCCTCTATCTCATGTTGGAAGCGTTGCCGTTGTTCAGCGGCATCCGCCAGTTCCGAAAATCCGTTGGCAAGCTCCACTCCCGCAATATAGAGTTCAAATCGTTCGGCTAGTTCCGGATCGTCCGCTTTGCGCCGGGCAAGTGAGCCCAAAATCACAGGATAATCGTGAAGAAAAGTCGGCTTTGTCTTTCCCAGATGAGGTTCCACATCTGTGACGAGCACTTCGTCAAAACGATCCTGCATCAGCACCTCTTCCACGGTTACTTCGGCATACCGCTGAAAGGCTTCAGCCACGCTCAAGCGTTCCCACGGCGGGCTGAGGTCCACCCGCTGCGCTCCGTGCACAAACGCTTTGCCGTCCTTGGCGACACCCTGGAGGGAAGCAAGTTCCC
>JBFWIP010000047.1:0-16996 GCA_050255935.1 Desulfobulbus sp.
CAATGTCTGCACTGTGAAATCAAGGGAGAACCGGGATGGGAGGTGTACGGGAGAAACCACGGCGGCAGGCTACGGATAGCCTTTAACCAGGAGACCATCGTCTTGATCTACAGCTGATCAGGGCAGCGTCGACGACGCGGTCTCACGTTCCTCCGGAACGGGTGTGGACGGAGCGGGGGATTGCGGGATCCGCCCGAACAGCTCGACTTGCTCTGCAAGCCACAAGGAGATTTCATCGGTGAGAAAAGGGGCGGCCAGACGCCACTGCCAATTGTCCTCGGTCGTTCCAGGCCTGTTCATCCGGCAGTCATTGCCGAAACCGAGAACGTCCTGCATGGGAAGGATCGTCAGGTTTGCCGGGGAGGAGAGGGCAAGATGAATCAACTCCCGATGAAAGGAACCGGCGTTGTCGTCGAAACAGTTGGCAAACCGTTTGGCCCGCCTTTTTGCTTCCGCCGCCACCTCCGGACTGAGATACCAGCCGACGGCGGTGTCGTTGTCATGGGTTCCGGTATAAATGACGCTTAATTTCTCGACATTGTACGGGAGATAACTGTTTTTCGGGTTGCCGTCAAAGGCAAACAGCAGCACCTTCATTCCGGGAAATTGAAGGCTGTCCCGGAGTTGTTCCACCGCAGGCGTAATAATTCCCAGGTCCTCGGCAATGATCGGCATCTTTTTCAACCGTTTTTGCATGGCCTCGAAAAAGGCCCGGCCGGGACCGGGCTCCCAACAGCCGTTGATCGCCGTCTCCTCCTCAGCCGGCACCGACCAATACGATTCAAAGCCGCGGAAGTGATCAATCCGCAGGATATCGACCATGGAGAGGTTGTGGCGCAAACGCCGTTCCCACCAATCCCAAAGCTGTTGGTGCACGCCGCTGTCCTTGGCGTGCCACCGGTAAAGCGGGTTCCCCCACCGCTGGCCCTTGTCGCTGAAATAATCCGGCGGAACCCCGGCGATTCGGGTCGGCAAACCTGTCTTTTCATCGAGTTGAAATATTGCCTGGTTGGCCCAGACATCAACACTGTCCAGGGAGACATAAATCGGGAGATCTCCGATGAGCCGGATTCCTTGTTTTTGGGCATATTGATGAAATTGACGCCATTGGGTCATAAAAAGATATTGGGTAAACAGGTGGAAATCGAAGGCGGACCCGAGTTCATCCGCTGCTTTTCGGCAGGCCGGGAGTCGGTGCCGGCGAATCTCAAGGGGCCACTCATACCAGGGTTTGTGCTTGAATCTGTTTTTCAGGGTCAAAAACAAAGCATACTCGCCGGCCCAGGGATGTTGGTCGCTAAATTGTCGCAACTGGAGGATGTTCGTCCGGGTGGCACGAAAACGTTGCCAGGCTGTTTGTAAAATTGTTTGTTTAAACGTGGTTACCTGCGAATAATGCACCTGGTAGGGTGAAAATTGCACGCAGGGTATTTCATCCCCCTTGATCAGCCCTTGTTGAACCAGAAATTGCGTATCTATGAGCAGCGGTGATCCGGCAAAGGCTGAATAACTCATATAGGGGGAGTTCCCGAAAATCGGTGAAATGGGGCCGGTGGGCAGAATCTGCCAGCAGCTTTGCCGAGATTTTTTCAGAAAATCGATGAAGGCAAGGGCCTCTTGACCGATTTCGCCGATACCATAAGGTCCGGGCAGCGAAAAAAGAGGAAGTAAAATGCCACTTGATCTTTGTTGGAGAATGTTTACCGATATACCATTATTCATATGTCAACTCCTGCCAAGAAACTATGCCCTGCGTGCACTCATGCCCCTGCGTGTTTCATGCGATCTTCTTCTTTTTATTCATACCCGGATATTCATTTTTTTTCGCATGAAATACACTCTTCGATTGCATTTATTTCTGCAGAGAGTAGGCTATAAAATTCTTTTTGACCCTGAAACCAATGTGTGTCATGCACAGATGAAAGGAGAAGGCTGGTGCTCGCTGGTATAAAAAATGACCTTCTTGAGGCCGGAAAGGATGAAGGCTGCATAACATTTCAGCATCTTAACGAACTCCTCCCCGATCAGGTGAAAGATCCGGGAGCAATTGAAGAGTTATTTGATTTTCTTGGGGAAAACAACATCGAAATCGTTACCCAGGAAGAATCAGGCAAGAGGAAGACCCTTTCCGGTGAAGAATGGACCGGAAAGAAAAACGGCGATGATGACGCCTCCTCCGACACCTTGCCCGACAGTGAAGAACACGAATCGGAGGAAACCACGACCACGTATCTGCGGGAGATGGGGCAGTTCGACCTGCTGACTCCCGAGGAAGAAGCCAAATATTCCAAAACGATACGTGAGGGGTTTGACGCCATTATCGAGGCTATCCGTGAGGACGTCTCAGGCGTACCCGAACTCAAGATGCTGGTCGACAGGATCGACCTCTGGCAGCGTCGCGACCCGACGCTGAAGCCCAAGAAACAGCAGCTCAACTATATGCGGCACTGCGTCAAAATCGCCAACCGCAATTATCCGGAACTCCGGGAACTGTTTGAGCTTGCCACCAAAATTGAAGCCTACAACCGATCGATTGAATTTGCCAAGGATTCCATGATCCGGGCCAATCTGCGGTTGGTCGTTTCCATTGCCAAGCGTTATATGCATCAGGGGCTGACCTTGGCCGACCTGATTCAGGAAGGCAACCTGGGACTGATGCGGGCTGTTTTTCGCTTTGACTACAAGAAAGGGAACAAGTTTTCCACGTACGCCTCCTGGTGGATTCGCCAGGCGATTACCCGGGCCATTTTGGACAAAACCCGGACTATTCGTCTGCCGGTGCATTTTCTTGAATTGCGTAGTCAGTTTTTCAAGGCCTTTTACTCGCTTTTAAAGGAGTTGGGGCGGGAACCGACGCCTGTCGAAATCTCCAAGATGACCGATCTGCCCATGGACAAGATTCTGGCCATCCTTGAAGCCTCCCGTGAGCCGATCTCCCTGGAGACGCCGGTAGGTGACGATGACTCCACACTCGGTGATTTTCTCGAAAACCAGGAGTCCGAGTCGCCTTATGACGCTGTCCAGAACCGGGAACTGGCCCACCGGGTGACCGAGGTGCTGTCCACCTTGACCGAGCGCGAAGAAAAAATCATTCGGTTGCGTTTTGGAATCGGTGAGAAAGCCGAGTATACCCTGGAGGAGATTGGAAAACGGTTCAACGTTTCCCGTGAGCGTATTCGCCAGATCGAAAAGAAGGCGCTCAATCGTTTGCGGCACTCCAGCCGGAGGGAGAAATTGCGTTTCTTCCTTGATTAAATCGACTAAAAGAACGGATTTTTTGAAGCCCCTTGCATCATGAGGGGCTTCTTTTTTTACACGTCTGGCCGGGTTGGATTGACCGGCCGTTATCAAATCATGAAGACCCAATCTTTTTTCGGAAAGGTCCTCTTTTTCGAACAATGTGTTTTCATATAAAAAAAAATCTGGGGGCAGAGAGGAATGGATGCGTATATCGAGCAAGCTGGACTTGGACGGATTCTCGCCAAGGTTCGCGATGGTGAACGGTTGTCTTTGGACGACGGAGAACAACTGTACCAGCATCCAAACATCCTTGCTCTCGGCGCGTTGGCCAATATCGTCCGTGAACGGATAAACGGAAACCAAGCCTTTTTCATTTACAATCAACATATCAACTACTCCAACATCTGCACCAATCTCTGCAAATTCTGCGCTTTTGGCCGCGAAAAAGGCCATCCCCTGGCCTATGAGATGAACCTGGATGAGGTGAAGGAAAAAGTCCGCCAGCGGTTGGATGAGCCCATTACTGAAATCCATATGGTGGGCGGCATCCATCCGGATCTGCCGTTTTCCTACTACCTGGATTTGCTCAAGGGGATCAAGGAAGTCCGGCCCGATGTCCATATCCAGGCCTTTACCTGTGTGGAGATCCATCATTTGGCGGAGATGGCGGGAAAACCGCTTGACCAGGCACTTGATGATTTGATCGAGGCCGGCCTTGGATCCCTGCCCGGAGGGGGGGCGGAAGTTTTCAGCCCGCGGATTCGTCAACTCACCTGTGAACGGAAGTTACCGGGCGAGGAGTGGCTTGAGGTGGCAAAGACAGCACATAGGAAAGGACTGCGAACCAACGCCACCATGCTCTACGGACATATCGAAACCTACCAGGAACGGTTGGAACACCTGGATGCCCTGCGAAAGACCCAGGATGAAACCGGGGGGTTCCTCGCCTTTATCCCACTCGCTTTTCATCCGAAAAACACGGCCATGGCCGAACATTCCAACACCACCGGCATCGATGATCTCAAAAATATTGCGGTCAGCCGGTTGATGCTCGACAATTTCCCCCACATCAAGGCCTATTGGGTGATGATTGGTCCCAAGCTGGCTCAAGTTGCGTTGTCGTTCGGCGCCGATGACATGGATGGGACCGTTAAAGAGGAAGTGATCACCCACATGGCCGGAGCAGAAACCGAGCAGGCGCTGGGCCATCGAACCCTGATTCGCCTGATCAAAGAAGCAGGACGTCAACCCGTGCAACGCGATACCCTCTACAATGTTCTCGCGACCTTCTGACCATGCAAGCGATTCAAGCCAAAATAGAGGCCGGAGAGCGGATAGGCGGCGAGGAGTTTCTCAACCTTGCGCGCGAGGCGGATCTGCATCAACTCGGATTTCTCGCCGATAGCATACGCCGTCGTCTGCATCCCGAACCGGTGGTGACCTACGTCATCGACCGCAATATCAACTATACCGATATCTGTATTTCGGGCTGTAAATTCTGCGCCTTTTACAAGGCACCCGAAGACCGGGACGGCCAGGTCCTCAGCCGGGAGCAGCTGGCGGAAAAAATTCGGGAAACCCAGTCCCTTGGCGGCACGCAGGTCCTTTTGCAGGGAGGGCTACACCCGGATCTGCCGCTTGAATTCTATGAGGACATGCTTCGGTTCATGAAATCGACCAGCATTCATATTCATGGATTCTCACCGCCGGAAATTCATCACTTTTCGCAAATCTCCGGATTACCCATTGCCACGGTTCTCAAACGGTTGATTGACGCGGGCCTGAATTCCATCCCCGGCGGTGGCGCGGAAATACTCTGCGATCGGGTCCGGAACGAATTGGCCCCCCGTAAATGCAGTGCCGATCAATGGATCGAGATCATGGAGGAGGCGCACCGCCTTGGCCTGCGCACCACCGCCACCATGATGTTTGGCCATATCGAAACCATGGAGGAGCGGCTTGAGCACCTGGAACGGGTCCGTGACCTGCAGGATCGGACCGGCGGCTTCACCGCTTTTATTCCCTGGCCCTTCCAACCGGACCACACCCCTCTGGCGGCGGCCCGTAAAATTGAAAAAACCACGGCGGTTTCCTATTTGCGGATGTTGGCCCTCAGCCGTATCTTTCTGGACAACATCCGCAATATTCAGGCATCGTGGGTGACACAAGGGCCTAAAATAGCACAGCTTTCTCTCTTTTTCGGCGCAAACGACTTTGGTTCGACCATGATCGAGGAGAACGTGGTGGCGGCGGCCGGAATCCATTTCCGGCTTTCCGAAGAGGAAATCCGACGCTTGGTGAGCGATGCCGGCTTTTCCCCTCAGCAGCGGTTGATGGACTACACCCCGGTCTGATGCCCGGTCAACACATCCATACCGCGCCCTGGGTCGTCCCGATCGAAGGGGCAGTCCTGGTTGGAGGGGGCGTTGCCGTTGAGCAGGGCAGGATCCTGGCTGTCGGGCCACGCCGGGACCTGCAACAGCAATTTCCCCGGGCCGAGCTGATCGACCATCCACGGGCAGCCCTGACGCCGGCCCTAATCAACGCGCACATTCATCTGGAACTTTCGCACCTGACCGAGTTGGCGGCAAAGCCTCTTGACACCAGTTTCACCGGTTGGATTGTCCGGCTCCTTTCTCTGCGGGACAAGCTCGGCATGACCGGACCGCTGGTCGAGGAGGCTGCAGAGCGAACTGCGCAGCAGCAATACGCTCAGGGGTGCAGTGCGCTCCTGGATATCGGCAACACAAATATCGGTCAGAACCTCGATTCGGCATTTTCCGGCCGGCTTTTACCCTACAAGGAATATCTGGGCCTGGCGGCATTCACCCTGGAGAAGAACCTGCAACGTCTCAAAGCAGAACCCGAGAACATTCCCTGCTCCGCCCATGCCCCGTATTCAACCCATCCAACGCTCATCCAGGCATTGAAAAAGAGAGCCCAAGCCTGTGGCCATATCTTCTCCATCCATGTGGCCGAACCTCTTGCGGAAGGTGAGATGCTTGCCCAGGGGAGGGGGGAGATGGTCGATTTTGTTCGTTCCCGTGGCTTTTGGGACGGCTCCTTCACCGCTCCCGGCGATTCCGGCTCGGTTCGTTACCTCCACGGCTTGGGGGTGATTGACGAGCATACCCTCTGCGTGCATGCGGTGCATCTTGATCAGGAAGAGATCCGCATTTTGGCCGGAGAGGGGGGCAAGATTTGTCTTTGTCCGGGGAGTAACCGATTTTTGCAGGTGGGCACGGCGTCGGTTGAACAGTTTCTCGAGGCCGGAATCCTGCCTGCCCTGGGCACCGACAGCGCCGCCAGTAACCCAGAACTCTCGCTGTGGCGGGAGATGGCCCTGCTCGCAGAAGAGCATCCCCGGATCGATCCCGAACGTATCTTTGCCATGGCAACCCGGGGCGGGGCAGAGGCATTGGGGATTGATCGCCAAAAAGGAACACTTGCGCCGGGAAAAGATGCCGACATCCTGGCCGTGCCGGTTCCCGCCTCCCTTCGGGATACGGGGCAACTCATGCACCACCTGGTTACCGCAGGAATAACTATACAGCCCGAATGGGTTTTCACTGAGGAGTAATGCCATGGTTCGTATCGGCATGGTCAATTATATCAATGTCGCCCCAATTTATGAGGTCTGGAAAGAACAAACCTTCCCGGCCGACTGGCAGGTGGTCGAGGCCCAACCGAGCCAATTGAATGTCTTGCTTGCCGAAGACAAGATCGACATGGGATTTGTCTCGTCCTATGCCTATGCCATCCGACCGGAACGATATCAGATTTTCGCCGACCTTTCCATCAGTGCCACCGGCCCGGTGGGCTCGGTCTTCCTCTTTTCCCAGGTTCCTCCGGAACAGCTTGACGGTACACTGGTGCAGCTTACCCGGCAGTCGGACACCTCCATCCGCTTGGTCAAGATCATTCTCGAGGAATTTTACGGCGTTCGTCCCCGCTACGAAATCGGCGAGGTGTATGCACACCAAGACGGCAAGGAGAAGGCCGCTGCGGTGCTTGCCATTGGCGATGATGCGCTTCGGCTCACTGTCGAAAAGCGTTACCCGGTGCAGTTGGACCTTGGGGAAGTTTGGCACCAGGCCACCGGGCTCCCCTTTGTCTTTTCCGTCTGTGCGGTTCGCGAGGCCTTTCTTGCCCGGCAACCGGAGGCGGCCCGCCTGGTGCGGCAGGCTTTAGTCGATTGCCGCGATCAGGGTGCCTTGCGCATGGGGGAAATATGCGACCGGGTCGCCCGACGCATCCCCATGGACTGCGAGGCCTGTTCCCATTACCTCATGGGGATCCAACATGATCTCGCCCCGATCAAGATTCAAGCCCTTGAACGTTTTTTCCGGTATTTAACGGATCGCGGAGAAGCACCTGCCGGGGCATTGCCGCTGAAAATTTTTTCGTAAACAGGAGGACCCGGTTCCGGGAAAACGAATACTGCATGAACACCTTACCATCCCCAGAGGAGAAGAAACAATTCGTCCGGGAAAAGTTTTCCTCCATCAGCGGCCGCTATGATCTGCTTAATTCCCTGCTTTCCTTGCAGATTGATCGGTACTGGCGCTGGCGGACCACCCGTCTTTTGCGCCGATTCACCGATGGCTGGGTCCTTGATCTCTGTGCCGGGACCTTGCCGCTGTCGCTGGAACTGGCCCGCCAGGCCAAACAACGGCGGGTTTTATCGATCGATTTTTGTGAGGATATGCTGCGGGCCGGTGCCAAGACCCTGCCCAAAGATGACCGGAGCCACCGCATCTATCCGGTCTGTGGAGACGGTGAAGTCCTGCCAGCACCCTCGGACAGCTTCTGGGGCTGCACCGTTGCCTTCGGGGTGCGGAACCTCTCCCGTACACTTCAGGGGCTGCAGGAGATGCATCGCATCCTCAAGCCGACGGGCAACCTCCTTATCCTTGAATTTTCGCGGCCCACCAACCCGATCATCAAACCGATCTATAATTTTTATCTCAACCGCATCCTTCCGGCTGTTGCCGGGATGATTTCCGGTGACAAGGAGGCCTATCAATATCTGGCGGCCTCGATTGCGGCGTTCTACGAACCGGAAGAGCTGATGGCCATGATGCGGGAAGCCGGTTTTACCCGGGTTTCGCGTATCCCGCTGACATTCGGGATTGTTTCCATTTATCGTGGAGTGAAGGACTGAGCCGTATGGGATCGTGTCAACGTCTCCTGCTCGGCATCACCGGTGCTACCGGCATGCTGTACGTACCGGCGCTGCTGGAATTGTTGGCAGCGGCTCAGGTTGAGGTCCACGGTATTCTCTCGGATGCCGGCCGCAAGGTGCTGCAGTATGAACTCGGTCTTGAACCCGGGGAGTTGCAGGGGATCAGCCGTTGGTTTGCCGTTGATGATTTCACAGCCCCACCGGCTTCGGGCTCTACCCTGTACGATGCCATGGTGGTGCTGCCCTGTACCGTGGGCAGTCTTGCCGCCATTGCCGGAGGATTCTGCGGCAACCTGCTGCACCGTGCCGCCGATGTCACCCTCAAGGAAAGGCGCCCGTTGATCCTTGCCGTGCGCGAGACACCACTGAATCGTACCCATCTTCGCAATATGCTTACTGCCCATGAGGCCGGCGCGATCATCTGTCCGCCGATCCCCTCATTTTACCAGCATCCGAAAACCCTGGACGATCTGGCCCGGCAATTTGCCGCCCGGATCTGCGATCTTCTTGGCGTACCGGTTTCATCAACATCCATCAAACGTTGGCAGGGGATTTGACCATGTGGAAAAAAATCGCCGTTCTCCTGGAGATGATTAAATTCCAGCACACCGTCTTTGCCATGCCCTTTGCCTTGATGGGCGCATTCCTGGCGGAACGGGGCATTCCCTCCGTTGGGGTGTTTTTCTGGGTGGTGGTCGCCATGGTCGGTGCCCGCACCAGTGCCATGACCTTCAACCGCATTGTTGACCGTCATTTTGATGCGGCCAATCCCCGCACCACGGGCCGCGCCCTGCCGGCCGGCGAGGTCACCCTGGTCCAGTCCTGGATGATGGTGATCGTGGCGAGTCTGCTTTTCTTTTTTGCCTGTTTCATGCTCAACCCCCTAGCCCTGAAGATAGCTCCTCTGGCCCTGGGGTTGACCCTGTTCTATTCCCTGACCAAAAGGTTCACCTGGTTCTGCCATGTGGTGCTGGGTATCGCCCTCGCGTTTTCCCCCTTGGGGGGATGGGTGGCCGTTTCCGCCACCCTCCAGGGATACCCGTGGATCCTTTCCCTGGCCGTTCTGTTCTGGGTGGCTGGGTTTGACTGTATTTACGCCTGCCTGGATGCCGACTTTGACCGTGGGGCCGGTCTCTTTTCCATGCCGGCCATATTCGGCCGGAAAAACGGCTTTCGCGTCGCCGTCCTGTTCCATGTGCTGGCCTTTGTCCTTTTTAGCCTCACCGGTGTATGCATGAAGCTCAATTATTGGTATTTTCTCGGAATTGCCATCACCGCCGCGGCGCTTTTCTATCAGCACTTTATTGTCAGCCCCAAGGATCTCTCCCGTATTCGCCAATCCTTTTTCTCGATGAACGGCATTATCTCCCTGACCCTTTTTGGCGCCACCTGCCTGGCCTTGGCAACGGGGAACTGAAATGCGATTGCCACGCGCGGTTGTAGCCGCTTTCTTTCTTGTTGGCCTTGCAGCCGGTACAGGTTTCCCCGAAGGGACAACGCCTGTGGCCACCGAACTGCAACCACGCGAAATCCTGCCCAAGACCCTGGCGGTGATCTTCTCCGGTGACGAGACCCTGCATTATGCCGTTTCCTGGAGCGGTGGAGTCAAGATTGGTGATATCTATCTGGAAATTCGTCCCGTCAAAAAGCCCGGTTCCGGTTATGTTATTGCGGCCAAAGTGAAGGACTACGGACCGTTGTCCCTGTTTTATCCGGTGGATGACCGGTTTCGTTGCTTTGTTGACGGGCCGATGAAGCTGCCAACCCTTTATTTGGTGGACCAAAAGGAAGGGTATGGGAAGGTGACGGCCCGGCGTAGCGAATATGATCAGGAACAAAAAACAGTCCGCTACCAAAAAAACAACAACAAGGTGGAGACATTCCAGGTCAATGGAACGGTATATAACGAATTTTCCGCTTTTATCATCACCCGTGCCCTGGCCTATATCGGCAAGGTGGAAATCGTTGTTCCCGCCTTTGCCGATAAAAAACGGCACGAGGTCAAGGTGGCGGTCGCTGATCGGGATGTCAGACGCACCGTCTTCGGCAAAAAAAAGACGCTAAAGGTTCAACCCAAAATGCAGTTCAAGGGATTGTATGAAAAAAACGGAAATACAACCCTGTGGCTCACCGATGACCGCTGCCGTGTACCGGTGGAAATCCACTCCAAGATCGTCGTGGGGTCGTTGGTGGCGGAACTGGTTGAATACTCCAATTCCGCCTGTCCGGAGCTTCGGCGCAAGAGAAAAGATTAAGAGGAACGCTAAAGAAGGGTCAGCCTATCTTCACCTGGATTTTCCTTGGTTGGGCCGGCCCGACCTTGGGAAGACGGACCTTGAGGACGCCATTGACCAGCGATGCCTCGATCCGATCCTGATCAATGGTTTCGGCCACGGTGAACCGGCGCAGGTAGTGCCCGGTTTCGTACTCCTCAAAAATCAGTCGGCCCAGATGTTTGGGTTCTTCGCGGTGGGCCTGAATGGTGAGAATGTTGTCTTCCAAAGCGAGATCTATGCCGTCCGGGGTTGCACCGGGAACATCGGCGAGGACCACCACATCCTTTTCGGTTTCAAAAATATCGACATGAGGGGCGAAGTAGGTGTCGGTCTTGGTGGCTTCCCCGTTGGGTTGTGCCGCCTTTTTTTCCTGTATTTTCAGTTCTTGGGCAGACATCAGCACTCCTCCATTATTCGGCGGACACTTTGATTTGGCGGGGGGTGACCTCAGAGGCCTTCATCAGGGAAACGATCAGGACGCCGTTATTCAGTTTGGCGGCGACACGCTCGGCATCCACCTTGACGGGAAGGGTGATGGCACGGCTGAAACTGCCGGATTCGATTTCACGGCGGTGATAGGAAATACCCGGTTCGTCCTGGCGGTGTTCACGCTTGCCCTGCAGGGTGAGAGTATCGCCTTCGATTGACAGTTCGAGATCTTCGGCGTTCACCCCCGGCAACTCGGCGGTGAGAATAAGACGGTCCGGTTCTTCGTAGATGTTCAGCGGCGGAAAGACATTGGCCCGCCCCTGAGGCTTCCCCTTTTCCCCGTAGGAGCGGGAAAGTTCATCCAATCCTTGCCGGATTCGTTCGAACTCAGCCCAGGGATTGCGAAAAGCGGGACGATCGACAAATCGAATAAATGCCATGCTGCACCTCCTTACGGGCAAAATGGTTAATGATTAAATAGAGTAAGGCTGCAGGAGAGCATTTGTCAAGATCGACTCTTCCATGTGAGCCCAGTTGCATTTTGAGCACGAAACGGCGACAATAGCGCAGGCTTTGTCAATGAAACCAACCTTTGTTTCAGGAGTATGAGAATGAGTACGGCTATAATCGCCACCGATTGCCCGGACCTGCACCTGCTGCACCGCGGCAAGGTCCGTGATATGTATGAAATCCCCGGTCATGAGGACAAATTGTTAATGGTGGCCACCGACCGCATTTCCGCCTACGACGTGGTCATGGCCGATCCCATCCCCGGGAAGGGGCGGGTGCTGACCGAGATTTCCTTGTTTTGGTTCAAGTTGCTTGGCGACATTCTTCCCAACCACTTGATCAGTGCCGAAATCGACGAATTCCCGGCCGTCTGCCACCCCTATCGCGATCAGCTTGAAGGCCGGTCCATGCTGGTCAAACGGACCAAAGTGGTGCCCATCGAATGCATTGTCCGCGGTTATATTTCCGGATCCTTCTGGAGCGCCTATAAAAAGAACACCACGGTCTGCGGTTTCCAACTGCCGGAGGGCATGCTGGAGTCCGACAAGTTCGCCGAGCCGCTTTTCACGCCCTCAACCAAGGCTGAACAAGGCCTGCATGATGAAAATATCTCGATTGCCCGGATGGAGGAACTGGTGGGCAAGGATTTGACCGCCAAGATGGCTGCGGCCAGTGTCAATCTCTATCAGCAGGCAGCCGACTATGCCCGGACCAAGGGCATCATCATTGCCGACACCAAATTCGAAATGGGCCTGGACGGCGACCAATTGATTCTGGTCGATGAGGTGCTGACCCCGGATTCGTCCCGGTTCTGGCCGCTTGATCAGTATACACCGGGCAAGGGGCAGCCGAGCTTTGACAAGCAGTTCTTGCGCGACTATCTGTCCTCCCTGGACTGGAACAAGCAACCACCGCCACCGCCGCTGCCTGCGGAAATTCTGGAAAAGACCAAGAGCCGTTACCAGGAGGCGCTGGTCAAGCTGACCCGTTAATCAGATCGTTGATGTCTCTCCTTCCTCGGCGTTGCCTTCCTGGTCTCCCGCCGGGGAAGGGGTTCCCTGAATCCGCAACTTCACCCCGTTGAACACCACGATATCGTCGGTGTAAAGTTTTTTCCGTTTACGGGTTTCCACCCGGCCGTTGACCTCCACCAATCCCTCGCTGATTAGATAACGGGCCTCACCGCCGCTTGCGGCAAGGTTTTCACGTTTGAGCAGCTTGTCGAGTTCAATGAAGGAGGTACTGAGTTCAACCAATCGTTCGTGTTCGTTGGGGCGGCACATGATTTTTCCGCAGAATGAGGGGATCGGGAGAAGGTGAATAAGGGAAAGGGATCATCACCAGACCTGGTTTTGCGCAGCACCCAACCTGAGAAATCAGGAGGGTTAGAGCGCCCGGAGATATTCCGGCTTCAACGCCAGGCTGCCGGCCAGGGCCGCGTCGATCAGGGCCAGGGTCTGGGCCTTTTCCTCGGGAAGTTTGGCCCGGATCGGCAGGTAATTGGAGGCGTGGTTGGCATGGAACAAGCCGTTGCTGAGATCGGTATGTTCTATGATGGTGCGTAATTCCTGGAGCAGTGCCATGGGCTCGGGCAGGGCAAAGGTGCCGGCCTGATACTGTTGATAGAGTTTGGTCCCCGGTTCAAGCATCAGGCTGAGCGCGCCCACGTATTCAGGATCAATGGCGCTGAGCACGCGCCCGGTCTCCACGGCATGGATGTGGGAACGCTCCGGGCCCGCAATTCCCAGAAGGACGGTGATCGAGAGCGGGATTCCGGCCGATTTGGCCTTTTGGCCCATGGCGGTCATTTTTTCCGCATCCGCGCCTTTGTTCATCCTGGCAAGGGTCACGTCATCGCCGCTTTCAAGCCCCATATAGAGAATTCCCAAACCGTGGTCGCGCAATTCCTTTAATTCGGCCTCGGTTTTCATGCCTAGCCCCTTGGTGTTGGCGTAAATGCCGACCCGGTTGATCTGCGGCAGCTTGTGCTTAATCTGCTTGAGGATCGACAGGAGCCGCGGTTGGGGAACGATCAGGGCGTCACCATCGCAAATGAACAGCCGTTTGGCATAAGCGAAATGCTTGGCCGCATACTCGATATCCTCATCAACGATGGCATCGGGCTTGATGGAAAACCGCTGTCCCTTGTACATGCCGCAGAAGGTGCACTTGTTATGGGAACAACCGGTAGTGACCTGGAGCAGGATGCTGTTCGCTTCACTCGGCGGTCGATAGATGGGGCCTTGATAATGCATATTTTCCCCCGAAAAAGATGGTGGGTTGGCAACAATTCAACTGAGGGGAATTGGTCGTTCTCGTAAAAAAAACGAGAACGGCGTTTCCGGCTTCAATCAAATGCAGGTCGCTTTTGCGGGAACGGCAAGGTTAAACGATCGGTGGAAGTTTGTTGAGCAACTGTTCCATATTTCGTCGAATTTTGTGGTACTCATCAAGAGATAATCCAGCCCCGAGGCCAACCTTTTCCGCCATTTCGCTCGAAAGAAAATCGCCCGGCGCATGGGCGTCGGCGTTAATCGCCAACAATGCGCCGGTTTTTTGCGCCATCTTGGCGACATGACCGTTGGTCAGGCTGTGCCCTTTGCGACCGGAAAGTTCGAGCAGGATGCCTTTTTCGGCCGCAAGGGCCGCTTCCTCTTCCGAGATGAAACCGGGATGGGCCAGGAGGTCGATATCCGCCTCAAGGGCCGCACGGTTGGTCCCGGCCAATACCGGCTCCACCGGGGTTTCACCGTGGACCACCACCAATTGGGCCCCAAGCGCCCGTGATTCAGCCGCTAAGGGGCCGATTAACGGCGGGGGGACATGGGTGAGTTCCACCCCCACGACCAATTGGGTCCGGTTGACTGCGTTGAGGTCCTTGGCGACTCTGATGAGATTGGGGATGAGAATGCCGATGTTGGAGGAATCGGCATGGTCGGTAATGGCAATCGCCTTGTAGTCCATATGCTCGACCCGGCGAACATGTTCCGAGGGAACCAAAGCGCCGTCACTGAAAAAAGTATGGGTGTGGAAATCAATCATGATGGCCTCGCAAAAAAACGGCTTGTTAAATGGAAAAACGACCCAATGGGCCTCAAAAAAGTTGGCCCTTGAAAAGACCGACGGTCTTTTCGTGGTTTTCTTTATTCTTTTCCCGTGTTTTCCGCCGATGGCATGGCCGTGCCCCTGAGGGAATGCTTGCCCGCATGATCAATACGAACCATGACCAGGTCACCGGGATGAATATCTGCTGTGGCCGGGGGGAAATGGACCAACTGGTTTCCACCGGTCCGCCCCTTGGCGGAAGTCTCACCACATTCTTCAATCATCACCTCAACTGTTCTGTCTAACAGCTCGCGGTTTCGTTCCAAAGAGATTTCATCTTGGCGGGATTGAAATCTCATTAGCCGCTGGCCCTTGACCTCTTCGGGGATCTTGTCCGTGAACTCTGCAGACCGGGTATGGGGGCGATCAGAATATTTGAAGGAAAAGGACCCATGGAAACGGACCCGGTTGAGCAGGCTCATGGTCGCTTCAAAATCAGCCTCGCTTTCACCGGGAAAGCCGACAATGATATCGGTGGCCAAGGCAATATCCGGGCGGTAGCGGCGCAGGGCTTCGACCTTGTCCAGATACTGTTCCACCGTGTACTTGCGGTTCATCGACTTCAGCACTGCATTGGATCCGGATTGCACCGGCAGATGGAAATGCGGGCAGAGGTTGTCGAGTTCGGCAAAACAACGCATCAAATCATCGGTCAGATCCTTGGGGTGGGAGGTGGTGAACCGCAGCCGTTTCAGGCCGCCGACTGCCGCTACCCGGCGCAGTAACCCGGGAAATTTGACCGGCTTGTCGGCAACCGTATTGGTCTGGCCGTAAGAATTGACATTTTGCCCCAACAAGGTGATTTCCTTCACT
This sequence comes from Desulfobulbus sp., assembly GCA_050255935.1. Lineage (GTDB taxonomy): Bacteria > Desulfobacterota > Desulfobulbia > Desulfobulbales > Desulfobulbaceae > Desulfobulbus. The sequence continues at coordinate 15,559 of JBFWIP010000047.1, forward strand.
CCCTGGCTGACCAGGATTTCAACCTCTTCGACAATATCCCCCACCGGCCGGCTGATCTCGCGGCCGCGGGTGCCCGGAACCACGCAATAACTGCAGAAGTTGTTGCAGCCCTGCATGATGGTGACAAACCGCCTGTGGCTTGGCGCGGTGGAGGAGGGCGGTGCCTGTTCAAGCAGTTTTTGAAACGGGGGGATGACGAAGGAGGCCTCGAGGTTGGTGGCGATCTCCCGTGTCGTTATTTTGCGGGTCAGGCGTTCCAGGATCTCCGGCAAGCGGAAAATCTGCTGCGTGCCGACAACAAGATCCACATGCGGCATTCGTTCCCGGATCTGTTCACCTTCCTGTTGGGCCACGCAACCCGTGACTCCGAGGAGCAGATTGGGGTTGCGCGCCTTTTCCTCACGCAAATGTCCCAGAAGACTGAACACCTTCTGTTCCGCCTTTTCACGGATGCTGCAGGTGTTGATCAAGATGACATCGGCATTGGCCGCACTGCTGGCGGGCACGTAGCCTTGGCCTGCCAGGAGCTGTTCCATGATTTCGGAGTCCCGCTCGTTCATCTGGCAGCCAAAGGTTTTGATATACAGTTTTTTGCTCATGCTCGTCCTTTTTCCGTCATCAAGGCATTGGTCGGCCGGCGCGCCGAACAGGGTAGGGGGTCAGGTCTTCCGCCAGGGCCGCGATAAGGCGCATGGCGTCCATAAAAAGACAGTCCAGGGTCTGGACCCGGACCAGCCCCTGTTTCGCCGAAACGGTGGAGACGATGGCCAGCCCGTCATAGCCTTCAACGATGAATCGGAGCCAACTGATCTTCTCCGGCCTGATGAGGAGATACCACTGGACAATGGCAGCCACGGGTTTGTGCCCTGATACCTTGGAATCAGACGGTGAGGGTGGCATCGACATCGCCCAACAGATCCTGGTATTTCTCCAGGACCGGGGCAACCTGCTCCTTGAGGAATTCACTGGTTTGCATTGCGGCCCGTCCGGTAAATTGCTGGTAATCCCCGACCAGGGCATCTAGTTCCTTGGCGTCAAACGGAACCCGTTCATCCTTGGCCAACCGCTCCAGGAGATTGTTGTCCAAGCCCTTGTTCTTGACATCGAAACCGGCGGCAACAGAATGCTCGCGAATCACCTCATGCATTTCCTGACGGCTCTTGCCGCGTTCAACGCAGGCCATGAGGATTTTTTCGGTGGCCATGAACGGCAATTCCTCGCGAAGATGCTTTTCGATTTGCTTCGGATAAACAACCATATCGTTGGTTATGTTAATGTAGAGCTTCAGAATTGCATCCGTCAATAAAAAGGCTTGCGCCATATCCATTCGCCGAATCGCGGAATCATCCAGAGTGCGCTCAAACCATTGGTTGGCGGCGGTGGCGGCAAAATTTGCCGGCAGCCCCATCAGTTTGCGGGCCAAACCGGTCATGCGTTC